>DATCWE010000105.1:0-6056 GCA_036566495.1 Gemmatimonadales bacterium | reverse complement strand
CCGCGATCGTGGCCGAGCGCGAGCCCAACAACACGGTGGCCACGGCCAACGGAGTGGTGCTCGGTGACCAGGCCACCGGTGTCGTGAATCCGCCGGGCGACGTGGATACCTGGTTCGTGGACCTGACCGCGGGACAATTCTTCAGCGTGGACGTGGACGCCTTCGAGGCCGGATCGCCACTCGATGCGACGCTCGAGCTGATCGCTCCGGACGGCAGGACCTCACTCGCGTTCAACGACGACTTCGACGACTTCGACAGCCGCATCTCCTACCGCATCCCCACCAGCGGGCGTTACTACGTAGTGCTGCGCGGATTCGGGGCCACGGGAGGGCCAGGGCTCACGTACGCCATCAATTTCGGAAAGGTCGCCTGCGACGCGGTGGGGACCGAGCTGGAGCCAAACGGTGCGCCGGGCAGCGCGACGCCGCTCGTGATCGGCGGCAGCGGCACCGGCGCGATCTGCGCGTCGGACGACGACCCGGCAGGGGACGTGGACTACTGGGCTTTCACCGCGCGGGCGGGGACGACGATCGAGCTCGATGTCGATGCCGCGGCGCTCGGCTTGCTGGTCGACCCGTTCGTCGCGCTCTACGCGAGCGACGGCATCACCCGGCTGGCCTTCAACGACGACAACAACGGCGACGGCGCCGACAGCCGGCTTCAATTCTCGATCACTACGACGGGCACCTACTTCGCGGCCGTCTCCTCGCTCGCGGACCCGGGTGGCAACCCGTTCCCCTACACGCTCCACCTTCGCTCGATCGCCGGGGGACCGGGCGACCCGATCACGGTGCACGCCGCGAACGTGGGCCGGCCGCTGGGCCTTGCCGTAGGGAGCACGGGAGACCTCTTTGCCGGCGACCTGACGGGGAATCGCATCGTGCGGATCACGCGTCAGGGCGGGATGACGACCTTCGCGAGCGGAATCCAGAGCCCCGAGGGTCTGGCGTTCGATGCGTTCGGCCAGCTGCTGGTGGTGTCCGGAGATGGCGTGGTGTACCGCGTCAGCCCCCAAGGCCAGACCACGCGGTTCATCACCGACGCGGGCATCCCGATCTGGGTCGCCGTGGCTCCAGACGGCCGCATCTGGCTCAGCGACCTTTCCGACCGGTCGCTCCGGCGTTACAGCGCGACGGGACGGTTCGAGGCCCGCTTCGACGCGATCGACATCGGCGGATTCGGACCCGGCCCGCTGGCCATCGGTCCCTCGGGCGAGCCGCATTTCTCCAACGGCAACGAGATCTGGAAGCTGGTGAACGGCCAGCCCCGTCGGGTGTTGGGCGCACCGTTCGTGATCTGGGGGTTTGCCTTCGATGTGGCCGGCAACATCTACGCGCCGAGCCCGGTGGCCGGGCGCATCCTGCTGTTCGATGCAGTGGGGACGACGCTGGCCGATCCCTTTGCGGTGGGTCCGGACGCCCCGCAGGCGGTGGCGTTCGGGCGCGACGGCACGGGAGCCACCGAGGCGCGGCTGTTTGCCACCGAGATGCGGATCGGCCAGGTGATCGAAGTGAACCCGGCGGGCGTGGCCCAGCGCGGGCTTCCGATGGGATTCGTGCCGCCGGCGTTCACGCGCGACATCGCCGTCAAGGGCCTGTTGGGTGGCGGCGGGCTGAGCGCGGCGGATCTGCAGCTCCTGGACGCGATCGGCAACCACAACGGTCGCTACGACGTCGGCGATCTGCGGGCCTACCTGATCACGCTGGGCGGTGCGCCGAGTGCCGCCGCCCCGGCCCAACGCAGGGCGGCGAGCCAGCCATGAGCAGCGCGCGGTGGAGGTTCACCCTCCTGGCCGCCGTGGCTTTGGGCGCGGCCTGCTCGAACGACCCCACCAGCGGCGCGCCGCGGGCCGGCACGCTGACTCTGCGCCTAAGCACACCTCGCAGCGATGACGGCGCGCTGCTGTTCGAGGTGAGCGGCCCGCCGATCGACACCGCGGTGGTCGTCAATGGGTCACTCCAGCTGTTCACGCGGCGCGCGGACGGATCCACGGTTGTGGGGGCCGTGGTGGGCGGGCTCACCAATGGGGCCCTCGTCACGCTGCGGGTCCCGGACGTCGGCGCCGCCGGCGGGTACACAGCTCGGGTGCTCGAGGTGGCGGATCGCCAGAATGTCCTGCGCACCTCGCTCGCGGGCTACGCGCTGACGGTGACCCCGTGAGCGGACGCTCCGGGGCCGCGCCTGTAGTCCTCCGTCCGACGGCTCCGGTCGGCTTTGTCGCACTGTGCCAGGGCGCCGCGGCTGATACTGCCAGCAGGGGCCGATCACTAACGTTGTCGTGGTCAGTGATCGGTCCCATTCACGATGGAGTAGGCCATGAAAGCGAAAGATTCCAGGTCCCGCGCCCTTGCCGTCATGATCGGAGCGTTCGCGGTGCTCACCGGGTGCAGTAATGCTTACGGTCCGAGCAGCCCGCCTCCGCCTCCGCCTCCCCCCACCAATCCGCGGGAGGTGGATGCCACGCCGGCTCTGCTGTTCAATCCGTCGACGCTCACCGTGGACGCAGGGGACGTGGTGACGTTCGTGTTCGGCACGGTGGCGCACAACGTCTTCTTCGATCCCGAAGCCGGTACGCCGGCCGATATCGCGGGCGACAATGCGAGAGTGTCGGTGACGCGGGTCTTCCCGACTGCCGGCGTCTTTCACTTCACCTGCCACATTCATCCGTCCATGACCGGCACCGTCGTGGTCCAGTAGCCGCACACCACCGCGGCGCTGGAAGCCGGCGCCGGCACCAGTCCTTGAAGCGGTGCGGGGCGGGCAGGAGCCGGGGGACGCGGGGTCGTGGACGGCTGCAAGCGGCCCGCGTATCTTGTCCGGTTCAGCGACCCCGCTACACGCTCACCGGAGGTAGACATCATGCTTCGACGCCTTGCTCCCGCCCTGCTGTTCGTTGCCTCCAGCCTTGCCGCCCAGGAGGCCGCTCCGCCCCTCTATACGGACCTCGGCACTCACCATAGGACCATCGGAACGCGAGTTCCCCTCGCGCAGCAGTACTTCGACCAGGGCCTCCGCCTGGTGTTCGGCTTCAATCACGCGGAGGCCATCAGGTCCTTTACGCGGGGGACCGAGCTGGACCCGGCTTGCGCGATGTGCTGGTGGGGCATCGCCTATGCATACGGGCCTCATGTGAACGCAGGGATGGATTCCCTGAGTGGAGTGAAAGCGTACCAAGCGGCACAGAAAGCCCTCTCCCTCAGCGGCAACGCGAGCCCAGTGGAGCAGGCCTATATCCGCGCCGTAGCCGCTCGGTACGCGCCCGTACCGCCGGCCGATCGAGCCAGTCTCGATTCCGCGTACGTCCGTGGCATGGCCGCCGTCGCCCGGAGTTATCCGGACGATCTCGACGCCGCGGCACTGTACGCCGAGTCGCTGATGGATCTGCGACCCTGGAATTACTGGATGCCGGACGGGAAGCCGTATCCCGGGACCGAGGAAATCGTGCAGCAACTGGACCGCGTCATCGCGCGGAATCCGGAGCACCCCGGAGCGTGTCACTACTACATCCATGCTGTGGAGGCGGTGACTCCCCAGCTCGCGGTCCCCTGCGCGGAACGGCTGGCTCGTCTGATGCCGGGGGTGGGGCACATGGTACACATGCCGGCGCACATCTACATTCGCGTCGGCCGGTACAGCGACGCCGCCGCGAGCAACGTGCACGCGATCCACACCGACGAAACCTTCATCGAGGGCGCGCACCCAGTGACGGTGTACTCGCTGGCCTACTATCCGCACAACATCCACTTCCTCGCCTTTGCCTCGACCATGGCCGGGCGGAGCGCACAGGCCCTCGAAGCCGCCCGCACCTTGAAGTCAAAGGTGAACCTGGACGCGGCGCGATCGGTCCCCATGCTGCAGGAAATGGTTCCCTACTATGTGCTCACGCTCACGACGTTCGGGCGGTGGGACGAAGTGATCGCCGAGCCGCTCCCGCCCGCCGACATACGCATGCCGCTCGCCATGGCCTACTACGCGCGTGGAGTCGCTTATGCCGCGAAGGGTCAGCTGGCCGAGGCGCGCACGGCGCTCGACACGGTGAAAGCGATCGACGCGGCCACGCCAGCCGATGCGCCCGCGAAGACGGCGGTCTCCATCGCGGTGCACGCCCTCCTGGGGGAGATTGCGGCGCGGAGCGGTAAGGTCGACGAGGGAATCGCGCACTTCCGCGAGGCGCTTCGCATAGAAGACGCCGGGCTCTACTTCGAGCCGCCCAAGTGGTATTACCCGATTCGTGAGTCGCTGGGCGCGGCTCTGTTGAAGGCCGGTCAGAGCGCCGAAGCAGAAGCCGTCTACCGTGAGGACCTGAAGCGGTTTCCCGAAAACGGCTGGTCACTCTTCGGCCTGGCCGCCGCCTTGAGGGCACAAGGGAAATCCGCGGAGGCGGCAGCCGTGGAGCAGCGATTCTCGAAGGCCTGGTCGGCCGCCGACGTTAAGCTGACCGCGTCGCGTTTCTGACGAAGGCGCCAGGCTGCGTCCGCAGGCGTGACATCGTCTGTCCTCCAGGCCGACATTGTCCTGCTTGCAGGGTGAACCTTCGAAAGTAGTTAGAGTAAGCACCACAACGGTTTCCGCTCTTCGCCGCAGCTGGCATGAACCTCGCCATTTGTGGGCCGTATTTCCGGCGTTTGGCCGGAAATGCAGCCCTCAAATGGCGAGGAATCCGATGCACTATTCAAAGCTTACGGCATGGGTGGGGAGTGTCGTGATGCTGTCGGCCTGCGTACCCAGTTATGCCGAGGTGGGGTACGGACCCGACTACTACGGCCGCGACCACTACGGCCGTCGGGTGGTCGAGATCTACGATTACTCACCCGACTATTACGGCGACTGGCGCTACAACTACCGGCGCTGGAGCCCCGTGGTCCTCTACGAGTACCGCGGACGTTACTACCCCAATCGTTTCCGCGGCGCTCGTCCGCTCCAGGTGTACCGCAACCGCTCAGGATACTTCCTGCCGCCCCGCGACCGGGACTGGAGCCGCGCCGATCGGCGGTTCGATTCGCGGCGGAGGCCGACGGAGCGGGATTATCAGCGGGCGCGGCCCAGGCATTAGGCTGGCGAGGCTCAGCCGGTTGCGACGCGGGTCCAGTGGCCCCGCGACAACCCGAGCTTCAGGGCCCAGTGATTCTGACTCAGGGGGCTCTGGGCCAGGAAGCTGAGGAGCCGTTGCTGGCTGAGGCGGACTCGCATGGAGGCCAAGCTATGGGCCTGGGCACCGGAGGGCCATAGCCTTGTGCCACAAAGTGTTCGGGATCGTTCGATTACACGCTAGTCCATCCCGCCACGCCTATTCGACCTGGATTGCGCGGAACATGCCCAGCGCCACGTGCGGGCGTCCGGTAGCCGCGTCGGGGACGAGACAGTACAGCACGTAGGTGCCCCTCGGCAGTTGGACCGGAAGATAGGCGACGGCGCCGGGACCCAATCGCGCGACGCCTGCGATGGGCACGGCGTGGGTGCCCGGGTCAATCGCACTCAACCAGGTCTGGAGCGTAGACCCGGCCCGTAACCGCGCGAGTCGCACCTGATGATCCTGGCGGCCACGGTTTTCGACCCGCAACATATGGGACCCCGCCGACCACTGTTCGGGGCCCACATACGCGAAATCCACCATTCCAAGGTGCTGCGTCGCGACTGGGGCCACCATCGGGCCCGACGCGGAAGCGGTCTTGGTGACGACGAGCAGCTTCGCCTCGCCGGTACTCGCGTGCCGGTGCCCGTCGCGCCCGCGCACGAGACATCCCAGGGCATACCGACCGGGCGTCAAGTGAATCACGACTTCGCCGGTGTCGCCAATCTCCGGCCCGCCCAACGCGAGTGCCGGCTGCGGCGTTCCCCGGGCCGTGTCGAGCGCGGCGAGGAACCCCCGCAGGTCGGCGTCGGTCGTGGTCTCGACCAGCCGGAAGACGACGAGGATATGGCCCCGGCCGTCCTCCTCGACTCTGACGCGGGTCCAACCCGCAGCGACGGAATCGGGCGCCGACACCGCACCTGCGCGCACGGAGACAAGCAGGTCGGGTGCCGGCTCGGTGGGACGCGCGGCGCCGAGCCGCCC
>DATCWE010000061.1:0-3848 GCA_036566495.1 Gemmatimonadales bacterium | reverse complement strand
GCCCGGCAGGCGCCCGCCCAGCGCCGGACCCTCGAGGGCGGTGGAGAGGATGTAGTAGCAGATCACGATCGCGAAGCTGGAGGTGATCGCCACCGCACGCCCACCCCGGTGCGACCGGATGCCCAGCGGGAAGCCTACCAGCACGAAGACGACGGCCGCCACAGGCAGGGCGAACCGCTTATGAAGCTCGACGAGGAACGGCGCGGCCTTCCCTCGGTCCTTCCCCTCCGCGGCGGCGGTCAGGGCCCCCAGCGGCATCTCCTTCTCCGGCTTCGCTTGCTGCTCGGCCGTTGCGGTCGGATTCGAGAGCGGCAGATTCAGGTCGTACAGGGTGAAAGTGGTGAACCGGAAGCGCCGCGGATCCGCGGCGTCGCTCTCGTTGATGGTCCCGTCGATAAATCGGAGAGTGAGACGGCGGCGCTCGCTGTCGGATAGTACCCGTCCCTCGCGAGCCACGATGATCCGCGACAGGGCCGGGTCCCGCTCGTCGGAGGCCAGCAGCCCTTTCAGCGCGAACTGCGAGGGGCTCACCTCCTCCACGTAGAGCACGATCCGGCCGAATGTGCTGACGAACGCACGCTCCTGAATACCGGCGGTGGCCTGCGTTTCCGCGATCCGGAAGAGCTGCCGCTGGAAGGCGGCGCTCGCCCATGGGTTGACCGCCAGGGTGAGCCAGCCAATGAAAACGCTCGCGATGATGCCGACGGCAAGGAACGGCCGAAGGAGCCGGGCGGGGCTGACCCCGGAGGCCTTGAGGGCAGCCACCTCGAGATCGGCGCTCAGCCGCCCGCCCGCGATCAGCACCGCCATTAGCACCGCGATCGGCATGCTCAGCGACAGCAACGGCGGCAACAGGTAGAGCAGCAACGCTAGCACCAGCCGAGCGGGCACCTGCTTGCCGATCACCAGATCGGTCAGCTGGTAGACACGGTCGATGACCAGGAAGAAGGTGAACACCGCGACGCTGATGACGAACGGCGGCCAGAGCTCGAGGGTGACGTAGCGATCGATAATCCGGATCATCCCGTGCACATTGTACGCGCCCCGGGCGGGGTCGCCCCTTTCCTGCTACACTGACCCTCGATGCGAAGGCTCCTGCGGGCCATGGTGCCCGAACCCGCCCGTACCCCGGTCGATCGACACGCCGATATGAGCGACCGATCGCGTCACGCCGCGATTGGCCTGCTCCTCGCGCTGGCGGCCTGCCTCGCCGCCGGCTGCGGGTACGGTTTCCGCGGCAACCTGCCCGCCCACATCAAGACGGTGGCGGTGCCCGTGTTCAAGAACAGGACGCAGGTGGCCGGCCTCGAGAACACCATCACCTCCGCCGTCGTCTCCGCCTTCTCGAGCGGAGGCCGGCTCCGCGTGGTCCCCGTGGAGCAGGCCGACTCGATCCTCGTAGGCGAGATCGTCGGTTACGAGGTGGACGGGGCGGGCTTCGACCGCAACGCCAACGTGCAAGCCTACCATCTGCGGGTCGTCCTGAACGTGGCTCTCCGGGACGTGCGCGAGAACAAGCTGCTGTGGCAGGAGACGGGCCTGACGCAGACCTCCGACTTCCAGGTGCAGGGCCAGGTATCGGATACCCTTGCCCAGAGTGGCGGCGCGGCGAGCCAGGCGGCGGCCGACATCGGCCGCAAGATAGCCAACGCCGCCGTGGAGCTCTTCTAGAGCCCCGGTCGGGCCGAGGTACCCACCTGCCCGATCCCGAGCAGATTCACCGAGAAGCGGAACTCGCTGTCGCTGTGGTGCCGGTTGATATAGATCGCCGAGATCGACCAGCAATCGAAGGGCCACTCGAAGCCGCCACGGACCTCGACCGACGCGGTGCCATTGACGAGCTCCCACGCGGCACCAGCCCTCACCTCGAAGTTAGGCAGGATCCGGGCCGTCCCCTCGGCGGTCAGGGTGCGCTGGGTGCCGGTCGGCGCGATCTGAGGGCCAAAGAGGACAGCGGAGCCCTGCTCGTTGAAGCGGGGACCGGCCGCGAAGGAGAATCTCGGGTACACGACGCCGACCGTTCCGGCCGCTTCGCGGAGCCCTAGCCCGTACATGTTGTAGCGGGCGTAGCCGGCGATGCGGATGCGCTGGTTCGGCTGCAGGGCCAGGTCCCCGTACAGATCGCCGACCGGCTCGCTGACCGGCTTGAAGTTGTAGGTCTGGCTCAGGGTGAAGCGCGCCAGGTCCCAGCGCACCGCCTGCTGGTCCGGCCCCGCCACCGTCTTCGCTCTCAAGACGTTCGACACGGAGTACGTCACTTCGTTCGCCTTGCCGAGCCGGTCTATCCCGTGCGCTCGCTCGTAGCCCGGGTCGATTCCCGTCGCCGTGTTGTAGCCCGGGTCGTAGGTCGGCATGTCCTTCTGATCCAGCCCGCGGATCTCGATGAACGTCGCGCGGGGCTCGATCGAGTGCTGGAGAGCCGCGATGCCTCCGGCGCCATTCGTGCTATAGACCCGCGTCATCTGCGTCTGCACTTCCACGCCCGCCTCCACCTGGCGGCGCAGCCGCGGATCGTAGACGGAATCTTGACTCAAGATGCCGTCCACCCCGGTGTGAAACCCGGTCACGCGCTGGTCGTAGTATGTGAGGCGTCCCCCGGCAAACGGCGTGACGGTCACGATACCCGCGATCGGGATCGGCACGAAGAAGCGAGGGTGAAAATCCGCCCGCATGCCCTCGGGGCCGTCCACCTCCCGGATGAAGTTGACGAAAGACGCATTGGTCTCGTAGAGCAACCAGGGAGCCCCCGGGACGGCCTGGCGGACGCCCGCGAGCTGGATATCTGGCACGCGCTGCAGCTCGATGGGTCGGAGCGTTGTCAGGTCCTGGTACCACCGCACCCGCCCGAGCAGGCTCCAGCTGGGCCAGGTCTTGGTGAGCGAGACATCGGTGATGGCCGCGAGTCGGGAGCGCTCGGTCAGTCGGTCGGCGTAGTCGCGGAAGATCCGGTCGTCGCTCGTGACCGAGGAGTCCACCTTGAAGGCCAGGCTGGGCGTGATCCGCCAGTCGTGCCGAAGGGAGGCCCATCCTCGATTCTCGGGAAGCCCGGGGTCTCGACTTCCACGGAAGGCCTCGGTGATCCCGAAAGCGGACAGCTCGCCGCGCTGGTCCCGCGACAGGATGTAGCGGTAGTCGGCGTCCAGACCGACGCCCCGCGCGCTGAAGGTGTCGAGCGACACCGTGAGGTCCTGGCTGTCGTTGATCGCCCAGTAGTAGGGAACCTTGGCAAAGTAGCCCCGACGGCTGGACTGGCCGAACTCGGGGTACAGGAAGCCGGACTGCCGCTCGCGGCGCAGGGCAGCCGCGAAGAACGGGACCCAGGGCAGCAGAGGCACGCTCTTGACCCAGAACGAGGCGTCCCGGCCGTAGACAATGTCGTCCAGGTCCGCTGTTCCCGACCCGAAGTGGAACGACCAGGACGGGTCGTCCCCCTCGCAGGTGGTGAACACTCCGCGCTGGATGTCGTAGACGCTGTCACCGATGCGGTCCATCCGCTCGCCGGAGAGGTGGTAGTAGGGGGCCGAGAACCCCGAGCCGTTGTAAACGACCCCGGTGCCGGTCTTCAGGTTGTAGTCGATGCGCTCGCCGACCAGGCGGTCGGGCCCGTCGTAAAAAACCACTTTTCCCTGGGCCACCGCCTGCCCGGTATCGCGGTTGATCTCGACGCGGTCGGCGAGCAGGCGACTCTGCCCCCGGGTGATCTCCACGTCGCCGACGGCGATCATGAGATCGGTGGATCCGCCCACCTGGATGATCTGGTCGGCCAGGACGGTGGCCTGCTCCTCGCCCGCACCGATTGCCACACCTCCCGAACGGGGACCTGGGCTCATCGGCTGGGCCCAACCGGG
>DATCWE010000377.1:0-15671 GCA_036566495.1 Gemmatimonadales bacterium | reverse complement strand
GCGGCGGCGATCGTCCCTCCGGTGCTGATCATGTCGTCGACAACAATGGGCCGCCGCTGGCTCACCTCGCCGGTCAGCCTGCGGACCTTCACCGCCTCCCCGCTGATGCGGGCTTTGTGAACGATCGCCACCGGGAGCCCGAGACGTTCCGCGAACCGTTCCGCGAGATGTACCGCGCCCAGGTCGGGCGCCACCACGACGCTGGACGGCGTCGCGTGGGGGCGGAGCGCTTCGGTCAGCAAGGACGCCGCGCTGAGGTGCTCCAGCGGCGACCCGAAGAATCCCTCAAGCGCGCTGGAGTGCAGGTCCAGAGCGACAATACGATCGAATCTTCCCGCGGACCCGAGGAGGTCTGCCATGACCCGCGCCCCGACCGGCTCCCGGCCGGTCGCGCGGCGGTCCTGTCGGGCGTAGCCGAAGTACGGCATCACCGCAGTAACCCGGGCCGCTCCGGCCCGGTGAGCGGCGTCTGCCAGGAGCAGCAGCTCGACTAAGTGTTCGTCCGCAGGAGGCGCCGTCGGCTGCAGGACGAAGAGGTCGGCGCCGCGAACGCTATCCTGGAGCTCGACATGCAGCTCGCTGTCCGGAAAGCGGGAGACGATTCGCCGCACCAGCGTGAGCTCGAGCTTGGCCCCGATCGCCGTGCAGAGCGGCGAATTGGCGGAGCCCGCCAGCAGGGCGAGCGTCATGGGGCTCCTGCCCCGGCGGGGCGCAGGATCAAATGGTTGTCTTCGGGGCAGAGGGTGGTATGGATCTCCGCGGAGAGCTTGGCGATCCGGCTCGTAATCCATGCGGCGGCTTCGCCGCGGGCCAGACGGGCCTGTTGCTCGGCGATCTGAATTGGTATCACTTCGAGCCGTTCCACTCCCCTGGTGCCGAGGGTTATCAGGAAGACGGCACTGAGGTCGTTGCGCAGAGCGGGATCAACCACGTAGTCATCGATCAGGTCCCCGGTGTCATAGAGAATGAGCTTCTGGTCCGCCAGCTCAACCGCCTGCGGCAGGTGGGCGCTGTGGCCCCAGATGACGTCCACCCCGGCCTCCAACATGCGGTGGGCGAAGCCCCGGAACTCGGCGGGGGGCCGCTCGCACATGTTGTATCCCCAGTGGAGGGAGAGGATGAGGTGGTCCGACCGAGTCCGCTCGACCCGAATAGCCTCTAGGAGGGGAACCAGCTCGTCTTCCTCGGGAGGAATGGCCAGGAAGTGCATGCCCGGCTCCGCGAGGCACGCGGCCCACGGCGGGGGATAATCCGCTGCCGCGATGACTGCCACCTGTCGGCCCCGGGCCCGCAGCCTCGCCGGCGCCCGCGCCGCGGCGAGGTCGGATCCCGCACCAGCATGGCTGATGGAGGCGCGGTCCAGCGCGCGAATGGTGTCCAGCAGGCCGTCGAGACCAAAGTCCCCGATGTGATTGTTCGCCAGGGATACGCAATCCACTCCGCCCGCTTTCAGTACGGCCACCATGTCGGGATCGGCCCGGAAATGAAACTGCTTGGCTTCGCGGCCGAACCAACGGGCGGTCTGCGCGGAAAGCACGCATTCGAGATTCACCAGAAACAGATCCGCCTCGGCGATCTCGGGCAGAATATCTCCCCACGGATAGGCGTAGCCCCGCTCCCTGATCCGGTTGCGGACCAGGCGGCCAAGCATGACATCGCCCGCCAGGGCCAGAGTGACTGCCCCGGGACTAGCGCTGCTTGAGGATTGCTGCGACTTCGGCATCGGGCACCGCCTCGAAGTTCGCGTAGTGCGCCCCGACAGAGCAAAAAGGCTCCGGCGTCGCCAGGGAGACGAACTCGTCGACTGCTGTCTTGAGGGCTTGGCAGGCATCGCTCGCTGCGACCGGCACAGCGACCACCAGGCGCTTGGGGTGTGCCGCGCGTACCGCTTGCACCGCGGCCCGCATCGTGGCTCCGGTGGCCAGTCCGTCATCGACCAGGATGACCGTCCGGTCCTTCAGTACGGGGCCGGGTATCCCTCCCCGAAAGCGGGACTCTCGGCAGCGGGCTTCCTCGAGCTGGGTCGCGGTCACCTGCTCGAGGTATTCCGGCGTTACGCCGAGGTCCTGGACAACGTCCTGGTTGACATAGCGTCCGCCATCGGCGGTTACGGCGCCGATCGCGAGCTCCTCCGAAAAGGGAGCGCCCAACTTGCGCGCCACGAGGATGTCGAGCTCGCCCTCGATGGCAAGTGCCACTTCCCGTGCGACCGGCACGCCTCCCCGAGGGATTCCCAGGACTACGGTATGCTGCCCTCGGAAGCGAGCCAGCCTCGCGGCCAAGACGCGGCCCGCCTCCACCCGGTCGCGGAAAGGAAGCTGGACCGGCTTTGTGGCCTCCACCTGCGGAGTCCAATGCTCGACGGGGTTAGTCGCCACCGTGTTGCCTCCCTCCCTGAGGAGCCCCGGAAGCCTTGCGTGGTGCGGACCGTCCTCGCCGCGTCGCCTCCTTCGGCACCGCAGCCGCCTCGACCCGGAGTCCCCGGAGCAGGTCGCCCCGGCTCAGCATTCCCGTCAGCACCGGCAACCCGGTGCTGCGGTCCACGACCGGCAGACTTCGAAGGCCGGTGGCCGCCATCAGGTCGGCCGCAATGGCAACCCGGTCGTCGGGTTCGACCGTGATGACTCCGTGCCGCATCAGCTCTCCCACCCGGCGCTCACCGACGTCGCCCAGCTCCGGGATCAGCCCGGAGTGGTCCGGCCGGAACAACCGCAGCAGGTCGAGCTTCGTGAGGAGACCACGCAACACCCCGTCGGCATCAACCACCGGAAAGGCGTTGAAGTCGTGGCGCTCAAAGAGCCCCAGCACCTCGGCCACCGTAGTCTCCGAGGTGACCACCACCGGAGATGGGGTCATCGCCTCCCAGACCGGCATGAGCGTGCGTCGCCTGGTCATGTTGCTCCCTGCGCTCAGCGCCCGCCGTGCGACTCTGCCATGTTCGCTCCTGAGCTATGGGGCGCCGATGGCTTCCCCGAGCGCCTGGTGTAGAGCCTTGAGCTCGATCGGGACGCGGCGGCCCCCAGCTCGGCCTCGATCGCCGGCAGCAGACGGTCCCGGACGATGTCGCACCAGGCGTATCCGCGGGCGGTCTCCACGGCATTGCGGCGGAGCTCGAGGCTAGCTCCCGGGTGCGCGAGGTGTTCCTGCACTCGGTCGGTGAGCTCCTGCGGACGCAGCGACTGGAGCACAATGGCGTTCACGCCGTCCACGGCGTAATCCTCCCCCGTTCCGCTGGTGACGACCAGCCCTCCCGGGGCCATCGCCTGGAGGCCCACGAGCCCGAACGGCTCTGCGATCGAATTGGCCAGCACGGCTCCGGCGCCGGCGTAGAGGATCCGAGCGAGATCCTCCGTGACCCCGAAGCGAAGACTGACGACGTCGGCTCCTGCTCGTCCCAGTTCCGGTAGCCGGGCGTCCAACTCCTCGGCCGAGCTCACCTCGCATACCCGCAGTCCTTGCCGGGCCGCCTGCGGGGCAAGGTCCTTTCCGCCTTGGCAAGGGCCGCCGCCCCGCGCAAAGAGGGTGACGGGTTGCTCCGCCCGCCGGAGTCCCCCGATCGCCTCCAAAGTCTGCTGCCATCCCTTGTCGTGTCCCCATCGCGCCATCTTGAACACGAACGATCGCGGCCCCAGCCGCTCGCGCAGCCGGTCCACCCGACTCGCGTCGACCGGCTCCGTAAGCCGCGGTGGGATGCCATTGGGAATGATCCGTGCATCCACCCCGCGGTCCCGCAGGATCGCTCGCATATAGCGACTCACCGCGGTCAGCCGGTTGGTACGGGTGAGTCGCGGCCAGTCGATCCGGTCGAACGAATAGGTGTTGTTCGCGTTCCAGAACCGGATCACCCGCTCTGCAAGGCCCCGGCTGCTCAAGTGCTCCGCCAGCTGGCAGGCGAAGTCAGCGGTCTGCCAATCCTCCGAGAGCAGGACCGGGACTCGCCCCGCGGCCAGGGCGGGGACGATCAATCGCTCGGTCATCCAGGCAGGAAGCGAGTGGACGAGGTCCCAGCGCTTTCCCTCCTCCCCGTCATACACCCCACCCCGATGCCAGGCGCTGATCCACTGACCCCAGCGGTGAAGGATCAGGCGACCGCGGCTGCGCGCCTCAACCCCAGGCAACGCGGGATCGCCCACAAAGAAGAGGTGAGTCTCGAAGCCGAGCTCCGCGAGGGTGCGGGTTAGACCGGTAACTCGGATTCCGAGACCGCCGGCCTGCGAATAGCTGTCGGGCCCCTCGAATGCGGCTACGGCAAAGACCAACTTCCTGGAATTCAGGTCGTGCACTGCAGTCGCTCCATTGCTGCTCCTTAGGCCCTGCTCACTCAGGTCCGGCGCGCGGGCGGCGCCGTGCTCACGACTCGGGTTCCCCCGCGCTGAGCTGCCGCCCGGCCCGGTGGCCCCCGGCGACGCTGACGGAGCTCGCTTGTGGCCCCTTTTCTCCCTCCTCCTCCGCATAGCGGACCTCGGTGCCCACCTCCAGCCGGTCGAACCCGCCCAGCAGAACGCTGTTGCGGTGGAAGTAGATCTCCCGGCCGTCCGGGGTTTGCAGAAAGCCGTATCCCTCCCAGGGAAACAGCCGGCTGACCCGCGCCCGTCCTGGCCGGACTTGGGCCTCGGGTGGACTGGTCGAAGCCAGGCGACCGGCGTAGTCCTGCAGCCGGCGACCCGCCACCCGGAAGGCGTCCTGGATGGCGTCGAGCAGGTTCTCATTGGGCTGCCGCTCGATGACCAGCTCCTCACCCGGGACGGTGAGGTCGATCCGAACCTGGTACAGGATCGGTCCTGCCTGGGGCCAGCGATTCGGCGCCGAGACGGTTACCCGGCAGGTCAGCGCACGGCCGAAAAACGTCTCGAGCTTCTCGGCGTGGGCGCGAATGCTCTCCTGCTCAGTCGGCCCGAGCTCGAGTCCGTGCGCTACGATCCGTAACGGGATCTGCATCTCTAATGACCTTTCGTGCCGGCGGCGTGCTTGCGCGGGCCGGCGCGATGCCGGGATCTCGCGCGCGGGGGCTGGAGGATGACTTCGGCCTGAAGCCCTCGCCCGCCTCGGGTACGGAAGGACTTCGGGCCGATCAAGGCCTTGCCAAGGCAGGGCCTATCGCCGAGCGCTACCCCGCGGACGCGGGCCCGTAGGCCATCCTTGGTGGACGTGAGGACCTGGCACTGCACGGGCGCCCAGCGATCCCGCCCCGCCAGATAGAGCAGCCGGTTCAGCCAGTCCGCGAGGACGGCTTTCTGGCCGGTCGCGTGGACTTCCACATCGATCCAGGGACCGAAGGGACCCCGCCTGGCTTGACCGCAGAGCCGATCCCCCAGGGCGCGCCCGCCTTCCGCCACCAGGTCATCCAGGGACTGCCCGCGAAGCAACAGCCGAAGTCCTCCGGGTTGCTCGAGGAAGGCGTGCGAGGCACCCATTGCCTCGCACATGGTCATCCGGCCCCAGGTGGCTGGCGGATGGCGCGGGGCGAGCTTGACTGTGCCGTTCATGTTTCCGCCTCTTTGAGCCTTTCAAGCACCCACGGCCGTTGCAATCAGCTCGTCATCGGGCAGGTGGCGCACCAAGTCCTTGTAGCGCTCCCACTCTATGGCGCCCCAGACCTCGGTATGCGCGTGACCGTAAGTGCGTACCAGCGTGGCGACCTTGGCTGCCGTCTCGAGGTCCGGAGCCTCGAAGATGTCGAGGTAGTCGTAGGGCCCCAGGACCGCGAGATTGTTGACCCACTCCACTTTCGGGCACTGCTCCCGAATGTGGCGCATCATCTCCTTCTCGACCTCCTCGAGCCGTTTCGGGGGCGTGGCGGCGGTCTCGGACATTCGGGTCAATAACACGAAGGTTGGCATGGAAGCCTCCTGGGGCGAGCGAATCACTTATCTAGCCATTTGGGAGTATCACCCGAGGACCTGCAAGGGAGGCTGAGGCGATCGTGAAACCTTCTTGGAGCAGCCCCGTTCCCGTCACACCGCGACGAGGTGGGCCTGGGCCGGGGATGCTGCGGCCGGAGTCGCCGGCTGCTCCTCCGGGACCACGGTCGGAAGCTCCTGTTCGGTCAGGGTTTCCTTGTCCAGCAGCCGCCCGGCCCCGAGCTCCAGAGCCGGCCGGTTGAGCTCGAGAATCCGGGTGGCGCGAGCGAAGGCGCCGTCCAGCAGGCCTCGCACTGCACACTCGATTTCACGCGCGGTCGCTTCGCTAAAGCGGCGTGGCTCGAGCTCGGCGCGGATGCCGCGCTCGAGGAACGGGCTGGCCGGTTCCGCGTAGACGACCTGTCCGATGGTGCGATCCATCCCGTAGCGGATCACCATGTCCCGCGCGATGTCGGTGGCCTTGGCGAGATCGTCCGCCGCGCCGGTGGACAGCTCGTCGAAGATCAGCAGCTCCGCGGCGCGCCCGCCCAGCAAAACCGTCAGCTTCCGCTCCAGCTCCGTGCGGGTAACCAGGTAGCGGTCCTCCGTCGGGCGCTGCAGGGTATATCCCAGGGCGCCGATTCCCCGGGGGATGATGGACACCTTGTGAATGGGATCGCTGCCCGGCAGTGCGCGCGATACCAGGGCGTGCCCCATCTCGTGGTGAGCGACCACGGTCCGCTCCCGGGGATTGATGAGCCGGTTCTTCTTTTCGAGCCCCGCGACGATGCGTTCCAGCGCCGCGGTCACGTCGGTCATCGTCACCTCACTGGCGGCCCGGCGCGTGGCGACCAGCGCCGCCTCGTTGACCAGGTTGGCCAGATCTGCGCCGGTGAAGCCGGGCGTGAGCGCGGCAATCGCATCCTGGTCCAGGTCGGCAGCCGTCTTGATTTTGCGCAGATGCACGGCGAGCACCTGCGCCCGCCCGATTTTGTCCGGCCGATCCACCAGCACTTGCCGGTCGAAGCGTCCGGCGCGGAGCAACGCAGGGTCCAGGATCTCCGGGCGGTTGGTCGCCGCGAGTAACACCACCCCGCTCTCCGAGCTGAAGCCGTCCAGCTCGGCGAGCAGTTGGTTGAGCGTCTGCTCTTTTTCATCGTTCGAGCCGGTGACCAGCGGCACGCCACGGGCCCGGCCCAGGGCATCGATCTCGTCGATGAAGATGATGCAGGGAGCGGTCTGCCTCGCCTGCTCGAACAAGTCTCTTACCCGTGCGGCACCGACCCCCACGAACAGCTCCACGAACTCCGATCCGTTGATGGAAAAGAACGGTACCCGCGCCTCCCCGGCGACGGCCCGCGCGAGCAACGTCTTGCCGGTCCCCGGGGGGCCAACCAGGAGAATTCCCTTGGGAAGTCTGGCGCCGAGCTGACCGTACGACTTCGGAGCCTTCAGAAAGGCGATCACCTCCCGGAGCTCTGCTTTGGCCTCGTCCACTCCGGCTACATCATCGAACGTCACCTTGGTGTCGGTCTCCACGTAGACCTTCGCCTTGCTCTTCCCGATGGCCAGCAAGCCGCCCTGCCGGGTCGCGCTGCCGCGGAGCAGAAACAGCCACAGTCCGCCGAAGAGCAGCATCGGCAGGAGCCAGGAGAGCAGCTCCCGTGATAGGCCGCTCTCCGGCTCACCCGAAAAGGTGACGCCGTACCTGGTCAGCTCGGCAGCAAGCTCGGGATCCACGCGAGTAGTGAAGACCTCGACGGCAGCGCCCGGGAGCGGCGCCTTGAGGGTGGCGCGCAAGCTGGTCCCCGAAACGGTCACCCGCGCGATCTTCCCGGCCGCCAAGTAGTCGTGAAATGTGTTGTACGAAACCTCTTTGACCCGCTTCCGGCTGCTCAGGATCTGTTCTGTCAGGAGGAAGCCGATGATCGCTATGGCAATGAGCCACAGGACTCGCCGTCGCCTGCTATCCATGCAGCGCCTCCTCCAACTGGGCCGGCTGCGTCGGTTGCGCGGCCCGACCCGGGTGCGCCAGGTGCTCGGCAACGCCGGGCAAGGAGTCCGGGTTCAAGGACATCGAGTCGATGCCGAGGCCGGCGAGGTACTCTGCGAAGTCGGGGTAGTCGCTCGGGGCCTGCCCGCAAATCCCCACGGTGCGGCCCTTCCGATGCGCGGCCGCGATCACCATCGCGATGAGCCGCTTGACGCCAGGGTCGCGTTCGTCGAAGAGGTGGGCCAGCAGCTCGGAATCGCGATCCACGCCGAGTGCGAGCTGGGTGAGATCGTTGGAACCAATCGAAAAACCGTCGCACAGCTCGGAGAACTCCTCGGCGAGCAGCACGTTGTTGGGGATCTCGCACATCAGATACACCTCGAGGCCGCCCTCCCCACGCCGCAGACCGTTCTTGTCGAGCTCGGCGAGCACCCGGGTGGCTTCCGCGAGGGTCCGGCAAAAAGGAATCATCACCTTGAGGTTGGTGAGCCCCATTTTCTCGCGCACTCGGCGGATCGCGGCGCACTCCAGCGCGAAGGCTTCCCGATAGCGGACGTCGTAGTAGCGGGACGCGCCCCGGAATCCAATCATCGGGTTGGCCTCCGCCGGTTCGAAACCGCTTCCGCCCAGCAGTCCGGCGTATTCGTTCGTCTTGAAATCCGAGAATCGCACGATGACCGGGCGGGGATAGAACGCCGCGGCGATCTGCGACACTCCAGATGCCAGCCGGTCGATGAAGAACTCTTCCGGCGTCGGGTACCCCGCGGTTCGCAACTTGATCTGGGCCTGCACGGCCGGATCCTCGACGCGCTCTGGATGCAGCAGCGCCATGGGATGGACGCCGATCCAGCTCGAGATGATGAACTCGATCCGCGCCAAGCCCACGCCCGCGCTCGGTAGCTGTGCCAGGTGAAACGCCCGCTCGGGATTGCCGAGATTGAGCATCAGTGGGACGGGAGAAACGGGCAGCCGAGCGGGATCGATCTCCAGCCGCTCGAATTCCACTCGACCTTCGTACACCCGGCCGTCGTCGCCTTCGGCACAGGAAACCGTGACCATCCGTCCCGTCGCGAGCTGATGGGTACCACTTCCGGTGCCGACGACGCAGGGAATACCTAGCTCGCGGGAGACGATCGCCGCATGACAGGTACGCCCCCCTTCGTCGGTGACCACCGCGGCGACTTTCCGGAGCACCGGTTCCCAATCGGGATCGGTCATGGGCGCCACCAGCACGTCGCCGTCGTGCACGGTTCCCAGGTCTGACGGGGTCATGACGATTCGCGTCGGCCCGCTTCCCACCCGGTTCCCCACACTCTTGCCGCGCAGCAGGATGCGGCCCTCGCCCACGCGTTTGTAGAGCTCGAACCCCTGCGTACGGGCTTGGGCGTGGACCGTTTCGGGCCGGGCCTGTACGATGAACAGCTCAGCGGTGCGCCCATCCCGCGCCCATTCGATATCCATCGGGGTCGGACGGCCGGCGCGCGCGGTGTAATGGTCCTCGATGCTCATTGCCCACCGGGCAAGCTGGAGCAGCTCGGGTTCCTCGAGGACAAAGCGGTTCCGGTCGGCCGCGCTCACCCGCACCTCCTTCACCGCGGTGCCGCCCTCGCCATATACCAGCTTGACGGCCTTGTCGCCACGCTCGCGCCGAATCACCGGGGTGAAACCGGCCTTGAGAGTCGGCTTATGGACCCAGAATTCATCCGGCTTGACGCGACCCTGGACTACGGTTTCGGCGATGCCCCAGGCGCCGGTGATCAGCACGACGTCGCGGAAGCCACTCTCGGTATCCAGCGTGAAGATCACGCCGGCCGAGCCGAGATCGCTCCGCACCATCTTCTGGATTCCGACCGAGAGCGCCACGTCGCGGTGGGAGAACCGGTTCTGGACGCGATAGACAATGCCTCGGTCGGTAAACAGCGAGGCCATACACTTGCGGATGGCTGCATCGAGCGCCGGCAGCCCACGTACGTTGAGGAAAGTTTCATGCTGTCCCGCAAACGACGCAGTCGGAAGGTCTTCGGCGGTGGCACTGGACCGAACCGCCACGTCCGTCGCGTCCTCCCCGTAGCGGCGGGACAGCTCGGCGTAGGCAGCCGCGATCGCCTCGGCGAGGCCGCGCGGCAGCGGCGCGGCACTGACCCGTTCCCGGATCGCGCGCGCGGTCTCCGCCAGAGCCCGGATATCCGTCACATCCAGACGGTCCAGCGCCCCGTAGATCTCCGTTGCGATTCCGGCCTCGGCGAGGTGCAGGCGGAAGACGTCCGCGGTGAGGGCAAACCCATCCGGTACCCGGATCCCCGCGGGCTGAAGCGACCGGATCATCTCGCCGAGGGATGCATTCTTCCCCCCGACTTGGGACACGTCCTGCAGGGTGACATCCTGGAGCCAGCGGAGATATGCAGGTGTGGTACCGCTCATGGTGGGGCCCTCCTCCCCGGGGGATGCTATACGCCCGGTGGTGGAACTCCGGTGAAAGCCCCGTGAATCCCGCTTCACTGGATGAGACCCGGCTCAGCCGGGATTCATCCTTGATTCAGGCGTCCCGTGCCATCATGTCGGCGAAAGCTGCCGAGTTAGGTCACCCGGTAAATGAGAGGAGCGGAGGGCCCATGACTCTCGTCAAAGACGTCATGAGCACCGAGTTGGTCGTGGTAGATCCCGATCTCTCGCTGCGCGACCTTGTGGAGCTCCTGGCCAACGGCCACTTGAGCGGCGCCCCGGTTGTCACGAAGGGGAGAGTTGTGGGAGTGGTTACCCTCGACGACATCGCCTCCTTCCTGGCAAGTTCCTCACCGGTTCCGGTCGACGGGGAGGAGGAGAGCGGGTGGGATGAAGAGCCACCGCCGGGCGTCGTTGAGGGCGAGGAAGCCGCCGGGGCGTTCTTTCAGGATCTGTGGGCCGATGCCGGGGCCGAGCTGGTGGAGCGGACCGCGGCCATTCGCGGGCCCGAATGGGACCTCCTCGCGGAACACAGCGTGGAAGAGGCGATGAGCCGGCGGCTCTGGGCCATTGCGCCGGACCAGACGGTGGAAGGCGCCGCGCGGCGCATGCAGCAAGCCGACATCCACCGCCTCCTGGTCATGGAGGGCGACCGCTTGGAGGGGATCATTACCACCTCCGACGTCACCCGCGCGGTCGCCGAGGGCAAGGCGTGATGCGTTACCTCGATCGCGCCGAGGCGGGGCGGCAGCTGGCGTCACTGCTCGAGAAATACCGGGGGGATGATCCGGTCGTGCTGGGTCTTGTCCGCGGCGGCATCGCCGTGGCGGCCGAGGTCGCGGCGGCCCTCGGGGCGTCCCTCGATCCGCTGGTCGTGCGCAAGGTGGGTGTCCCCGGCCATCCCGAGCTCGGCATGGGGGCGGTGGCGGCGGGAACCACTTGGCTCAACGAGCCGCTGATCGCCAAACTGGGGATTTCGCGTCGTGCGGTGGACCAGGCCCTGGCGGCGGAGGTGCAGGAAGCGGACCGTCGAGAGGCGCAATACCGAGGGGGACATCCGGCTGCGCCGGTGCAGGGCAGAACGGTCATCCTCGTGGATGACGGGCTGGCGACTGGAGCCACCGCAATCGCCGGACTTCGGGTGCTTCGCCAGCGTGGAGCAAAACGGATCGTCTTTGCCGCCCCGGTATGTTCACGCCAAGGAGCCACGCAGGTTGGACGGGAAGCAGACGAGGTCGTGTGCGCCGCCAGCCCGCCGGATTTCTTTGCGGTGAGTCAGGCGTATGTCTCCTTCCCGCAGTTGAGCGATGAGGCGGTTCGCCAGCATCTCGAAGCGGCAGCTACGCTGCAGCCGCAGAACCGGGGCGCCATATGATCCACACCGAAAGCAGCATTGCGACCCGCCCGGTGCACCTGGAGGCGCGGGGGACCACGTTGCAGGGGGACCTCACCCTCCCCGAAGGCGCGCCGGGCGTGGTGATCTTCGCGCACGGGAGCGGCAGCAGCCGGCGCAGTCCGCGCAACCGTTTCGTCGCCGGCCTGCTGACCGAAGCAGGGCTGGGCACGCTGCTCTTCGACTTGTTGACGTCAGCGGAAGAGTCCGATCGGAGGAACGTGTTCGACATTCCCCTTCTGGCTGGGCGTCTGGTGGGAGCGACTCAATGGTTGGCCCGCCATCCCGATGCTGTCGGCCGCAATTTCGGATACTTCGGCGCCAGCACCGGCGCAGCGGCCGCTCTGGTGGCGGCGGCCAGCGCTGACGCTCCGGTTTCCGCCGTCGTCTCGAGAGGAGGGCGGCCCGACCTGGCCGGAGCCAGTCTGTCAAAGGTGAGAGCGCCAACTCTCCTCATCGTGGGCGGGCGGGACCCCGAAGTACTTGAGCTCAACCGGGCCGCCTACGATCAGCTGAATTGTCTCAAGCGGTTGGAGGTAGTCCCTGGTGCTACCCACCTCTTTGAGGAACCCGGGACGCTGCGGACGGTCGCCCTTCTCGCGAGCGAGTGGTTCCTCCGGCACCTTGGGGCAAAGGAGCCGATGGCTGAGCGCCACGCACTGCTTTGAGGAATCGGACGAGCTGCGGTTGGTCATCCGCGCCGAGTCCTTCGCGGCCTTGGCCGCCGAGGCAGGCCGGGCGCTTGCAGAACGAGCCGGAGGATCTCTGCCGCCGCCGGCAACCGTCGGCGAATGGACCGAGCTCGAGGTCACTGCGTCGGATCAGGCGGCGTTGCTCGTCGAGTGGCTCAATGAGCTGATCTTCCGAGCAGAATCCGAAGGCTGGCTGCCGAATGAGATCGAGGTTCTGGAGACCTCCCCGACCCGGCTCCGGGCGAGAATCCAGCACCGGAGCTGGCCGTCCCGCGCCTTCCCGGTCAAAGCGGCAACGCTCGACCGGGCACGAGTGGAAGCGGTCCCGGGCGGCGTGCTCGCGGAGGTGACCCTCGACGTATGAGCACGGCGCTGCACGAGTATCCTGCCGTCCCCCTCGAGCCCTGGCTCTACGAAATACCCCGCACCGCCCGGGCCGACATGCGGGTGCCCGCCCGGATCTACTCGGACTCCGTCCTGTGGCAGAAGATCAGCAACGACCGCTCGCTCGAGCAGCTGGTCAACGTTGCTACCCTCCCTGGCGTGTCGGGATTCGTCTATGCGATGCCGGATGTCCACGAAGGCTATGGATTCCCGGTGGGCGGAGTCGCCGCCACGCGGGTGAGCGATGGCGTGATCTCCCCGGGCGGGGTGGGATACGATATCAACTGCGGCGTTCGGCTCCTGGTCTCGGATCTCACGCTCGACGCCGTTCGCCCTCGGCTCGAGGCCGCAGTGCACGAGATGAGTCGGAGCATTCCATCCGGCCCCGGCCATTCGCCCCGGTACGCACTGAACGACCGCGAGCTCGACCTGGTGCTCGGCACCGGGTGCCGGACGCTGGTCCAGCGCGGGCTGGCCAGTGAAGAGGATCTTCTGGCAACCGAAGCCGGGGGCTGCCTGTCCGAGGCGGATCCTGCCCAGGTCAGCCCCAAGGCGCGCCAGCGAGGCCGAGATCAGCTCGGTACCATCGGATCCGGAAACCATTTTGTTGAGGTGCAGGTGGTCGATGAGATATTCCATGCCGGCTATGCCTCCGTCTTCGGGCTTCAGCCAGGTCAGGTTGCCGTCCTCATACACACCGGTTCTCGCGGGCTGGGCCATCAGGTCTGCACCGATTCCGTTCGCGAGCTCGATCAGGCCATGCCCCGAATGGGTATCTCGCTGCCGGACCGCCAGCTTGCCTGCGCCCCCGTAGGCTCACCGGAGGGAAAGCGCTATCTGGCGGCGATGTCCGCTGCTGCCAACTTCGCCTGGGCCAACCGCCAGGCCATTACCCACTCGGTCCGCGAGGTCTTCCGCCGAATCTTCGGAGCCGAGACTGGTCTCCGCCTGCTCTATGACGTAGCCCATAACATCGCGAAACTGGAGCGCTATGAGGGCGAGCAGCTCTGCGTCCACCGCAAGGGAGCGACGCGTGCGTTCGGACCCTCGGCTGCCGAGACTCCGCCGGCGTATCGTTCTGCCGGCCAGCCCGTCTTCATTCCAGGGAGCATGGGGACTGCCAGCTTCGTCCTCGCGGGAACGGACGCCGCGGCCTCCAAGAGCTTCGGGAGCTGTTGTCACGGGGCCGGACGGGCCATGAGCCGGAGTGCGGCCAAGCGAACCACATCGGGGTCGCAGATTCGGCACGAGTTGGAAGGGCGTGGCATCATCGTGCGCTGTCCTTCTAATGTGGGCCTGGCCGAAGAAGCCCCACTGGCCTACAAGGATGTCGAACGGGTGGTCGATGTAGTTCAGCAGGCCGGGCTGGCCATCAAGATTGCGAGGCTGCGGCCGCTCGGGGTCGTCAAGGGATGAACGACAAGAGAAGGGCGCCCTCCCCCGGCGCGCTCTTGGTCCGTTCGCCAGTTCGAGCGGCGCACGGTACAACGACCCTTTACAGAACTCATGAGCCGCATCACCACGCCAGGCGACCGCTACTGCTCCCGACTCAGGGTGAGGTACCACTTCACCGATTCCTCGACCTCATCGCCATCCAAATCGTAACTATCCTGCGCCCCATCCAGCCGTAGCGTGCTTCCGCTCAGCGTCATGTCGCATTGCCAGGTGCCGCGCCCCCGCGGGACTCCTCGGCGCCGCTCTCCAGACCGTTGCGGTACAGGAGGCCGCGCCGGATCAACAGCTTCTCGACCTCCACGGCGATGAAGGGCACCGCGGACAGGGCGAAGCAGACGAAAAGCTCCGCCGGGGACAACGGCACCGTTCGGAACACTGCGTTGAGCGCGGGTAGGTACAGCGTTGCGAGCTGCAAACCCACCGTCAGGAGCACGGCGCCGAGCAGCGGCAGATTGGAGCGGAGTCCCTGGCGAAAGATCGAATCGCGTTCCGATCGGATGGCCAGCAGGTGTCCGAGCTGCGAGAGCGCCAGCACGGTGAATACCACACTCTGCCAGCGTCCGGCGCCGAGGTGAACGGCCCACGCCTCGCTGAAGAGGGTCACGCCGCCCATGAGCAGTCCTACCCAGAGGACGTGCTGCCAGAGGCCATGCGCGAACACCGACTCGCTCGGTCGCCGGGGCGGTCGGTGCATGACGGCCGACTCTTCGGGCTCGACGGCGAGGGCCAGGCCGGGCAGCCCGTCCGTCACCAGATTGATCCAGAGGATCTGAATGGGGAGGAGCGGTGTGGGAAGCCCCAGAAACGGGGCCAGCAGCAGGGTCCAGATCTCGGCCGAATTGCAGGTCAGGGCGTAGCGCACGAACTTGCGGATATTGTCGTAGATGCGGCGCCCCTCCCGGATCGCGGCGGCGATGCTGGCGAAGTTGTCGTCGAGCAGCACCATGTGCGCCGCTTCGCGCGCCACATCGGTGCCCGTTCGGCCCATCGCGACGCCGATGTCCGCCCGCTGGAGCGCCGGAGCGTCATTGACGCCGTCCCCCGTCATCGCGACGAACTGGCCTTCGGCCTGGAGCGCCTGCACGATGGTGAGCTTGTGCCGGGGTGCCGCGCGGGCGTAGACGCGAGTCGCCAGGACGGCCTCTTTGAGGGCCTGGCCGGTCAGGCGATCCAACTGCGGCCCCGTCAACACCCGGTGATCGTGATCCTCCAGGATGGCCAGCCGGCGGGCAATGGCGGTGGCCGTCCCGGGATGATCACCCGTGATCATGACGACCCGAATTCCCGCCCGCTGGCAGTCCGCCACGGCGTCGCGCGCTTCCAGCCGCGGGGGATCCAACAGCCCCGCCAGTCCCACGAACACCAGATCCGCTTCGATCGCTTCGGGTGACAAATCCTCAGGAAGCTTGTTGAAGTCACGCCGGGCGAGGGCCAGAACCCGATACCCGTCCACCGCCATCGCCTCGGCCGCC
>DATCWE010000289.1:0-10243 GCA_036566495.1 Gemmatimonadales bacterium | reverse complement strand
GCTCGACCCCACCGTACCGTCGGGCAATGACCGAGAGCAGCGCCTCGCGCGTGACCACGTCCTCGAGCTGCCAGCGCGTGGCCCCGCCCACGTCCATGTATTCGATGTAGCGCAGCTCGACCTGCTGGGCGCGCGCGTACTCGAGCAGTTCGAGCACCTCGTCGTCGTTGAATCCGCGGATGATCACGCTGTTGAGCTTGATCCGCTCGAACCCTGCCCGTTGCGCGGCGCCGATCCCGGCCAGCACATCGTCGTGCCGCGCGCTCCGCGCAAAGGCCAGCATCCGCTCGGGTCGCAGCGTGTCGAGGCTGACGGTGATCCGGCGCAACCCGGCCGCCCGGAGTGCGGCCGTGTTGGCAGCGAGCAGAATGCCATTGGTGGTCAGCGCAAGATCGCTCAGCGCAGGGCGTGCCGCGAGCATCCCGACCAGGGTGGGTAGATCGTGGCGCAGCAGCGGCTCTCCGCCGGTCAGCCGGATCTTCCCGGCACCCAGGCTCAGAAAGATCCCTGCCAGCCGGTCCAGCTCTTCGAAGCTGAGCAGCGATTCGCGCGGCAGCCAGACGTAATGCTCCTCGGGCATGCAGTAGCCGCAGCGCATGTTGCAGCGGTCGGTCACGGAGAGCCGCAGGCTGCCCAACGGCCGGCCATAGCGGTCCGGGATGGGGAGTGGGGTGTGGGGAGTGGAGTTGAGAACGCTCACGGGGCACTTCCGATTCCCGGATCCCCAACCCCTACACCCGAGTTGCTCGGATCCACCCACTCCACCGTACCGTCCTCGTAGGTCTCCCGCTTCCAGATCGGTACCCGTCGCTTGAGCTCCTCGATGACGTAGCGACAGGCCGCGAAGGCTTCGTCGCGATGATTCCCCGCCGCGGCTACCGCCACCGCGGCTTCGCCGATGGTGAGCTCTCCCAGCCGATGGCGAAGCGCCACGCGGACCGGCCAACGGCTTGCGGCCTCCGCGATGATCTCCGCGCAAATCGCTTCCGCCATCGGTTCATAGGCGCTGTACGCCAGGGCGCTCACCTTGCGTCCGCCATGGTGATCACGGACCAGACCGACAAACGAGGCGACGCCGCCCCGCTCCGGCCCGGCCACTTCGGCGACCAGCGCGCTCAAGTCGAGTTGCACTCGGGAAAGAAAGCCCATGCTCAGCCCCCCGCGAGGGGTGGCAGGACGGCAACCTCATCCGCAGACGACACGGGGACATCGAGCCGCGCCTGGCGCAGGTTGACCGCCACCAGGGTCGAGGCGCCGATTCCTGCTCCGCCCGGCAGCTCGCGCAGCCGCGCCAGCACGTCTCCGACCGTCCGGACGCCGTCGGCCGGGACGTCGACGAATTGCCCGCCGAGCAGCTCGGCGTAGCGCGCGAACAACTGGACGCGGATTACAGGGGGAAGGGGGGCAGCCATCACCCCTAAAATAAGCCGGGCGCCAACTTCGGGCGCCCGGTCGCTGCAGTCAGTCGGTGTCTTCGTCCGGACCGTCGAGTCCTTCGTGCGGTTCGTCGGCCACCAGCGCCCGCAACTCCTTGCTGGGCTTGAAGACGGGCACCGGGCGGGCCGCAACTTCGACCGGCTCGCCTGTGCGGGGATTTCGCGCCATCCGGGTTTTGCGCCGGCGAATCTTGAAGGTGCCAAAGCCGCGCACCTCAATGTTGTGCTGCTCCTTCAGGGCGCTCTTGATCGCATCGAGGAATGAATCCACGACACGTGCGCAGTCTTTCTTGGAGATTAGCGGCCCTGAAGTGCGAGCCATCGCGGCGGTTACCTGCTCGACGAGGTCGGCCTTGGTCATGCTCCCCCCAATAGGGTTCAGCGGACTGGCCATCTCCCCTTTGGGAGAGCGACCCTTCTGCCGATAGTAGGAGCTTAACCCTTGTCTGTCAAGAGGTTGCGTGCTTGCGACCGATTCCGGAAGCCATCAGCTCCAGGAATTCGGCAAAATGGGGGTGGGCGTCGTGGGGTCCGGGCGAAGCTTCCGGGTGATACTGTACGGCAAAAACCGGAAGTGCTTTGTGCCGAAGGCCTTCCACCGTTTGATCGTTCAGATTGAGGTGGGTGACCTCCAAATCTGGTGCGCCGGGGATGCCCTCGGGGGTTCCCTCGACCGAGAAGCCGTGGTTTTGGGAAGTGATCAGGACTTTCCCAGTGGCCAGATCTCGCACCGGATGATTGCCCCCGCGGTGCCCGTACGGGAGCTTGACGGTTCGGCCCCCGAAGGCGAGCCCTAGCAGCTGATGGCCAAGGCAGATGCCGAAGGTGGGTACGCCGCTCGACGCCAGCTCCCGGATGTTCTCGATGGCGGGACCCAGCGCGGCCGGATCGCCCGGGCCGTTCGACAGGAATACCCCGTCGGGCTCCAAGGATCGCACTTCCGCGGCCGTGGTATTGCTCGGTACCACCGTCACCCGGCAACCCGCTTCGGCCAGCATTCGCACGATGTTGCGCTTCATGCCGAAGTCGTAAGCGACCACGTGAGGCCCCTTCTCACCCTCGGTCCACGCCGATCGGGTCGAAGCCTGGGAAGCCAGATCGAGCCCCTCCATCGAGGGCGCGGCCAGCAGGCGCTCGAGCAGCTCCGGCGTGGGAGTCGCGCCTTCGGCGATCAAGCCCCGCATGGCGCCGCGCGAACGGATGTGGCGGGTCAATCGTCGGGTGTCGACTCCCTCGATCACCGGGATACCGGCCCGGTCGAGCCACTCCGCCAATCCCCCAGTGGCGCGCCAGCTCGACGCGGTGCGGGACAGCTCGCGCACCACGACACCGCTCACCTGGGGCCGCTCCGACTCCAAGTCCTGGGCGTTGATCCCGTAGTTGCCGATCATCGGAGCCGTCATCACCACGATCTGTCCGAGATAACTCGGATCGGTGAAGGTCTCCTGATAGCCGGTGAGATTGGTGGTGAAGACCACCTCGCCAAATGCCGGCGTGATCGAGCGGTGCACGACCCCGGAGAACGAGGTTCCATCCTCCAGCAATACAAAAGCGGGGCGCCCGTTGTCGCGGACGCCCCGCTCAGCAACGGGTTCGCTCACGGCTGCTTGCCGGCCGGCGGGGGAGGAACTGGTGCGGGTGCCGGAGTCGGGGCAGCTCCCCCGGGCGGCGTGGTCTGCAACGGCGCCGCGGGAACTGCCTGCTGCGCGGGCGCCTGCTGGCGCAACTGCCGCTGCACGTCACTCTGCGTGACCGTTCGCTGCGAGGCGACGATCGAAAGGATCACCGCCAGGAACATGAAGGTACCGCCGGTCACCCAGCTGGCCTTGTGCAGGATGGTTACGGCCTGCCGGCCACCCATCACCAAATCGGTGGTGCTCCCACCCATGGAAGCCAGCCCGCCGCCCTGCCCTGCCTGCAGCAGAACCGCGACTGCCAGGATGAGGCCGTCGATGATAAGCAGTACGAGGAGGAAGTTGTAAAGCATTTGGGGAATTCTAGTTGCGTCGAGGGTCCTGGTCAATCGCCGGGGGACTGGCCAGCAGCCGTTCGGCGAAATCGACCCGCTCCTGAAGCTCACTCAGCTCTGAGCGCATCGCATCGACCTCGTGGCGCAAGCTGTTGAGCTCCTCCGCCTGGACCGAGTCTCCACCTTGCAAGCGCAGGCGGGTCTCCTCCAAGCGGAGCTTGGCCATCTTGTGCATGCCGCTGAAGATGACGGCTGCGACGGGTATCGCCAGCGCCAGAATGGGAATGAAGAGCGCGAGAATCTGCTTGTTCATTTACTCCAATCTAGCACCAGGCATTTCACCTCGGCATCGGCGTGGCTAGAGCGGTCGGCCGTAGGTCAGCCTGCGCCAGATCCACTCGGTGGGCCCGAAGCGGAAACGGGAGAGCCACCAGGCACTGAGCGCGAGCTGCACCATCAGAATCGCCGCGGCGATCATCATCGCCTGCGCGGCGCCGATTCGCCACCACAGCGCCAATCCATACCCGTAGGAGAGCGCCACACACACCAGCGACTGCATCAGGTAATTCGTCAGCGCCATCCGGCCGAGGGGCCCGAATACCTTTGCCGGACGTCGGCCATCCACGACCAGCAGGCCGACCAGGGCCGCGTAGCCAATGGCCAGCATCGGAATACCGACGCCCTGTATTGCCGCGCAAGCAACGCTTCGACCGAAGGTGGCAGGTAGGGCCGGTGCCGCTACTGGATGGGTCCCGGGTGGGACAGATCGGCAGGTCGCACTGCCTCGACCCACGCGGCAAGAGCCGCAGCGACCTCCTGGCCTGCGTTGGTCACGGATGTACCCATGGGCCTGCAGGCCCGTCGGCTCCCTCACGTCCCACAAATACCCGCCCACACTTCGGGGTCCAGGCTTGCTCCACCCACCAGCACGCCTTCCACCTCCGGCTCGGCGAGCAGCGACGCCACGTTCCCTTGGTTGACCGATCCGCCATAGAGGATCCGAACCCCGGCAGCGCCGACGTCGGACGCCAGCAGCTTGCGCAACCCGGCGTGCACCCGCGCCGCATCGGCCGGCGTCGCGTTGCGTCCGGTGCCGATGGCCCACACCGGCTCGTACGCCACGACCAAGCGGGTCAGCTCCCCCGCCCCGAGCCCGTCCACCGCCGCGAGCAGCTGACCCCGGACCACGGCCTCGGTCTCGCCCGCTTCGCGCTGCGCGAGGGTCTCCCCCACGCAGAGTACCGGTCGCAGCTCCTCGCGCAGCGCGGCGCGCAGCTTCCTGGCGGTATCCCCGTCGCTCTCTCCGAACCCATGGCGCCGCTCGGAGTGCCCGATCAGCACCGCTCCGGCCCCGGCAGCTTTGGCGAGCCCGGCGGATATAGCTCCGGTGAAGGCGCCCTTCGGCTCCCAGTGGATGTCCTGCGCGCCGACCTGGCAGTTGGCGAGACCGCGGAAACCCTGCGCCGCGGCTTCGAGGCTCACCGCGGGGGGAAAGAACCAGGTGTCGCGAGCAGCCGAAGCGGCGTAGCGCTCTCGGAAGCGCGTCGCGTAGGCCCGCGCGTCGTCCGGTCCTATCTGCATTTTCCAATTGGCGGCAAACAGCAGCCGGCGCATCAGGCGTCGTCGAGCGCGGCGACGCCGGGGAGCACGCGGCCTTCGAGGAATTCGAGCGAGGCTCCCCCGCCGGTGGACACGTGGGTGATGCGATCGGCCACTCCGAACTGCGTCACGGCCGCGGCCGAGTCGCCTCCGCCGACGATGGTGACGGCACCGCGGGCGGTCGCGTCCGCCATGGCCAGTGCAATGCTGCGAGTGCCCGAATCGAACGGCGGAGTCTCGAACACACCCATCGGCCCGTTCCAGAGCACCGTGCCCGCCGTAAGGATTCGGGCGGCATAGTCTTCCGCGGTAGTGGGGTCGATGTCGAAGACGGCGAATCCGGGCGGCATCTTGTCTCGACGCACCGTCAAGCTGGTAATGCCTTCACGCAGCTCGGGCGCGATGACGGACCCGCTGGGCAGCACCAGCTTCTTCCCGGCCTTCTGCATGAGCGACTGCGCCAGCTCGATTCGGTCGTTCTCGACCAGCGAGCGCCCCACCTCGAGGCCCATCGCCTTGAAAAAAGTGCAGGCCATCGCTCCGCCGATCAGGATTTCGTCCACCCGCGGCAGCAGGGCCTCGATCAAGTCGATCTTGCCGCTGACCTTGGCCCCGCCGAGCACGGCGACGAACGGCCGCTTGGGATTCTGCGTGGCCGCCCCGAGGTAGCTGAGCTCGCGTTCGAGCAGGAAGCCGGCCACCGCAGGCTTGAGCAGATGGGCCACGGCCTCGGTGCTGGCGTGGGCGCGGTGTGCGCTGCCGAAGGCGTCGTTGACATAGAGATCGCCCAGGGCCGCGAAGCGACGGGCCAGCTCCGGGTCGTTGCTCTCCTCGCCCGGCGCAAAGCGGGTGTTCTCGGCGAGCGCGACGCTGCCCCGCGGCATCCGCCTGGTAAAGGTGACGGCTGCCTCGGAGAGCGGATCCTCGATGAAGCTGACCGGCGCGCCGAGCAGCGCCTCGAGCGGACGAACGACCGGCTTCAGCGAGAATCGCGGGTCGGGACCGTCGGGGGGGCGCCCCAGATGGGAAAGCAGCACGACCCGGGCGCCCTTCTCCCGGAGGTAGCGAATGGTGGGAAGCGCGGCGCGCAGCCTCGTGTCATCGGTGACGACGCCGGCTTTGAGCGGCACATTGAAATCGACCCGGACCAGCGCACGCTGGCCGTCGAGCCGGACGCCCTCGAGCGCTGCGAGGCCGCGCTTCATCCGTCCCTTATGCCCAGATAGCGCAGCAGGTCCAGACAGCGTGCCGAATACCCCATCTCGTTGTCGTACCAGCTCGACACGTGGACCAGGGTACCCTCGAGCACGTTGGTGGAAAGCGCGTCCACCGTGCTCGACATCAGGTTGCCGATATAGTCCACCGAAACCAGCGGCTCATCGCTTACGTCGAGCACGCCCTTGAGCGCACCCTTTGCGGCGTCCCGGAACGCCTGATTCACCGCTTCGATGGTGGTCGGCTGCGCCACCGTGCAGGTCAGGTCCACCAGCGAGGCATCGGCGACCGGAACCCGGATGGCCACGCCGTCGATCTTTCCCTTGAGCTCGGGGATCACCAGCGCCGTGGCCTTGGCCGCGCCCGAGGTCGTGGGGATGATCGAGAGCGCCGCGGCGCGGGCCCGGCGCAGATCCTTGTGCGGCAGGTCGAGGATCTGCTGGTCGTTGGTGTAGGCGTGAATCGTCGTCATGAACCCGCGCACGAAGCCGAAGCTCTCCTGCAGCACCTTGACCACCGGCACCAGGCTGTTGGTGGTGCAACTGGCGTTGGAGATGACGTGGTGCAGCTCGGGATCGTAGGCGGTGTGATTGACGCCGTAGACCACCGTCAAGTCGTCCTGCTTGGCCGGTGCCGAGATGATGACCTTGCGGGCGCCGGCCGTGAGGTGCTTCGCGGCCAGCTCGCGGTCGGTGAATCGGCCGGTGGATTCCAGCACAAAATCCACCTGGAGCTGCTTCCAGGGCAGTGCGGCGGGATCCTTCTCGGAAAGGACTTTGACCAGTTTGCCGTTGACGTGCAGCCCGTCCGTGGCCGCCTCGACCGTCCCCGGAAAACGCCCATGCACCGAATCGTATTTGAGCAGGTGCGCGAGCGTCTTGGTATCGGTGAGATCGTTCACCGCAACGAATTCGAGCTCGCCGCCGCCGGACAGCGCCGCCACGCGGAGCACGTTGCGCCCAATCCGCCCGAATCCGTTGATCGCGACTCGCTTCGTCATGCTCCGCTCCAAGCGCTGAGGCCAGATTCGGGGACGGCCGCCGCTTCGGCCAGGGGACGCACCGCGCGGGCGAAGGTGACGCCGGAAACCCGTCGCGCCCCGGCCGAGCAGAGAGCCGCGGCCGCTTCCGCCAGCGTTGCTCCCGTGGTGAACACATCGTCCACCAGCACGGGGTACTCCGGCGCCCGGCCGGCCGCCGTGAAAGCGCCCGCGAGGTTGGCCCGCCGCGCCTCCGGCGTGAGGGCCGTTTGCGTCGTCGTCTCTCGGCGGCGACGCAGCACGTCGGCGACCGGGACCGCGAGTCGCCGGCCCAGGGCTTCGGCCAGTACAGCGCTCTGATTATAACCCCGGCTGCGAAGCCGGGCAGCACCGAGTGGAATCGGAATCAGCGTGATGCCGGGATCGAAGCAGAGCCCGCGGCCGATGCGCTCCGCCATGGGCTCGCTTACCCGCCACCAGCCGTCGTATTTGAGCAGATGAACGGCCCGCCGTGCGGAGTCATCCAGCCAGACGGCGCTGCGAATGCCTCCCAGAGGCGGCGGCCAGGCTGTACAGAGCCGGCAAGCAATACCCGGAGTCAGCGGCTGGCCGCAACGGGGGCACTGCGGCTCGGGAAGCGCGGCCCAGCGAGCGCGGCAGGGCGCGCAGATCAGCCGGTCGCAGGCATCGACTTCCACCGGCGCGCGGCAGAGCAGGCAGTCACCGGGGAGCAGCCAGCGCTCGACCGCATCGAGCGCCGCGCGCAGCTCACCCCAACGCGACAGCGAGAGCGGCACGCATGACCTCGCGCGGGGCCGCGCGGCCCGGAAACCAGCATTCGAAAGCGGCTGCCCCCTGCTCGAGCAGCACATCGCGTCCGTCGGCCGCGCGCCACCCCGCGGCGCGCATGGCTCGGACCCACGCGGTCTCTCCCGGGCGATAGACTAGATCGAGCGCGACGCTGCAGTCGGGGGCCAGCTCCGGAGCCAGCGGCAGCGGATCGTCGTCCCGGAGCCCCAGCGGCGTGCAGTTGAGCACCACGTCGAAACCAGCGTCGGACGCGAGCTCCAGGCCTTCCGCCTGGCCCAGCGCAACGAATTCGGCGGCACGCGCCGGTCGTCGGGAGCGAACCGCGATGCGGGCTCCGCTCCGTTTGGCGGCGCGCAGCGCGGCCCGGGCGCTCCCGCCGGTTCCGAGGATCAGCCAGTCACCCCCCGCAACGTCCAGTCGCGCGAGGGCGCGCAGGATGGCCGCGCTGTCGGTTTCGGCGCCCTCGAGATGGCCCTTGCGGCCCCAGAAGGTATTGCAGACCGGTCCTACGTCGTTGCCGTGGCGGGAGAGCACCTCCGCCGCGGTGGCCTTGTGGGGCAGCGTGACGTTGCCGCCACCGCCCTGGGCCGCCAGGCTTTCCATCAAGGTGCCGACCGCGCCCGTTTCGCAGCAGAACGGCACGTACACCGCGTCGAGTCCGAGCGCGTGAAACGCAGCGTTCTGCATGGCGGGCGAGAGCGAATGGGCAACCGGGTTGCCCAGCAGCGCGAAGACGCGGGTAGTGCCGCCCAGCTCCATCAGGCCGCGCCCCCCAGCCGGCGCACCACCACCGGAAGCAGCTCGGAGAGCTGGCGATAGGTTTCGCGGTACTGGTCGAGCTCACCGCCGTAGGGATCGGCGATTTCCGCCACCGCCTCATCCCGGCCGGCGTACTCGCCCAGCAGCTGCGCGCGGGCCCCGGCGCCCAGCTCCCGCGCCTTGCCGAGCTGCCCGCGGCCCATGGTGAGGATGAGATCGGCCTGCGCGACCATCTCACGGGTTAGGGAGCGCGCCCGATGGGCCGAGATGTCCAGGCCGCGCTCCAGGAGTACGAGGTAGGCGCCTTCCGAGGCGGGCGCTCCGTCCCACGCGCCGATGCCGGCCGACTCCACCGTGATACCCTGCACACCGGCGACTTCGAGGGCGTTGCGCAGCATGGCCTCGGCCATGGGACTGCGGCAGGTGTTGCCGCTGCAAACGAGGAGCACGCGTTTGGGCACGATGGAATCGGGGCTGGGGAATCGGGAATTAGGGAGCGAGTCGGCCCACCTTGGCGCGCAATTCGGCCCGCGGCAGCGCACCTTCGCGGATCAGCGCGGGCTGGTTGCTCGTACAATCCACAATCGTCGAGGGCGGAACATTACCCAGGATCCCGCCGTCGAGCACCAGCAGCTCGCCCGCGTCGTACGCGGCGCGAAAGAGCGCCACCACCTGCTCGGCTCCCGGCGCCGGAGGCTGCCCGGGAACATTGGCGGAGGTCGAGGTCAGCGGGTGATTCAGCAGTACGATGAGCCTTTCCACGGCCCGATGCGACGTGTGCCGCACCGCGAAGCCCCCCTCGGGACCGCGGAGTCCATCGGGAAGCTTCCCCTCCCCGCCACGCAGTACCAGGGTGAGCGGTCCCGGCCAGAACGCCGCGGCAAGCGCGTGGGCAGCCGGCGTGAACACGAGGCCGGCCGTTTCGGCCATGAGGCGGCCCGACACCAGCAGCAGAAACGGCTTCCCGGCCTTCCTGCCTTTGAGGACCGAGAGCCGGGCGAGCGAATCGGCATCGGGCGCGCAACCGAGGCCGTACACCGTTTCCGTGGGGTAGCCCAGCAATCCGTGTCGGCCGAGGTGCTCGGCAACGGCGGGAGCCGAGCGTTCGGCATCGGCAGGGGTGCGGAGCGGGAGCATCATCGCCGGGCCACGGCCAGTGCTTCCGCCAGCACGAAGTCGCCGGCGGTGGTGACTTTCAGGTTGGTGCTCACGTCGGGAACCAGCACGACGGTCACCCCGGCCCGCTCCACCAGCTCCGCGTCGTCGGTTGCCGCGACGCCTGCCGCGCGCGCAGAGGCATAGGCGGATTCCAGCATCGACCTGGGAAACCCCTGGGGAGTCTGGGCGCGCCACAGGGACGCGCGCGGAACCGTCCGCCCGATCGGGGTCAGACCGCTGGAATGCCCGGTGCCGGCTTCCTTGAGTGTGTCCGAGAGCCGCACCGCGGCTGCGGCCCCAACCCCGCGGCGGGCCGTC
>DATCWE010000262.1:0-7443 GCA_036566495.1 Gemmatimonadales bacterium | reverse complement strand
GTCGCGGTGGCCCGGCGCATCCCCGGGGTGCAGCGCGCCGAACGGTTCGGCGAGCTGGCCAGGCACGACCTCGCGACGGATTACGTCGCACGGCGTTGGGTGCAGATGTTTCCGCCCGAGGTGCCGGCGGAAGCGATTTTCGTGGTGACGCCGGGAAGCTATTCCACCCAGTTCTCCATCGCGATGCACGGAGGTGTGCACGACGACGACAGCCACGTGCCGATCCTGTTCTTCGGGGCGCCCTTCAAGCCGGGCCGCTACCCGCAATTCGTGCGGACGGTGGACATCGCGCCGACGCTGGCCCAGGTGCTCGGCGTCACGCCGACCGAGCCGCTCGACGGGCGGCCGCTGACCGCGGCGATCAAATGAATCGAGCCCCCCGCTACCGGCTGCGGGCCGTCAGCGGTTTCCTGCTGCTGGTCGCCCCCCTGTCACTGCCGGCTCAGACGACCGTACAGCACGGCGTTCGCCCCGCCCGTTATGTCATCCGCAACGCGCTGGTGGTGGAGGGCAACGGCACGCCCGCCTCGGGACCGTACGACATCGTCATCTCCGGAAATACGATTGTCGACGTGGTGGGGCTCGACCCGGTCGCCCTCAAATCCGGCAAGGCGCGGCGGCCCGCCGCCGACGCCGAGATCGACGCCAGCGGCAAGTACGTGCTGCCGGGGCTGATCAACCTGCACGGTCACGTACAGGATGAGCGCGGCGGTGTGCCCCAGCCCCTCGAGTACGAGCTCAAGCTGTGGCTGGCCTCCGGCATCACGACGGTGCGGGACGTCGGCAGCGCTACGGAAAAGACGCTGGCCCTGCGGGCTCGCAGCGCGGCCGGCACGGTGGTGGCTCCGAGGATCTTCGTCTATGGAATGTTCGCGTCCGGGGGCGATGCGGTGGAAAGCCGGGGGATCCGGACCGCGGAGGAAGCGCGCGCGAGGGTGCGCGCCCTCAAGGCGCTGGGCGTCGACGGCATCAAGATCGTGGGGATCGACCGCGACCTCATGCAGGCGATGGAGGAGGAGGCGCGCCTGCTGGGCCTCCCCGTCGCGCACCACGCCGGAGTCGAGGAAACCACCGCCTGGGATGACATCAAGTTCGGCACCCGGAGCATTGAGCACTGGTACGGCGTGCCCGATGCGGCGCTCGCCGACGGGGTCCAGCATTTCCCCTCCGGGTACAACTACAATGACGAGGTGGACCGCTTTCGCTGGGCGGGACGCCTGTGGCGCGAGGCCGACCCAGACCGGCTGGGTCGCGTGCTGCAGGCGATGGCCGATGCCAACGTGGCCTGGGATCCCACCCTGGTGATCTACGAAGCCAGCCGGGACCTGCAGCGGGCCCAGGGTCAGCCGTGGTTCAACGACTACCTGCACCCGACGCTGGAGGCCTTCTTCCGCCCCAATCCCGCCAATCACGGCTCCTACTTTCTCGGCTGGAGCTCGACCGACGAGAGCTATTGGAAGGAGAATTACCGGATCTGGATGGCGGCGTTACGCGACTTCGAGCGCCGCGGCGGCATCATCGGCGCCGGCGAAGACGCCGGTTTTATTTACCAGCTCTACGGCTTCGCCCTGATCCGCGAGCTGGAGCTGCAGCAGGAAGCCGGCTTCCATCCGCTCAAGGTCATCCAGCACGTCACCGCCAACAATGCCCGCATCCTGGGCCAGGACAACAAGCTCGGCAGGGTCCGTGCCGGATACCTGGCGGACTTGATCGTCGTGAACGGTAACCCGCTGGAGGACCTGAAGGTGCTCTATGCCACCGGGACCGAGACGATTCGCAACGGCCAGGTGGTGCACACCGGCGGGGTCGAATGGACCATCAAGGACGGCATTCCCTATCACGGACCGACACTGCTGCGTGAGGTGAAGCAGCTGGTGGCGGAGGCGCGCAGGAATCCCTAGCTCACGCTTTCTCCGCGATGACCAGGAGCAGCGAGGCGATGGGTCCGAGCAGCTGGGAGAGGAGGAACCAGTTGAGTCCCCGCCCGATTCCCAGAATCATGGGCTCCCTGCTGCTCGCTCTGGTGACGCTGCTGGCCGGCCCTGCGCTGCTGCGGGCCCAGGCCTCCGGAACTCAGGTGGTGATCCTTGGCACCGGCACCCCCAATCCCGACCCGGAACGATCCGGACCGGCGGTGGCGGTGGTGGTGAATGGCACGGCGTATCTCGTGGATGCCGGCGCCGGCATCATGCGCCGCGCCGCGCAAGCGGCCGCGCTGGGTGTGGCTCCGCTCCTGGCGTCACGCCTCGGCATCGTCTTCCTGACCCACTTGCACTCCGATCATACCATTGGACTGCCCGATCTGATTCACACCGGGTGGGTCTTGGGGCGAAAGGAGCCCCTTCGGATGTTCGGCCCCCCGGGGACGGCCGAGCTGGCGCGGCACCTGACCGAGGCCTACGCGGCCGACATCGCCAACCGGACCGAAGGTCTGCAGCCCCATACCCCGAACGGATGGCAGGTGGACGCGCGGGACGTTTCGGCGGGGAAGGTCTACCAGGACTCGAACGTCACCGTGACGGCCTTCCAGGTGGCGCACGACGGATGGAAGGTGGCGCTGGGCTACCGGCTGGAAAGCAAGGACCGCGTGGTGGTGATTTCCGGCGATACCCGCCCAACCGATGCCGTCGTTGACGCCTGCAACGGATGCGACGTGCTGGTGCATGAGGTCTATTCGGCGGACAAGTTTGCGCTGCGCGAGCCGGACTGGCAACGCTATCACGCCGACGCGCACACCTCGACGACGCAGCTGGCGGCGCTGGCTACGCGCGCGCGCCCGAAGCTGCTGGTGCTGTTCCATCAGCTGTTCTGGGACGCCACGGATGCGGATCTGCTCGCGGAAATTGCCCGCGGCTACCGCGGCCGGGTGGTCTCGGCGCGCGATCTCGAGATCTATTGACTGCCAATGACCTCACCTCCGCGCGACCAGCGCACCGGCTGGCTCGACGAGCTGCTCCAGATCGAAGAGGAAGTCCGGCTGGAACTGGTCCCCTTGAGCGAAGCCCAATTTGCCTGGCGCCCTGGCCCCGGGCGCTGGTCGATCGGCGAGTGCCTGGAGCACCTCGGCGTCACGACCGGGCTGGCGGTGCAGGGCATTCGGGGCGCCCTGGAGCGCGGCCGCGCCCCGGGCAGAACGGGAAGCCCGCCGTTCAAGTTCGGGCTGCTGGGAGGCTGGTTTGTCGGGGCGATGGAGCGGCCCGGAAAGCGGGGGATGACCGCCCCGGTCAACTTCGTTCCCCGGGCGGGAACGCCGAAGCCAGCGGTGCTGGAATGCTTCTCCCGCGCGCAGCGGGAACTGCAGGCTGCCTTGGAGAGCGCGGAAGGCCTGGCGCTCGACAAGATCAAGGCGGGGTCGGCCGCGAAGGGCGCGGGCTGGCTGCAGCTCAACGTGGCTGCGTGGTTCGCCGCGACGCTGGCGCACGAGCGGCGCCACGTGGCACAGGCGCGGCGGGTGATGCAAGCGGCCGGTTTTCCGGGTTAGGCCGAAAACTTCCGCGCCGGCTCAGAACCGGCTCGCGAGCCAATCGAAGGCAGCGCTGGAAATCTGCGAAGGTAGCTCGTGGGCTCCCGCGAATTCCGTGTAATCCACCTGGTAGCCCGCCGCGCGCAGCTCGGGAACGATGACCCGGCTGGTCTGCTCGATCGGATGGACGGAGTCCGACAGCCCGTGTGCGATGAAGAAGTCCGGGGTGCCGTGGCGGGGAGCTCCGGGGATGAATCCGGGCGAGAACGCCGCCGTGTGGCGAATGCGGTCGCCATTGGCGAGGCCGAGTGCCAGCGCGTAGCTGGCTCCGTCGGAGAACCCGAACAGCGCCATGCGACCCGCGTCGATCGCGCAGCGGGTGAAGATCGCCGTGATCGCTGTGGAGATGAAAGCGACGTCTTCGCTGAAATTGCCCGCGTTGGAGATCGCATCCCAGCTGAAGAACCGGCAGTCGGGCGCGAGGAGCACCACCCGCGCTGCGTCCGCTCGCGGGCCATATGACCCGAACCAGTCCGTGCCGCTCGCGCCGGCTCCGTGCAACAGGACCACCAGCGGGAGCGGCTCTGACGGGGTGTAGGAAGCCGGGACATAGAGTACGCCGTCGCGGAACGGGTCGAGGCCGAGTGGCTGCAATCCGTGGGCGACCGACCCGGAGGGTCTGCCCGTCCGAAAGGTCAGCCGTGACGGATGGCTCGGCTCGGCAGCCGTCGGCTCTCCGCAGCCGAGGATCCCGGCAGCGGTGCATTGGGCAACCAGGGTAAGGAAGGTCCTGCGGGTAGTGAGCGCCTGCTCGGGTGCTGGCATGCGGCTATTCGAACGGCAGGGCCGGCGGGGCGGAACCATCGGTCAGCACTCGCTCAGCATATCGCTCCCGGTGCCGCCGAGAAACCGTTTTGCGACGAGGCGCGGCGAATCAACGCCGGAGCCCCTGCGCGGTACGACCGTCGCTACCACCCTGCGGCCATGCCGTCCTTTCGGGGGTCGGACGCAGCCGCCCAGCCCCGGGCGAGCTTCATGACCGCCTGGCCGCCTCCGGCATTGCCCGGCGTCAGCATAACGACCCGGTGGCCCAGCTTTTCGAGCTGACCGCGGACTTCCGGCCCGATCGGCCCCTCCAGGGCGACCCGCAGCCCATCGTAGTGGCGGAACCGCGCTGCGTCGATGGCTTCCTGCAAACCCATGCCGAACTCGAGCAGATTGAGCAACACCTGCACGTGTCCCTGCGGCTGGATGGCGCCCCCCATCACGCCGAAGGCGAGCCAGGGCTCTTCGCCGCCCGGCCCCGGCTTGGTGACGAACGCGGGGATCAGCGTGTGGAACGGTCGCTTGTTTGGCCCCACCGTGTTGGGCAGTCCCGGCTGCAGGGTGAAGCCCGCGCCCCGGTCGTGGAGCACGAAGCCGGTGCCCGGTACCACGATGGCCGAGCCGAACTCCTCGTAGTTGCTGTTGATGAAGGAGACCATATTGCCCGCGGAGTCCGCTGCCGCGAGGTAGATGGTTTCGCTCGCCGTGGCCGCGGCACCCGGGTCGACTCGCTCCGCGGCTTTGCCTTCATCCAGCAGCGCCCGCCGCGCGGCGAGGAACTTCGGGTCGAGCAACCGCCGGGGATCGATGGTCATCGCCGCCGGATCACCGACCCAGCGGGCCAGGTCGGCGTAGGCCAGCTTCTTGACCTCGATCAGGTGATGCAGGTACGCGGCCGAGTTGTGGCCCATCGCCTTGAGGTCGTACGGCTCGAGGAGCTTGAGCATCTCGAGCACCGCTACCCCCTGGTTGTTGGGCGGCAGCTCCCACACGGTATGGCCGCGGAACGTGGTGGAGATGGGAGTCACCCATTCGACTTTCTGATTGGCCAGGTCCTCGAGGGTGAGAAACCCGCCCAGCTCCTTCAGGCGCTCGACGATGCGGCGTCCGAGCGGGCCGCCGTAGAGGACCTGGGGGCCTCCCGCGGCGATCAGGCGGAACGACGCGGCCAGATCCGGGTTCCGGAACCATTCCCCGGCTTGGGGCGCGCGCTTGCCGTCGATCAGGTAAGTGGCCCGGGCGCCCTCGTCCCGCGCCAGTCGCTCCACGGCCTCGGCCCACTGTCCCGCGATGATCGGTGAGACCGGGAAGCCTTCCTCGGCCAGTCGAATGGCAGGCTCGAGCGCCTGCGCGAGGGACAGGGTGCCATAGCGCTCGAGCAGCGCGGCCCATCCCGACAGCGCTCCGGGCACCGTGACCGGCTCCGGGCCGAAGAGGGGCATTCGGTCTCGGCCTCGCTTCAGTAGTTCCTCCCGGGTCATCAGGGACCCTGAGCGACCGCTCGCGTTGAGCGCGATCAGCTTGCCCTCTCGAGCCGACCAGAACAGGGCAAACATGTCGCCCCCGATTCCCGTCATATGCGGCTCGACCAGGTTGAGCACCGCGGCGGCAGTGACCGCTGCGTCGATCGCATTGCCGCCCCGCTGCAATACGGCGAGTCCGGCCGCGGTGGCCAGCGGCTGGCTGGTGGCGATGACGCCGTGGGGTGCGTAGACGGTCGAGCGACCCGCCATCGAGGGTGGCTTCTGCCGGGCCTGCGCCGGGGCGGCAAGCCCCAGGCTCAGGAAGGACAACGTGCCGATGCGCAGGAGATGGCTCATGGAAGCAAGATGGCGCGCGGGGGAGTGCCCCGCCAGCGGGCCGCCTGGACGGTTTGCGCCACGCCCCGCGCCGGGCCTACGTTATCGCTCACCACCTACAGGAGCATTCCATGCGCGCGACGATCCTCAGCCTGGCCGCGCTGCTGTCGGCCGCTGCTGCCACGGCGGGAGCGCAAGCCCGCCCGATGAGCTTCTTCATTACCAGCCATGGCCCCGGCAACGGCGCTGCCCTGGGAGGACTCGAAGGCGCGGATGCGCACTGCAGCGAGTTGGCGCGCGCCGCGGGTGTGAGCGGCCTGACCTGGCACGCCTATCTGAGCGCCAAGGCAGCCAATGGCAAGCCGGCGGTCAACGCGCGTGACCGCATCGGCCCGGGTCCATGGGTCAACCAGGCGGGAGTCCAGGTCGCCAAGGACCTGGCCGAGCTCCACGGCGAGAGCAACAACTTGAACAAGAAGACCGGGCTCACCGAAAAAGGGGACACGGTAAACGGGCGGGGCGATAGCCCGAACATGCACGACATCCTGACCGGCTCGGCGCTGGATGGCACCCTCATGGCCGGGGAGGGAGACACGACCTGCGGCAACTGGACCAGCAGCGCCGCCGACGGCAGCGCGCAGGTGGGCCACTTCGATCGTCAAGGCGGCGGGCAGAATCCGACTTCGTGGAACTCGGCCCACCCCTCGCGCGGCTGCGGGCAGCAGAATCTCCAGGCCACCGGCGGCAACGGGCTGTTCTATTGCTTCGGCGGCCCCTGATCCGTCCGGCGGGGCCGGGCGCAACGCTTTCCTTCCTCAAAGCATCTCATAGTAGTAACTTGGGGGAAGGAGGCATCCCATGGCCCTGCTCAAAGGCACGCTCGACGTTCTGGTTCTCAAGGCCCTCTCCTTCGGGCCGTTGCACGGGTTCGAGATTACCCGCTGGATCGAGGACGGCTCCGGAGGCGAATTCACCATTGAATCCGCCGCCCTGCTCCAGGCGCTGCACCGGCTGGAGGAGCGCCGGCTGCTCGGCGCCGAATGGGGCATCACCGAGAACAACCGCCGCGCCCGCTACTACAGCCTGACCCCCGCGGGCCGCGCTCACTTGCGCACCGAGACGGCCGCGCTCCGGAATTCGGTCGCGGCCCTGGCCGGCCTGCTCAATGCGCGGACCGCTTCCCTCGCGGCCGGACGATGAAGCCCGGGGAGATTCGCGCCGGCGTGCGCCGGCTGTTCGAGCTGGCCGTCCGGCGCCCGGAGCGCGCAGCGGCCGACGCCGATGCCGAGCTGCAGTCCCTGGTCGACGAGCAGGCGCTGTATCTCATGGCGCGCGGGATGCCCGAAGCGGCCGCAC
>DATCWE010000066.1:0-6477 GCA_036566495.1 Gemmatimonadales bacterium | reverse complement strand
GAAAACAGCATCTCGATGGTGTCGAGTACGACCCGCTTGGCCCCAATCGAATCGATGGCGTGGCCCAGCCGGATGAACAGCCCCTCGAGATCGTATTCACCGGTCTCCGTCATCTCGGCGCGCTCGAGGCGCACATGGTCGAGGAGGAGCTGCCGCCGGGCGCGCAGTCGAGCGAGATCGAATCCCAGCGAGCGAGCATTCTGGACCAGGTCGTCCGCGGTCTCCTCGAAGGACACGAATACGCCCGGCTCCGCCTGGTCGACGGCACCGTGCACCAGGAATTCCAAACCGAGCATGGTCTTGCCGCAGCCTGCACCGCCGCACACCAGCGTGGGCCGCCCGCGCGGCAGACCTCCGTCGGTGATCTCGTCGAGTCCCGCGATGCCGGTTCGGGCTTTGGCCAGCAGGGGGGTGGCCGTCCGGGTCCGAGTTCCGTTCCGCCTCGACTCCGGTGTGCGGCGGCGAACGGCAGAGGCCATCGGCGCTCTCGGGCGGAAGGTGCGCTTCGAACTGGCTGGACTGGCGGCCGGGGCGCCGGGAGTCGTCGGAGGGAAGCGAGTTTTCGCTATTGTGACGCCAGAAGCATATAGTGCAGCGCTACATAGCGCTAGGCTCGCTGCCAGAGTCAGCGCATTCACCCCGAAAGCATGTCATGGTACGGCTCCGGATTCACGAGATCATGAAAGCCCGCCGCATTTCCGCGTACGCCCTCAGCAAGGCTACCAACCTGAGCTATCCCAGCGCCCACCGGCTCTCTCGCGCCGGCGGCACCTTTGGCCGACTGCACGCGGAGACCCTCAATGCGCTCTGTACTTACTTCCGGCTGCAGCCGGGCAAGCTGCTGTACTGGGTGCCTTGACCCGCGGGCCCGCCGCCGCCCGACCCCGCTAGATTTCCTGCGCCGATTCTCTTTTGGGGGCACGCGGTGGGACCGATCCTTGGGCTTCTCACAGTTCTCTTGTTGCCGCAACCCTCGGGTGGAATGCTTTCCGGGTTATGGCAGCTCGAGAAGGGCAAAGTGAACACTGACGGCCCGAAAACCGTCATGATCCGATCCGATTCCAGCGCTTCATGGGGAAAAGAGACAGTTCGTTGGCGGCTCAAGCCAGGCCAGATCATGATCGCGCTGGGCGGCGAGTGGGAGACCTACAATCTCAAGCTCAAGGCCGACCGGATGGAGCTCTCCGGTGGTGACCTGACCGACAAGATCACCCTGAAAAAGGTCGGTCCGGCGACGCCGAGACCAGCCAACGTCCCGGTGCCGCCGGACCCCGACTCCGTACCCTGAACCTCAATAAGTGGCGCGGGTGTCCCCGTTCAGGAATGCCACGAGTCCCGCAATTTCCGTTTGCCTCAGGTTGAGATTGGGCATCACGAAGCTCCCGGTTCGCGGCCGGTCCGCCATCGCGGGATTGGCCAGAAAACGCTGCAGCCACTCCTGCGCCCAGCGCTTGCCGGTCAGTGACGGTCCGATTTCCGCCCCCTGCTCGAGGTTCGCTTCCGACCTGACGTGACAGCCCACGCACCCCTTGGCCACAAAGAGGTGACGGCCCAGCTCGGCCGCTGCCAGGGCGATGGGCTGGGCAGTACCGGCTGCGATCGCCTTGATCGGCAAGAGCGTCAGCTTGCTGTTTCCCCAGCCGCTCTCGATGGTCAGGGTCCAATCGCCGGGCTCCGGAACGCTGAAAGAGGCGACGTATTGACCATCAGCCCTTCCTGGCGCCACGGTTCCCTGCACGGATTTGCTGCCGGTACGGGCGACGAGCACCGGGTGCACGCCCTTGAGCGGGGTGATGCCGTGCTGGCGCACCATGAATGTGAGGGTGGTCGCCTGCCGGGCCACGAGGTACTCGGGTAGCTGGTCAACCGAGACCACCGCCCAGCCTCCCAGCAGGGCGGGAAGGGCGGGGAGCAAGAGAGCGGGGAAGATCAGGAAGTAGGGGCGCTTTCCCATCGGTGCCTCCAGAAGTGTGAGGTTCCGACCTGGGATGCCGGACCGCGCGCCCGCGTTTAGAGCCTGGATGCGGCTGTTGAGAACCGGGTGGGAGGTCCGGTATGATAAATGCTCGTTCCCGCGGCACCTTCTAGGAAAAACTCGCATGTTCCTCTTCGACCGTACCCGCGGCCAGCCCCGCTGGGGTCGCGTGGTCCCGCTCGTGGCGCTCAGCATCCTGCTGGGTCTCAGCGCTGCGCTCGCCCTGGAGACATTCGCGGTGATTCCGCGCTGGGCTCTGGTGCCGGTCGGCAACGGCATGGGGTTCATCCTGGTGTGGCTGTGGCTGCCGAGGGCGGTGCGGCCCGATCGGCCGTTACCGCTGCACCGCCGCTTCCTGGTTGGCCTGATGACCGCGGTGGTGTTTGCCTGGGCCATGGTCGCGGCGAGCTGGTCGGACCCCTTCTGGCTGCGCTGATTCGGGCGGTCCTGCGCGTATCCGCGTGAAAACGGGGCCGGCTCTCCCACCGCGCCGCCCCCGCCCGTAGCTTCCCCCCATGCGCATCCTGTTTGCCGAGGACGATCTCCAGCTGCGCCGCTCGATCGTACGCGGGCTGCGCGAAGCGTCCTACGCCGTCGATCAGGCCACGACCGGCACTCACGCCCTGTCGCTGGCCGAGTCGAACCAATACGACGCGATCATTCTCGATGTGCTGCTGCCGGGAAAGAGCGGGATCGTGGTGTGCCGGACCATTCGCGAGCGCGACAAGCGGGTCCCGATTCTCATGCTGACCGCGCTGGACGGCGTGGACCAGCGCATCGCGGGCCTGGACGCGGGCGCCGATGATTACCTGACGAAACCGTTCGATTTCGGAGAGCTGCTGGCGCGGCTGCGGGCGCTGATCCGGCGGCGCGGCGAAGGGGCGGCGGGGCAGCTGGTGATTGGCGATCTGGTGATCGACACCCTGCGCCACGCCGTGCGGCGCGACCAGCGGGAGATCACGCTGACCGCCAAGGAATTTGCCTTTCTGTCGTACCTGGCGCGCAACGCGGGCCGGGTGGTGAGCCGCGCCGAGCTCATGGAGCATGTCTGGGAGGACAGCCAGAACGCGTATTCGAACATCATCGACGTCTACGCGAGCCGGCTGCGCCGGAAGCTCGACGATGGTGAGAAGGTGGCGCTCTTCACGACTTTGCGTGGCAGCGGTTTCCTGCTGGACGCCCCCGTTGCACCAAAGCCCCCAGCGCGGCCGCGCGGCAGAAAAGCCGTGCGGCGGCGAGAGTAACGCGATGCTTCGCTGGCCCTCCTCGCTCCGCTCGCGCCTCACCTTGTGGTACTCCGTGCTGCTCGGCCTGCCGCTGATCGTCTTCGCCGTCGTCAGCTACCTCGTTTTCGCCCGCACCCTGCAAGGCCGTACCGACCGCTTCATCGGCGACGCCCTCACCGCCTTTGCGCGGGAGCTGGAGGCGGAGCGCCGGGTGGCCTTGGGCCCGGTGGAGGCGATGCGCAGCACCGTGGCGGAGGTGCGCTTCCGCGACCTGCAGATCGCGATCCTGGACAGCGCCGGCGGCATTGTGGCGGAGACGGCGCCGCCCGCCCACGAGGCCGGCGGAGCGCTGTTGCCCTCGGCCGACACCGAGCGCCGCATCGTCGCCGAGTTGCGCGGACAGGATCGGACGAATTCCCTGGCGCTCACCCTGGCCAGTGCCCAGGGCGCCTATCGGGTGATCGCGCGTCCGCTGGTCGTGGACGGCCGAGCCTTCAGTCTGACGGGGACGTATTCCCTGAGCGACAGCGAGGCCATGCTGGAACGGCTGCGGCAGATGTTCACGTTCGCGATTCCGCTGCTGGTGCTTTGCGCGGCCACCGGCGGGTATTTCCTGGCCAAGCGCAGCCTCGCCCCGGTCGCCTCCATGGCCGGGCAGGCCGCCAAGATCAGCGCCAGCAATCTCGACGAGCGGCTCCCGGTTGGCGGGGGTGACGAGCTGGTGGGGCTGGCGCGGGTGGTGAACGATCTGCTCGACCGCCTGGAGCGCGCGTTCGCGCAGCAACGCGGCTTCGTGACCGACGCCTCTCACGAGCTGCGCACGCCCACCGCCATCCTGCGCGCCGAGGCCGACGTCACGCTATCGAAGCCGCATCGCGCCGAAGCCGAATACCGGGCGTCGGCCACGGTGATGCAGGACGCCGCGCGGCGGCTCACTCGTATCGTGGACGATCTCTTCCTGCTGGCGCGCGCGGATTCCGGAGATCTGGTGGCGCACCGCGAAGGGCTGTACCTGGAGGACCTGGTGCACGACGCCGCCCGGGCGGTGCATTCGGTGGCGGAACAGCGCGGGGTCCGGATCGAGCTGGGCCAGCTGGTCGAGGCCGCGTCGCAAGGCGATGCCGACCTGCTGGGCCGCCTGCTGCTCAACCTGCTGGATAACGCGATCAAGTACTCCCCGAAGGGCGCGGCGGTCGCGGTGGAGATGCGGCGGCGCAACGCGCACTGCGAGATCGCGGTGGTGGATGCAGGGCCCGGCATTCCGCCCGAGGCACACGAGCGGGTGTTTGAGCGCTTCTTCCGGGTCGACGCGGCGCGCTCCCGCAGCGATCAGAGTGCCACCAGCGGCGCCGGGCTCGGTCTGGCCATCGCCCGGCGGATTGCCGAACTGCACGCGGGACGGCTCGAGCTGGCCGAGTCGCGGCCGGGACGCACGGAGTTTCGGTTGACCCTCCCCGTGGAGGAGTAGGGCCCCCAATCCCTACCTAATACTGCAACACCACGCCGGCCAGAAGCGTCCGCGCCGGCATCCGGTAGTACTGCGCGTCGCCGAATTCGCTTTCCGATACCGCGTCCCGCCGGTTGCTCAAATTGCGCCCGTCCAGCCGGAACTCCGCCCGGCGGATCCGATAGCCGACGCCGGCGTCCACGGTCAGGTATTTGGGCGCCAGGGCGGTATTGCGCTTGTTCAGGTAGCGATCGCCGGTGTAGTTGAGACCGGCGCTGGCGAGGAGCCCGCGGTCCGGTGCGAGCGTGAGGCCGGCCGAGGCCAGGTGTCGCGCAGACATCTCGAACCGCTTGCCGCCCAGCTGGGTCGGGGTGCCGTCGAAGTCCTGCACGAAGTCCACGAACTTGCCGTCGTGGAAGCTGTAGCTGGCGCGGGCAAACAGCGCGTGCGGCAGCCGAACATCGGTGGCCAGCTCGATTCCCTGGAAGCGGGTGCTCCCGGCGTTGATGAGGGCCGGAAGGTTGTTGACCACGGTGGCGGTCACCAGGTTCTTGAAATCCATCCGGAAGGCGCTCGCTTCGAAGTCGACGCGCGCGTCCAGCACCCGGGCCTTCAGTCCGGCTTCATAGCTGCGCGAGGTTTCCGGCTCGAGCACCCCCTCATTCTCGGCGAGGCTGAAGTCGAATGCCGCGGGCTTGAAGGTGTCCCGGAAGTTGCCGAACCAGCGCAGATGATCTGCGTCGCTCTCCCAGAGTCCGACCATGAGGCCCACGCTGCCGCTCAAGCGCTGCTTGGTGACGCTTTCGCCCTCACCGCGCCGCTCGGAGGTGGCGTTCAGGCGCAGCCCCCCGCTCAGGGTCAGCCGGTCGATGGGCCGCCATTCGACCGAGCCGTACCCGCCCAGGAAGAGCCGGCGCGCTTCGGCGTCCTTGTCGAGCGTCGTCGGCTCCGGAGCGGCCGCGGCGGTGGACCCGTCCACCGGTACCGTGTACGTGAACGTCGCCCCCTTGGCCTCGCCATTGGCGAACAGCGCGTCCGCGCCGGCCATGAAGCGGAGGCGGGATGGTCCCGACCAGATCAAGTGGGTATCGGCGTAGAGATCGTTGAGGTCGATGTTCTCCTTGAAGCCGGAGGCGTTGTCCGGCGTGTCGGAGAGATCGACGAGGAAGCCACGGAACATCCGCTGAGTCGAATGGGTGAAGGAGGCCGTGGTGCCCCAGAGGGCTCCATGCAGCACCGGTCGCTGCCAGCCGCCCGAGACCGCGAAACGATCCTCATTGAGGAACGCCCCGTCCGGATTGTGGTTGGCATCGAGCGGAACCGCACTCGACAGGGCGGGGCCCTCCCGCGGATGCGGGCTGGCGGGGTCCTGGCGCAACAGGGTGACGTCGCCGGTGAGCCAAGTGCTGCGATCGCCATTTCCCCTTGCAACGCGGGCGAGCAGATGGCCACGCTGGTACTCGGTGCGGTCGTCCTTGAAGGCCTGGCGTTCGAGATCCCCGCTCAGCCGCGACTTCCACGCGCCGGCGGACGGCACCGCCAGCTCGGCGGAGAGTCCCCCGCTGCCGTAGCTGCCGCCGTGGGCGGCGAGGGTGCGGCTGGTGGCCGCGGCGGCGGTGTGCACGACGTTGATCACGCCCACAAAGGAGGTGGCGCCATAGGTGACGGGTGCGGGCCCGCGCAGGATCTCGATGCGATCGACGTCGCGGAGATTCAGCGTCGCGATCGCCGGGTTGAAGGCGCCACCCCAGGGGATGCCGTCCACCACCAGCAGGAAGGCGTCGAACTCGCGCAGGCCCCAGAACTCGGGCACCGCGCTGGCCGGCCCG
>DATCWE010000047.1:0-21156 GCA_036566495.1 Gemmatimonadales bacterium | reverse complement strand
GGCAGCCCGCACGGTCCCGGCTACGCGCGAAACCGCGGGGTGGAGGTGACCCGGGGCGAATGGTTGGTGTTCATCGACGCGGACGTCGTCGTCCACGCCGACACCCTGTGCCGCTTCGTCGCGGCCATCGAGGGCGATCCCGAGATCAACGCAGTCTTCGGGGCCTACGACGACAGCCCGGTGGCTCCGGGGTTTCTCTCCCAGTACCGGAACCTCCTCCACCGCTATGTCCATGAGTCCTGTGCCGGTCCGGCGGAAACGTTTTGGGCCGGCTGCGGCGCCGTCCGGCGCTCCGCCTTTGTTGCGGTGGGAGGCTTCGACGAGCGGCGCTACCGGCGCCCGCAAATCGAGGACATCGAGCTGGGCTACCGGCTGCGGGACTACGGCGGCACCATCCTGCTGGATCCAGGCATCCAGGGCGCGCACCTCAAGCACTGGGGCTTCTCGGGGTCGATTCGCACCGACCTGCTGGATCGCGGGATTCCCTGGGTGCGCCTGCTCCTCGAGCGCCGCCGGATGGCTTCGCAGACCCACCTCAACGTCAAGCGCGGGGAGCGAACCAAGACGCTGCTGGTCGGGCTGGCGCTGCTGCTGCTGTTCATCGGGGTGATCACGACGAGCCCCGCGGTCGCGGCCGTCGGCGTGGCTGCCCTGCTCGTCATCATCGTGTGGAATCTTCCCTTGTTCGCCTGGTTCGCCCGCCATCGGGGCGAGCTGTTCGCACTCGCGGTGGTGCCGATGAACCTCTGGTATTATGTGATGAACGGCGTTTCCGTCGTGGCCGGAGTCGCGCTGCACCTGCTGGAAGGGGGCCCCCAGATGGAATCTCGTGTAGCTTCAACGCATGGCTTCGGACCGGTCGGAGAACAGACCCGAGACGAGAGGACCGAAACCCCGTGAACACCCCCTCGGCACCGCGCCCTGCCGGGCAACTGCCCTCCGAGCTGCTGCTCGCGTTTGCGCCTTTGCACAAGGCCGCGTTCGGAGCGGCCATCGGCGTGGCCTGCGGCCTGCTGGTATTCGGCGTAACCGCCGTAACGCTCCTGCGCCACCCGCCCGTCAATATCGAGCTGCTCGCCGTCTATTTCAGAGGCTATTCGTTATCCTGGACCGGCGCGCTGATCGGCGGGGTGTGGGGTGGATTCGTGGGGTTCGTGTTCGGATGGTTCACGGCCTTTTGCCGGAATTTCGTGCTGGCGGTCTCGCTGTTCGTGATCCGAACCCGCGCCGAGCTCGCCCGGACGCGCGATTTCCTCGACCATGTATGAGCCGACTCGGAAAGACCACCCCATGAACACGATGCAGGAAGAAAACCGGGAGATCAACACCACGCTGGCCCGGCTCAACGCCCGTGCCTGGGGCATTGCCATGGGCCTCCTGCTTGGCGGAGGCCTCTTCGTCGCCACGATGTTCCTGGTGATGCGCGGCGGACCCAATGTCGGCCAGCACCTGCAGCTCCTGCGTGCGTATTTCCCGGGCTACTCGGTCACGATTCAGGGGAGCTTCATCGGATTCGTGTACGGGTTCGTCCTGGGGTACGCGCTGGGACGCGTCATCGGGATGGTGTACAACCGCGTGGTGACGGTGTCGAAGTAGCTCAGATCTGGACCTGCGCCCCCAACTCCACCACGCGATTGGCGGGCAGCGCAAAGAAGGCTGTCGCCGGCCGCGCATTGTTGGTCATCAGCACGAAGACCCGCTTCCGCCACATCGCCATCCATAGGCCCTTGGCCGCCAGCGCGGCGCGCTTGGCTGGCGTTGCCCGCGTGGGGATCAGGGTCTCCCGTCCCAGGTAGAACGTCGTTTCCATCACCTTCACTTCGAGGCCCAGGGGCTGCAGCTGCGCCAGGACCGCGGGGACATTGGGCGATTCCATGAACCCGTACGCGGCGATCAGGGTGTAGAAACCCTGGCCCAGCGTCTTGAGCTCGAGGCGCTCCGGCCCCGGCACCTGCGGAATCTCCCGGGTCACCACCGACATCAGGATCACCCGCTCGTGCAGCACCTTGTTGTGTTTGAGGTGGTGCAGCAACACCGCCGGCGCGATGGTCGCGTCGGAAGTCATGAACACGGCGGTGCCCGGCACCCGCACCGGCGCGCGGCGCGTCAGATCGCCGATGAACAGGTCGAGCGGGAGGGAATTCTCCCGCATGGTGGTGGTCAGGATCAGCCGGCCGCGCTTCCAAGTCACCATCAGAATGAAGATTCCGATCGCCAGGAGGATAGGGAACCAACCGCCCGCCGGGATCTTGACGAGATTGGCGGCCAGGAACGACAAATCCACCAGCAGGAACAAGGTGACCAACGGGACGATTCGCCAATGGCTCCACCCGAGATGGCTCCGTGCGGCTTTGGCGAACAGGATGGTGGTGATGGCCATCGTCCCGGTCACCGCGATCCCGTAGGCACCGGCAAGCCCTGTGGAGCTGCGGAAGCCCAGCACGACGGCGAGGCAGCCGAGCATCAGGATCTTGTTGATCTCGGGAACGTATATCTGCCCGGCTTCATGGTGCGACGTATGCACGATGGTCACGCGCGGCGTGTAGCCGAGCTGGACGGCCTGCCGGGTCAGCGAGAACGCCCCGCTGATGAGAGCCTGGCTCGCGACCACGGCCGCGGCGAGCGAGACCAGCACCATCGGGTAGAGCAGGGACTCCGGAACCAGGCGGTAGAACGGATTATCCACCGCCGCAGGGTCGGCCAGCAGCAAGGCACCCTGCCCGAAGTAATTGATCAGCAGCGCCGGCATTGCCACTGTGAACCACATCAGCCGGATCGGGCGGGAGCCGAAATGGCCCATATCGGCATAGAGCGCCTCCCCCCCGGTAAACACCAGCACGACGGAACCGAGGATCAGGAATCCGATCAGGCCATCCCGCAGGAAAAAACTCAGGGCGTACCAGGGGTTGATCGCCAGCAGCACCGACGGGGCGCGCAGGATTCCCATTACCCCGAAGATCGAGATCGCACTAAACCACACGATCATGATCGGCCCGAATACCCGGCCTACTCCCGCCGTCCCGCGCTTCTGAAACAAGAAAAGTGCGACGAGAAAGCCGGCGGCCAGCGGCACGATATAGTCCTTGAACGCCGGGGTCGCAACACTGATGCCCTCCAGCGCACCCAGCACCGAAATCGCCGGCGTGATCACGCCATCTCCATACAGAAGCGCCGCGCCAAATAGTCCCAGTAACACCAGAGCCCGGCGCCGGCCGCTTGCCTCCCCCGCTGGCCGTACCAGGGCCAGCAATGCCATGATGCCGCCCTCGCCCCGGTTGTCGGCCTTCAAAAGCACGGTGATGTACTTGAAGGAGATAACGAAGGCCAGCGACCAGAAGATGAGCGAGAGGATCCCCAGCACGTTGTCGTGAGTGAGGGGAAGCCTATGCTCGGGAAGAAAGCACTCCTTGATGGCGTAGAGCGGGCTGGTGCCGATATCCCCGTACACCACTCCGAGCGCGGCCAGGGACAGCGTAGCCAGCGCCTTGCCCCGGGGTGGGGGTCGCGTCCCACCGGCGACAGCGCTCACGCCGCCGGCGCGGCGCTGCGGCGAAGCTCCCGCGCCGCCAGCAGGAACAGCAGCACGATGATGACGGCCGAGGCCACGCAGTAGCGGCAGATCGCGTGGATGACGAAGAGCTCGAGTGCCGTCAGGTAGGCGGTAAACAGGACCGCGATCCCGGAAAGGACTGCCAGAAGCCGTGAGGGCCAGGCCGGCCCGGCAAAGCGCGGCTGCAACGACAGCACCGCGAGGAGCAACAGCACGGCGTAGCCCACCACGCCGATCAGCGCCACCTCCACGCCGAGAAAGCGGCTTTGGGGCGAGAGTTGCACGGTTTCACAGGCCCCGGTGCCGCAGACCAGCGTTCCGATCTGCCCGATCTTGTACAAATAGAGGTAAACCGCCACGAACAGCCCCGTCAGGCTGAGCAGGGCAATCCCCTTGCGGGCCCGGGTCACGGCGCGGGCGGAACCTGGTTGTGTTCGACCAGGGATCGCAGGCTGTCGGAGGACAGCGCACCCGGATACAGCCGGCCCGCAATCAGAAAGGTCGGAGTCGAGCCCACGCCCAGCCGGACGCCTTCGTCCAGGCTCGCCTGGATGCGTCCCGCGTACTTCGCGCTGGACATGCAGGTGTCGAAACGGCCGCGATCGATCCCGAGAGTGCCCGCCAGCTGGCTCAGGATGCCCGCGGCGTTGCGGCTGTCTGCCCACTCCGGCTGCCGGTCATAGATCGCCGAGTGCAGCTCCCAGTACTTGCCCTGCTCCTCCGCACAGGCCGCCGCATGGGCCGCGACCCGGGCGTTGGGATGCATCTCGAGGGGGAAATCGCGGTAGCGCCAGCGCACCTTCCCCGTGGCGATCAGCTGCTCCCGCACCGCCGGAAATTGAATAGTCTCGAAGACCTGGCAGGCGGGACACTGATAGTCGGCGTACTCGCTGATCTCGATCAGGGCCGAGTCGGAACCCACCAGGTAGCCGCGAAAGCCCGCTGTGTCGGCAGTGAGCACCGTGACGTTGGCGGGGATGCTGACGGCTTTGGGCTTCCGGACCTGGTACACCAGAGCCGCGATGCCCGCGAGCGCCACGGCGCCCAGTACCAGGTAGAAGCGGTTTACTCCTGACGGGGATTCCGCCATGGCTCGTCGTCCTCGGGATCAGGGCTCAGGATGTCGTGCTGTTCGCGCGCTTCGTCCACCAACCGGCGGTGCTCTGCGATTTCCGGCGTGTCGTAGGTCGCCCGGACTTCATAGTGAAAGAGCTCGGACCGGACATCACCCATCCGACGCAGCAGCTCGGGCACCTGCTGCAGCAGCCGGCCGGAACGATCCAGCTCCAGGATCCGCTCGGCCAGGCCCCGGAGCATCTTCCGCAGCTCCTCGATCCTGCCTTCGTCGTAAACCTGATCGTGATGGTCGGCCATTGACCCTGCCTCGTCCGGCCGGAGCACCGCTCCGGCGCCGCCAAATGTAATGACCGCCCCCGGCAGGCATACAGGACCGACCCCTTTGCGCCAATCAGGTACAAGCCATTATATTGTTTACAAGCAACGGCTTACGCCTGAGCCCTCCGCTTCGGCGACCCCCCTCCAAGGAAGGTGCATGACCATCAGAAAGAAGACCGACCGCCCCGCAGGACCCTCTTTCGTCGATCAAGCGCGGGATGAACTCTTTAGCCACATCCTCCGCTGCGGCGTGACCGAGGCCGAGCCCGAGCACCAGAAGGAATGGATGGACGACACCATGCAGTACCTCGCCGAGCGCTATGCCGATCTGAGCGAGAAGGAGCTGGCCCAGGTTCGCCTGCTCGGTGAGCGATTCTGCAAGCCCGTCGTGCGCGCCAAGCCCGAGACCGCTGGGTCCCCCAGCACCTGAGTCGTGGTTCAGGGTCCGGCCGCAGCCCGCTTATCGCTCCGGCCGCCAGCCCCTCGGGAAATGCCGCCAGTGGTAGGCCCCGCGAATTCTGAATCCGCCCCCTAGTCCGGCTTCCACGGCCCAGCCAGAAGGAAGCCCGGCGCTGCGCTCGAGTCCGAGTTAGAGCAGCAGATAGCCGCCCCGACCCGCCCCCACCACTCCAGCCAGACCGGCGCCGAAATACACTCCCATCCGGCCGACCGCTCGAGGGGAAACCTGGTATTCGATCGCGCCTTCGGCGCGCGCGCTGGCGGAATCGCCCCGGGCCCCCAGCCCGAACGACACGACGCCACGGGTCCCTCCCAGCGTCCGGAGCCCCAGGCGCGGACCCGCGTAGAGACCGACTCGCAGACTGTCGACAACCGTGGCGGTCGCGTGGAGGCCCCATTCGACGATGACCGGCCCCTGGGCGGAGAGGCGAGCGGGTTGGCAGGCGAGCAGCAGGGCGACCAGGCCAAAACGCCGGTAGCTCACCCGAGATCGAGGTCGTACGTGATGGCGATATCGGAGTTCAAGGAATGCAGCACCGAACAGTATTTCTGATGGGAGAGATCCACCGCACGGCGAGCTTTCGCCTCGTCCAGCCCCTCACCCCGGATGCGATAGGAAAAATGCAGAGTCAGATACCGCTTGGGATGTTCGGGCGCACGCCGCCCGGTGACCTCGGCGCTGAGCTCATGCAGCGTCACCTGCATCTTCTCGAGAATCCCGACGATGTCCGCGCCGCTGCACCCCACGGCCGCGAGCAGCAAGCTCACCATGGGCCCGGGAGCCTGCTCACCGTGGGCATCGATGAGCGCGGTAGGTCCGCCGGCCACTCCGCCACGAAAGCGCAGGCCACCCTCCCAGCGGACGCTGGCCGAGCGCAAGTTGTCGTCGATCATACCGGCACTCCTTCGGGCAGTCGGAGTCGGGATATCGGAAACCTTCCGAGCCCCCTACCTCTTGCAATCATTCGCCCAGCGCCCGCTTTTGCACCGCCGCCACTCGGATGTAGTCCCAGATCGCATAAAGGGCCACCGCCGCCGTGGCCCAGGCCAACGGACGCAGCAGCAGGGATCCCAGCACAAAAGCGAGCAAGGTCAGCAGCTGTCCGATGGTTACCGCCTTACCGCCGAGCCGGGCGGGGATCGCCGCCGGCCGCCGCAGCAGCACCGTAATGACGAAAGCCAGCGCCGCGGCGAGGTCGCGCGCCAGCACGCCGAGGATCTCCAGGGGCGAGAGCGCGCGGGCAAACAGAACGACCGCGAAGGCGCAGGCCATGAAAAGCTTATCGGCGACCGGATCGAGAAAGCCGCCGAGTCGGGACCCGCCGAATCGCCGCGCGACGAACCCATCGGCAAAATCGCTGGCGCCGGCGGCGCCCAGAATGGCTAGTCGCCAGTCCATGTCGGGCACCACGAGAAAGGCGATAGCGAGGGGAATCCGAACTACCGTGAAGGCGTCCGCGGGCGACAGCCAGGGGCGCCGCGCCGGCTTCCCCTCACCGTCCTGCTTCGCCTCGGCCCAGCCGGATGGCGCCACGGTCGCTCCCAGCGGTTCAGCCAGGCCCGAAACATACAAGACCGGCCATTCTGTCTAGCGCCCCCGCACAATCCCTTCGACCCGGGCGCTCTCCGCGAAGCACCTCACGGCGAATTGTTGAACCTGGGCCGCGCTGACCGCCCGATACCCGGCAGCGGGGTCCACCAGCTCCTCGAGACCGGAACCCGCCAGCCAGGCATCTGCGATTTCTGCCGCGACCGCCCCCGAGGTCTGCCGCTCCACGGCGACTTGTCCGCTGAGGTATTGGATCGCCCGGGTCAGCTCCTCCGAGTCAGGCGGCTCGGCCCTGAAGCGCGCCAGCTCCCCCAGCAGTGCCGTGCGGGCCTCCGCCTCCCGCTCCGGCGAAGTGGCGAGGTACAGGAGAAGGGCGCCGGCGCCGGCGCGTCGCCACGACGAGGCGAAGATCGTGTAAGCGAGCGACTGTTGCTCGCGAAGCGCGCCGAACAATCTCCCGCCCAGGCCGCTCGCGATCGCGCACCACACCTCCGCAGTGAAACGAGCCGGGTCGCTCCGGGCCGGGCCCGGGAAGAGCATGGCGAGGGCGGTCTGCCGTTTGTCGCGCTCGACCACCGATTCCACCACCCCGGGCCTGTCTCGTAGACCCTGGAACGGCAGCGTTGCAGCGCTCCGCGCCGGGCTCGCGGCAAACAGTCCCGCCAGCTGTTCCGCCATCCGCTCCGGCTCCAGCTCGCCCACGGCAACGAAGACGGTTCGTCCCGCCGCGAGCTCGCAGGCATGCCAGGCTCGCACCATCCCGTCGGACAGCGCGGGGACCGAGTCCGGCAGCCCCTGGGTCGGCAATCCATAGCCCGAGTCGCCAAAAGCCGCGCGCAGCGCCAGCTGAATGGGGTAGCGCATCATGTCATCCGCCGCGCGAGCCGCCTCGTCGCCCAGGGCCACCCGTTCGAGCGCCATTTCTTCGCTTTCGAACCGGGGAGCGCGCATGACCAGATCGAGCAGCGCAGCACCTTGCGGGGCCTCGACCGCGAGCACCGAGGCCCCGAAGCCAAACCAGTCGGCGGAGACCAGCGGCGCTATGCCGCCGCCCATCTGCTCGAAGGCGAGTGCCAGGGGACCCGCTTCCAGGTCGCCTGCTCCGCGCACCGCGGAGCGCACCGCGAGCGCTGCGAGGCCCGCCGTCGCGAGTGTGTCGGGAACCGTCCGCCGCCGATAGATCCCCAGGGAGACCAGCGGAACACCCTGCTTCTCCGCAAGCAGGAGGTCGGCGCCGGGCAGCTGCACGTGCAAGACCCCGCCGGTCCGCGTCCCACGCGCGCGCACCGGGGGAGCCACCTCGACCCGAACCGGGGCCGGTTCGGGCGGTACGCTCCCCGCCTCGCGATCGAACGCGAGACGGAGCTGCTCGGCGTCGAGCTCCTCCGGCCAGGTTTCCGGCAGGTAGGCGACGGCCGAGACCGAATCGGGGCGCAGCCACTCCACCGCGGCTCGGCGGACTTGCTCCGGATTCACTGCCAGCAAGCGCTCATACTCCTCATCGAGCCGCTCGACGCCACCCAGGGCCTCGGCTGCGGCAAGCGCAGAGGCGCGCCCTTCGGCCGTCTGCATGCGCCTGGCCCATCGTGCGGCGACCAGAGTACGAGCGCGTTCGAGGTCCGCGGCCGAAGGGCCCCGCTCGCGAAGTCGGGCGACACAGTCGGCTATGCCGAGGAGGGTTTGGCTGAGCCGGGCAGGATCCAGCAGCACTCCCACGGAAAACACCCCCACTTCTGTCGGGGCGAAATGGCCTGCTCCTATGGCAGTGACCACCCCGCTTGCCCTCAGGGCGCGATACAGCCAGCTGGCGCGACCGCTGCCCAGGATGAGCGCGGCAATGTCGAGGGGGGCCGCGTCGGCGTGCAGCGCGGGAACGGAGCGCCAGCCGAGCGCCAGGTCGGCGCGGCGCACATCTCCGCGCAGGGTACGGGCCCGCACTTGGTGGTGGATCGGCTCGGTCGGGGAAGGATCCAGCGCGGAGGCGGCAGCGGTCCATCCCGCATAGCACTCGCGCGCAATGGCCAGCGCCCGTTCGGCCTCGAGGGCACCCGCCATCGCCACGATGGTCCGCGACGGAACGTAGCGGGAGCGGTAGTAGCCACCGACATCGGAATGGGTGAGCCCGGCCAGGTGCGCCTCGCTGCCGATTCGCCAGCGCCGGATGCGATGCCGGTCGAATAGCAAGGCATGCAGGGTCTCCCCGGCCACCGCCGAGGGCGTGTCCAGCTTCCGCTTGGCCTCCTCGATGATCACCCGGAGCTCGCGTTTGAGCTCCGCGGGATCGAGCAGGCTGCGCCGAATCGCATCGGACTGGAGGTCGAGAGCGGCGGGGAGAGACTCGGGAGGCAGGACGGCGAAGTATTGGGTGTGGTCGTAGCCGGTTCCGGCGTTGAGGTAACCGCCCGCCGCCTTCATTTCCCTGGCGATTTCGCCCACCGCCCGGGTTGGGGTCCCTTTGAACAGCATGTGCTCGAGCACGTGGCTGACGCCGGCCAGACGGTCGGGCTCGTCGAAGAATCCCGCTCGCACGTAACTCACCGCGGCGACTGCCGTAGCGCCGGGAACCGCCTGCGCCAGGAGAGTAAGACCGTTCGGGAGGACCTCGCGCCGGACGTCCCCGGTCCAGCGGCCGCTCACGCTCGGCCGGTGAGCGACCGGAACACCTGCGAGACCGCCGCCGGCGCGTTCACTGCACGATCCGCAACACTCCCGCTTCGGCGCTCCCGCGAATGAACGCCTCGGCATCATTGAGGGGAATGATCACGCCGGTCTCTTCCCGGCCGCGGCGCGCCAGCCCTGCCATGAATTCCGAGAGCGACACCAGAGTGGCCCCGTGCTCACAAACCTTGAGCTGCAGGAGGATTTCATCCCAGGTACCGCGCAGCACGCTACCGCTCAACGTAGTGACCTGGTGCGAATCGAAGCGGCTGTGCTTGCGTTGCATGCCCGGCAGATCGGCTACCAGGGCACCGAACAGCTCGAGCTGATTGGGATCCCGAATGCTGCCGTCCGGGTGCTGTGCCTCGATCTCGGCGAGCAGGTCTTCGGTGGGATCGGGATCGGGCAGCAGCTCGGCCAGCCGGCCGAGCCAGGGGGAAAGCTCGGGATCGTCGTCCGCCAGCCGATAGAGGGTCCGCTTGAGCTCGATGGTGCGCCAGAGGCCCAGCTCGTCGAGGTGGTCTTCCGGGTTGGTTTTCTCGAGGTGGGTCAGCGCCGCGGCGCTCTCGCCGCGGTCATAGAGCATGTTGGCGAGATAGATCCGCGCCTCGACGTATTCGGGATCGATGGCGAGGGTACGCCGCAGCCAGTAAAAAGCGGCGCCGTCGCGCCCCAGGCGGTGGGTGACGTACCCGAGGCAAGCGGTGGCCTCGGCGCACCCCGCCTCCGCCGTCTGGGCCAGATCGAAAAAGCGGTAGGCCGGTGCCAGCAGCCCACTGCGCAACAGGGCGCGGCCGGCCTGCAGCATCAGCTCGTGATCTTCCTGGAAGCCAAGCTGCAGCAAGCGTTCGAAGCTCTGCAGCGCGCCGCGCTGGTCGCCCACCGCGAGGAGCGCCTCCCCCATCCCGCCCAGGGCGTCTTCATGGTCGGGATCCAGCGCCAAGGCATGCTCGAACGCCCGGCGCGACCAGGCGAACTCTTCCCGGGCCAGGTAGGCATACCCCATCCCGATGCGGAGCTCCACCGCATTGGGATAGATGGCGAGACCGTCCTTCAGGGTCTCGAGTGCCTCGTCGTACCGTCCTTGATTGTAGAGCTGGTGGGCCTGTTCATCGAAGTCGTCGGAGCTGAGAAAGGCCTCAGACATCCGGTATGTCTCCGGTGGGGGTTAGGTAAACATATGAATCGCCGTAGTTTGGGGCAAGTCCCCTCAAGCTTCCTCTCGGGCTGAACGCCACGGGATTTGACAGATGGCGATTTGGGACGATGTTACTGACCCCCCAGTCATATACGGATTGGCCAGCTCTGCCCAAAGCCAAGCGAACCCAGACCCGCGCGCCGCGCTGGCAGCGACGGCCGGCCGCGCGACCCGAGGAGATTCTGCGGGCCGCGCTCGCGGTCTTCGGGGATGCGGGTTATGGGCGCGCGCGGCTCTCCGATGTTGCGCGTCAGGCGGGGGTCAGCAAGGCGACCCTGTATCTCTATTTCGATTCCAAGGCCACGCTCTTCCGCGCGATGATCCGCAGTCAGGCGCGGGTTTCGTCCGAGCCGGAGATGGTGGCCTCCAGCTTCTTTCCCGATTCGGCCCGCAAGAAGCTGGAGCGCTTCATCCGGGACAGCTGGGGTGCGCTGCAGCGGCCGGAGCTGCGCCGCATCCTCCGCCTGGTGTATGCAGAGCGGGCCAGCTTCCCCGAGCTGGGCCGCTTCTATTTCGACGAGCTCATTCTGCCGCTGCGCGCGGGGCTCGAGCGGGTGGTGGCGGCCGGGCGGGCCCGCGCCGAGTTCCGCGCGATCTCCCACGATTTCGCGCTGCATGCTTTGCCGTCTTTGCTGCTGCATCAGGCGATGCTCCGCGACGGGATGGCGGGAGACGATCCCGCCGGACTGTCCGATGAGCACTTCATCGCTGGTGTGCTGGACTGGTCGCTGGGGGGGCTGCTCCGTCACGGCAGCCGCACCGACGCGGAATGAAGTTTGCGCCCGGCGCGGCGGGCGCATACCATGGAGCGGCCCACCCGGAGAGAGACTTCATGCGCCGACTCGCCAGCTGCGCCGTGCTGCTGCACACCCTGCACCTGGGTGCCTTCGCCGCGGCTCAGGGACCGGCTCCGCATCGCACCCTCATTCGCGCCGGCCGCCTCATCGATGGCAGCAGCCCTGAGGCCCGCCTCGACCAGGGTATCCTGATCGAGGGCGAGCGGATTCTCGAGGTAGGACCTTGGGCCGCGGTCTCCTCCCGGGCGGTCGGCGCCGAACCCATCGATCTGTCGGGGATGACCGTGCTGCCCGGCCTCATCGACGCCCACACCCACATTCTGCTCCAGGGGGACATCACCAGCGAGGACTACGATGCGCAACTGCTGAAGGAGTCCATTCCCTATCGAGCCATCCGGGCCACGATGGCGGTGCGCACCGCGCTCTCCAACGGCTTCACCACCCTGCGCGATCTGGAGACCGAAGGCGCCTGGTATGCCGACGTGGATGTGAAGACCGCCATCCAGCGGGGCGTCATCCCGGGACCGCGGCTGTTCGTCGCGACCCGAGCGCTCGCCCCGACCGGGATGTACCCCCTCTCGGGCTATTCCTGGGAGCTGCGGGTTCCCGAGGGGGTCCAGATCGTCGACGGCCCGGATGCGATTCGGCGCGCGGTGAGAGAACAGGTCAAGTTCGGCGCGGACTGGATCAAGTTCTACGCCGATCGTGCCTACTACCTCGGCGCGGATGGGCGGCTGCGCAGCCGGGTCAATTTCACCGAGGAAGAAATGCACGCCTTGGTGGACGAGGCACACCGGCTGGGACGCAAGGTCGCCGCACACGCGATGGGGTGGGACGGGATCGATGCGGCACTCCGTGCCGGCGTAAACAGCATCGAGCACGGCCATGGCATGACGCCCGATCTGCTCGCGCGCCTGGTTCGCCAGCAGGCGTACTGGTGTCCCACGCTGTTCGTGGGCCGCTACGTCGCCGCCGGGCGTGGTGGGATCTGGCCGCGGATGGTCGAGCTGGCCCGTTCGGCCTTTGCCGGGGCGATCAAGAGCGGCGCCGCGGAGTGGATCGCGTACGGCACCGATGCCGGAGGGTATGCCTGGACCGAGAACCAGGCGCAGGAGCTCGCCCTCATGGTGGATTACGGCATGAGTCCGCTGCAGGCCCTTCGCTCCGCGACGAGCGTGGCGGCGCGTCTGCTGGAGCAGGGCGATCACCTGGGGACCCTGGCGGCCGGGCAATTCGCCGACATCATCGCAGTCAAGCAAGACCCGCTGCGCGACATCTCCGCGCTGCAACGGGTCGACTTCGTCATGAAGGGGGGTCTCCCCTACCAGCGGGAGCGCTAGTGGGCGTTCCCGGCAAGGCGCCCGCGTGGTCCGCGCTCTTCCTGGTCGGGTATCTCGCCAGCCTGCTGTTGATCCGTGCCGGCCACGGCGTCGGGTACCAGCACTATCGCACCCTGGGGCAGCTCCTGTCCGAGCGGCCGCTCGCGCTCGCGCTGTTCTTCGGCCAGGCGGCAGTCGTCCTTGGGGGCCTGCTGCGCGCGCGCCGCCCGCTGGGCGGGCTGCTCACTCGGCTCGGCCCGCGTCGGCTCGCGCTGGTCGCGGCGGTGTTCATACTCACCAGCGCCACGCTCTCCCGGGATCCTGCCACGTACCTCGGCGAGCTCCTGTTGGCCTCCTTGGTGCAACTCGTCCAGCTCGGCAACATCCTGCTGATCGCCGGCAGCTTGAGTGAAGCGACGCTCGCCTCGTTCGGAGGGCTCCTCGGGCGCGTGCTGGGGCCACCCCGCGGCGAGCAGCCGGAGCCAGGGGCACCCGATCGACTGGTCTGGGGACTCGCGCTGGGCGTCACGCTCTTGGCGACGGCCCTGGCGGTCTTCGTCTACCAGCGGCATCCCCACGTTCCGGATGAGGTCGTCTACCTCTATCACGCGCGGTACTTCGCGGCCGGCCAGCTCGCGATGCCCCTGCCTCCGGTGCCGGAGGCATTCAGCGTCAACCTCATGATGTATCAGCCGGCCCGCTGGTTTTCTCCGGTTCCACCCGGCTGGCCGGCGATTCTGGCGGTGGGGTCGTTCTTCGGGGTTCCGTGGCTGGTCAATCCCCTCCTCGGCGGCGTCAACGTCGTGCTGGCCCACAGCTTCATGCGGGAGATCTATCCCCGGCGCACCGCTCGGATCGCCGCGGTGCTCCTGGCGGCCTCGCCGTGGCATCTCTTCATGGCGATGAACTTCATGACGCATACCGCGACGCTGAGCTGCGCGCTCGCGGCGGCGCTCGCCGTGGCCCGGCTGCGCCGGGATCCGCGACTTCGCTGGGCAGTGCTGGGCGGCGGCTGCATCGGGTTGGTCAGCTTGATTCGTCCGCTCGACGGGCTCACGGTGGCCTTGCTGCTGGGCTTTTGGTCCCTGGCCGCGCGAGGCAAACGCGTCCGGCTCTTCCCCTCCGCCGCGCTCACCCTTGCGACCATGCTCGTGGCGAGCCTCGTCTTTCCCTATAACCGCGCTCTCACGGGATCGGCGCGCAGCTTTCCCCTGATGCAATACACCGATGCGCTGTACGGCCCAGGTACCAACGCATTGGGCTTCGGCGCCAACCGAGGGCTCGGCTGGCCGGGCATGGATCCGTTCCCCGGCCATGGACCGATCGACGTCGCCGTCAACAGCAACATCAATCTGTACCTGACCAACGTCGAGCTGCTCGGCTGGGCTACCGGCTCCTTTCTGGTGTTGTCTCTCTTCCTGGCCGCCGGCAGGCTTCGCCGTCCCGACTGGCAGATGCTGGCGGTGATCGGCCTCGTCGGCGGACTCCACGCACTGTACTGGTTCAGCGGCGGCCCCGATTTCGGAGCCCGTTACTGGTACCTCATCATCATTCCGTGCCTCGCGCTCACAGCGCGTGGCCTGGAGTCCCTGGAAGCGATCGCCGCAGCTCGCGCGGCCGGCGCCGGGCACCGGGTCATGGCGGGCGGCCTGGCGCTGATCGCTGCTGCGCTGCTGGTCTTCCTGCCCTGGCGCGCGGTCGACAAGTACTTTCACTATCGCGGCATGCGTCCCGAGGCCCGACGGGTGGCCGCTGCCCCTCGCTTCGCCAACGGGATCATTCTTGTCAGGGGGCGCGGGTTTCCGGATTACGCCTCGGCGACGGTCTACAACCCGATCGACCCGACCAGCGGGCAACCGCTGTTCGCCTGGGATCACGGTCCCGCGCTGCGCCGGGCACTCGCGCGCAGTTACGCCAGCCGGCCTTTCTGGATCCTGAATGGTCCGACCGTCTCCGGAGCCGGCTTCGAGATCGTGGCCGGTCCGCTCTCCGCGGCGGAGTTACTGGCCCGCCCCGATTCGCTCGCAGCCGCCCCGTGAGTTGGCGGCAAGGTTATCGCGGCAGGCGGGTCCTTGTCCTGGGAGCCGGTGGATTCATCGGGCAGCGGGTCGCGCTGCGCCTGGCGGAACTGGGTGCGGAGCTCCATGCCGGCGTTCGTCACGCGGCAACGCGGCGCGCCTTGCCGGGAAGGCTCGTCGAGGCCGACCTGGGACAGCCGGGGACGGCAGCCGCGGCCATCGCGAAGCTGCGGCCGTCGATCACTTTCAATCTGGCGGGTTATGGCATTGACCCCGGCGAGCGCGACACCGGCCAGGCACGGCGCATCAATCAGGATCTGGTCGTGGAGCTCATCGAAGCCTGCGCGAACCACAGCGACCTTGTCTGGCCGGGTCAGCAACTGGTCCACGTCGGATCCGCGGCGGAGTACGGCGCTGCAGGCGGAGACCTCTCGGAAGCCACCGAGCCCGTGCCAACGACGCTCTATGGCCGGACCAAGCTCGCCGGGACGCAGGCACTGAGCCGCGCCACGAGTGCCGGGGCGCTCCGCGGCCTCACCGCCCGGCTCTTCACCGTATACGGGCCCGGGGAGGCCGCGGGGCGCCTGCTCCCCACCCTCGTCGCGGCGGCCGGGACCGACGCGGCGATTCCTCTGACGGAAGGCAGCCAGCGACGCGACTTCACCTATGTGGAGGATGTCGTGGAGGGATTGCTGCGGCTCGGCATGGTGGCCAATCCCGAGCCGGGCGCTGTCAATCTCGCGACGGGGAAGCTCACGACGGTCAGAGCTTTCGTGGAATGCGCCGCCCGGGTGCTGGGTATCTCTGCTGATCGGCTCCGCTTTGGAGCGTTGCCAACCCGGCCCAGCGAGATGTCGCACGATCCGGTCAGTATCGGTCGCTTGCGCTCGCTCTGTCGCTGGGTGCCCCCGACGCTGCCCGAGGAAGGGGTGCGCCGGACGGTGGAGGCCAACTGAAAGGGGAGGGCGGCATGGGTACTCGACCAGCGCGAGCATTCCTGGGCGGGCTGCTCCGGGCGGCCCGTACCGGCTGGCTGATTGGGGGCGTGACTCTGCTCCTCTTCTTCGGCCTGGAATTCGGCTATCGCGGTGCCCGGGCCGTCCGGGCCAGACTTTCGGGTCCCGGACCGGTCGTGGATTCGTCGCTGCACCCCTACGCCCACGCGCCTTGGTGGAAGGAACTCCAGCGGGATCTAACGCTGCGGAGGAATCGTTTCGATCCGTACCGCTCCTATTGGCCGTTGCCGGAATTCTCCCGCTACGTCAACATCGACTCGCTCGGCCGGCGGGTGACGCCGCAGCCCCCGGTGGCTGGCGTGCACCGTCGGTTGTTCTTACTGGGCGGTTCGGCGCTGTGGGGGTTCACCGCGCGGGACTCCTCTACGATCGGCGCCTTTCTCGCCGCCCACCTCCACTGGCGCGGAATTCACGATGTGGAGGTCGTCAATCTCGCGCAGGCGGCGTTCACCTCGACCCAGGAGGCGATCACCCTCTTGGTGGAACTGGTCAACGGCCGCGTCCCGGATCTGGTAGTCGTGGTCAACGGCTACAACGACATCGCCAGCGCGGGTAAGTACGGCGAGCCCGGTCATACCTACGGAGACGAAGCGATTCAGCAGCAACTCGACCGGGGACGCCGTTCCCTCGGGCAGCAACTCCTGGGGCTGGAGGAGTATTCGGTTCTGCTGCAGCGCCTGCAACGCGCGGTGAAGCCACCGCCCCCGGCGCGCCAAACACCTGCCACGATCTGCGGCGCGGTCGCAGGGTATTATCGCGGTGTGTCGCTGGTGGAGGAGTCGCTCGGGCGAGCCTATCGATTCCCCATCGTCTATTTCCTGCAGCCGCACAATTCGGTTTCCCGCAAGCGCGCGACGCAGTGGGAAGCGAAGCTTCCGCAGGCGCCCCTCGTCCCCCCCTGCATGATCTCGCTCGACTCGGCCATGGCGGATCGCCGCGGCACCCGCTTCTTCTCTCTCCTCGGATTGTTCGACGGCGATTCGGCGACAGTGTACATAGACTCCCACGCCCACATTACCGAAACGGGGAACGAACGGGTGGCCCAACGTATTGCGGAAGTCATCGCGCCACTCTTGGCGGCACCTCGCTGACTCAACGACCCAGCCACTCCCGGTACCAGTCGATCGTCTCCCGCAGCGCATCCTCGAATGCGGAGGCCGGGCGCCACCCGAGCCGAGTGTGCGCCTTGGTGCAATCGAGGTACTGGCGCGGGATTTCGTGCTGCGCCTCATTGAGGACGACCGGTTTGAGATCTTCTCGTCCGAGCACTACCAGGACCCGGTCCACGACCTCCAACACCGAGAGCGGGCTTTCGGAGCCGAAGTTGAACGACTGGCCCAGAACGCCCGCCTCGGGCAGCCGTTCGGCCAGCTGGAGGTAGGCGCCCACCGCGTCCCGCACGAAGAAATAGTCCCGCACGAAACTGCCATCCGAGCGAACCAGGGGCCGCTCCCCCGCGAGCCCGGACCGAATTGTTCCCGGGATCAGCCGGTTGAAGTTGAGGTCGCCGCCGCCGAACAGGTTGCCGCAGCGGGTGACTGCGACGGGGAGTTGATAGGTATGGAAATACGACAAGGCGATCAGGTCGCCGCACGCCTTGGAGACGTCGTAGGGAAACCGCCCCAGCAGGGGCATTTCCTCGGTATACGGCAAGTGATCGTGGGCCCCGTACGCTTTGTCGCTCGAAGCCACCACGACCCGCTGAATCAGCCTGGGACACTGGCGGGCCGCTTCGAGCAGCGTCCAGGTCCCCCGGATGTTCGACTCGAACGTGGAAAGTGGAGCGCGCGCGGCGGTTCCCACGATGGCCTGGGCGCCCAGATGGAAAATGCTGTCTATTTCGTACTCATTGAGCGTCCGTAGGACCACGGCCAAGTCCTCCAGATCGCCGCGAACCACCTGGCAGCGCTCCAGCAACCCGGCGGTAACCGCCCGGCTGTCGGGGACCCAGTCCCGCATCAGCAGCGTGACCTGTGCACCCCGCGAGAGCAGCTCCTCCGTCATCCAGGATCCCAACAGTCCCGTGGCCCCGGTGACGAAGACCTTGCGCCCGGCCCAGAAACTCATGACCGCACTTTCCAGGGTGCCTGTCCGGAGTTCCACAGCGCTTCGAGGTGCTCGCGATCGCGGATCGTGTCCATCGGCTGCCAGAAACCGGTGTGCTTGAAGGCCATCAGCTCGCTATCGGCGGCCAGGCGCTCGAGAGGAGCCCGTTCGAGCACCGTGTCGTCCCCTTCCAGGTAGTCGAAGACGCCGGGCTCGAAGACAAAGAACCCGCCATTGATCCAGCCGACGTCGGTTTGGGATTTCTCGGTGAATTCGCGAACCCGACCGTCGTCCAGCACCAGACCACCGAAGCGTGCCGGAGGGCGCACGGCGGTTACGGTGCCGAGCTTCCCGTGGCGTCGATGGAACTCCAGCAGGGCGCGGACGTCGATGTCGGCCACCCCATCTCCGTAGGTGGCCATGAACGTCTCGCGCCCGATCCAGCCGGCCAGGCGCCGCAGCCTCCCTCCCGTCATGGTTTCGAGGCCGGTGTCGATCAGCCCAACCCGCCAGTCCAGTACCGGAGGGTTCAGCACCTGCACCGAGCCGTCTTTCAGCTCGACGACGAAGTCGCTCGAGCCGAGGAACGCATTGCGAAAGTATTCCTTGATCAGCTCGCCTTTGTATCCGCAGGCCACCAGAAAATCCTTGTACCCGTACCCCGCATAGTGCGCCATGATGTGCCACAGCAGCGGCTTGCCGCCGATCTCGACCATGGGCTTCGGGCGGGTCGCGGTTTCTTCCGCGATGCGAGTGCCCCGGCCCCCCGCGAGGATGACGACCTTCACGCCGGTACGCCCGCCTCCGAGGGCTCGAGTTGCCGCCGCAGGTCTTTGGCGAACATCGTGCGGGTGAACTTGCCCAGGCCGGCGGCATGTTCCCCGAAGGTGGCGATGCGGTGCTCGATCACCGCGCGCTTCGCCGGGTCCATCTGGGTGCCGTAGGTGACGGGGCCCGGCGTGCGGAACGCAGCCAGCGGGCGCAGGCCGTCCGACTCGCGCCACGCCTCCACGTCGTACGAGGCCGTGAACGACGGCTGCAGGCTCATGGTTTCCTGGAACGGCACATGGAGCAGCATCGCACGCAGATAGTCCATCACCGCCGTGAGTTCCTCCCTGGCCTCGGGAGTGAGCCGCTCGCCCAGTGCGGTCTCGATGGCCAGCTGGAGGAAGTCGAGGCAATCGTGCGTAGCATAAAAGCGCCCCAGCATGGAGTACTTGCTGAGCAGGTTTCCGCCGAGCTCACCGGAGATCAGGGCGGGGAGCCGGCTTCGGGCCCATTCCACCACCGCCTCGCGGGTCTCGAACAACTCTTCCTGGCTCTCGCGCACGAAATCATCGAGCACCTGATTGAGGCCGGTCGGCGCTTGCTTCAGCAGGCGCTGCATGGTCATCATCAGGTCGAAGGGCTTCACCCCGTGTTCCTTGGCCCAGGCAAACGCCTCCTCGATGTTCCCTTCGTAGTAGAAGATGGTCAGCAGGAGATGGAATACCCGCACGTCGAGATAGTCCGCGAAGGAGAAGGTCGCGGTTTCGACGACCATCTCCTCGGTTTCGATGACCGGCTCTCCGGTGCCGTAATCGCCCACGTCGCGGGCCACCACCCGGAATCGCGTCTTGAAGGCGAACCGCTCACGCTGGTCCGGATTGCTGAGGGGCGCCCCGTGGAGCAACATCAGCTGGTGCGCCGAGATCCGCAGCACGCCGGTATCGAGCAGATCGCTGATCCCCTGGAGGAAGCTCTCCTTGGTCTCGCCCGGCAGGCACAGGATCATCTCTCCGTAGGACTGCATGCCCTGTGAGCGCACCTCCTGCTGGATCTCCCGGTAGGTCTCGAGCTTGATGTTGGACCGCTTGATGTTTTCCAGCACGACGGGGCTCATCGACTGCACGGCGGCGGTCATGGGCAACGCGCCGCGAATCTTCCGCATGACCTGGATGATACGCTCGCCTCGGTTCTTGCCGGTCGTCGTCCGGATGTAGCGCGGCCAGTTGTACTTGTCCTGCAGCCACGCGATGAAGTCGGCCACCTCCACGTCCAGTTCATACATGCCGAAATTGTCGTCCGCAAAGCAGAGGGGCGCCGTCCGGTCGACGCGCTCGGCCGCGTAGACCAAGTCCGCTTTCAGGTTCTCGAGCGAGTGGGCGAAGACCTTGCTGTTCGACTTCACCGAGGAGTTGCAGAACTGGCAGGTGAAGGGGCAGCCGCGGGCGATCTGCATGAGCGGGAAATAGCCGGTCGACCAGTACGGATCCAGCAGCCCCGCGAGATAGGGCGAGGGAATCTCGTCGAGATCGATGATGCGGTCCACCGGTCCGCCGGCAATGAACTCCCCGGTCCTCTGGTGGATCCAGAGGTTGCCGGGCACCGGAGCCTCCTGAAGACCCTCGAGACTGCCGCCCGTGTCGACCAGCCGCTGCACCACGTTGAGAAAGGCCCGCTCGCCTTCGTAGGTGGGCCCGCGCACCGCGACATCGACTTCCGGCATGCTGCGGAGAAAGCTCTCCTGCTCGGACGGGGTCAGGGGGAAGTTCGGCCCGCCCATCATGGTGATTGCAGTGGGGTACCGGCGCTTCGCGTAGCGGGCGAAGCTCAACGAGAGATTGTGATTCCAGGAATAGCTCGAGAAGCCCACCACGTCGGGCCGCGCGTTTTCGAGCGCGGCCATCAGGTCCTGCGGCTCCCTGAAGATGCGTATTTCCGGCGCTTCGGCCGACTTGAGGTAGGCCCGCAGATAAGTGGCGAGATTCGCAACTCCCAACGGATACACGTCGGAGCTGATGGTGACTTGGTTGTGACCCAGATCAGCCAGATAGACCCGCATTGGCGTCCGACCTTCCTCTCCCTACAGGTACACCCTTGGCTTGCACACCCGGAGGCTGCAAGATCCAGGGCCGATTTTCTGCCGCGGTCCAGATTCGCAATCCATTCAACCATAGCAACTTACACCCAGCCGTCCCGCAGCGGGACCCTCCCGCTTGCCCGAATAGTTGCGGCAACGCAACAACGAGGGCCGTCCAAGAACAACCGCTCAGGCGCACCGACTTAGGTAACCACCTCCGGCATTGGCAGCGGCAGGATGAAGCGACCACCTCCCGCGGCAAACTCGGCCTGCTGGCGCATGATCTCCTCGGCAAAATTCCCGGCCAGG
>DATCWE010000439.1:0-3349 GCA_036566495.1 Gemmatimonadales bacterium | reverse complement strand
CCGTGCCTCTTCTTCCGCCTGTCGGGCCAGTTCGCGTTGCGCGCTGCCGCCCCCGCTCCCCCCGCCGCTGCTGCTGCCCGCGGTCCGGCTGCGCATCTCTTCCGCCATCCGCGCCATGCGCTCGTTTTCCTGCTGCTGGCGGCTGGCCAACTGCCGCAGCCGCTCCGCGGCTTCATCGACCTGTTGTTCGCCGCTCTGGCTCTGCTCCCGCTGCACCGACTCGTATTGATTGCGCAGCTTGTCGTTCTCCAGCTCGAAGAGGTCGGCCAGATCCTCGGCACGCGCGCCGCCGCCGCCCCCCCCACCGCCGCCTTGCGAGCCCATCTGGACCTGGACGTCCCGGTACACCGCTTCCGCGCGCTGCAGCCGCTGCAGCGCACGCTGCTCGGCCGGCAGTGCCTCGCGCGGAGCGCCCCGCCCCAGACCCTCTTCGGCCGTCTGCATCTCGCGGCTGGCGGTGTCGAGCTCCGCGTGGATCAGCACGAACGCGGTGTCCGTGGCGACGATGTTGCGCTCTACCAGGCGCCGCACCAGTCCGGCGACGTCTTGCTTGAGTTTGCCCTGCGCGATGGCCAGCGTGGTCAGATCTTCGCGCCGCTGCCGCTCGGCGGTACGCGCGCTGTCGCGCAGCGTGTTGAAGGTTCCGGCCACCAGCTCCCGCTGCCGGGCGGAAAGGCCCTCCGGAGACTGCTCGCCGCCCCCGCCGCCCTGGGGCCCCGATTCCGCCTGGCGATAGTCGCGTCCGAAGGGCCGTACCTCGAGGAAGTAGATGTCGCTGGAGCCGGTTGCGCCCGCTCCATCCCGGGCCACGCCGTGATACGCGATGAGATCGCCGGGCTTGAGCCCCAGCTCTTCGAGGAAAATGGTGTGCGCCGCCCGCAGCTCCGGCGTGGTGCGCCGCGCGCTCGAATCGGTCAGCGCGACCCGCTGCTCGGCGCCGCCGTTCACTGAGTACAGCAGCTCCAGGCCGGCGACTCCGTAGTCGTCCTGGGCGTGCAATGCGATGCTGATCTCCTCGACCGAAGTCACCTTGGTATCGCGGCCGGGTTGCTCGATCATGACGGTGGGGATGCGGTCTTCCAGCGCCTCGATGACGTACTGCACCGACCCGGGCACCGCGCTGCCGTCCGGGGCCACCAGATCCACCCGATAGAAACCGTCGCGCCGGACCGCGAAGCTGCCCGACCAGCGCCCCTGCGCGTCGAGCGCGAGCGGAACCGTGGGACCCTCGTCGAGCCGGAGCGCGACGCTCTTCGCGGGGCGGGTGACCGTGGCATGCACCGTCACACTGGTCCCCACCACCGCGGCGACATCGCCGCCGGGATCGAGCTTCTCGGGCGGCAGGCCGGTGTACGCGGGGAAGCGCAGCTCCAGCGCCAGCCGCTGGATGGCGGGAAGATCGGTGACACTGAGCCGGAAAGCCGGCGACTTGACCCCATCGGATTCGACGAAGTATTCGGTGGCGTGGGTTAGATCGAAAACCCGCGCGGTGAATTCGGCCTGCGCCGAGTCGCGCAGCATGGGAAGCCGCACCCACTCGGAGGCGGTATCGGTGCGCATCACCAGCTCGGCCCCTTCGGCCGCGAATCCGTGCAGGGCCGCCCGAATCTGGACGGCGCCGCCCCGCGGGACAGCGGCATTGCCCGGCTCGACCTGGATCGAAAAGACCGCTGCGGCAGCCGCCTCGGACCACGGAACGAAGAGGACTCGCGCGGTATCGCGAAGGATCTGGGGGCCGGCCAGGATCAGTGCCGCTCCCAGGGCGGCCACCGCGCCAAACAGTCCGGCGGCCCGGCGCAGCTTCGGCCGCTCGAGCCCGGGGCCAGCCTCCAGCCTCCGCACCTCGGCCAGCGCCGCTTCGACCACGCGAGCGGCGAGCGCGGGAGAAGGCCGTGCCTCCTCCGGAATGCGCAGCTCATGCACCGCGCTGACCAGCGCCTGCTTGAGCTCGGGCGCCTGTTCTTCGGCATACAGCGCCAGCCGGGCATCATCCGGCCGCTGGAATACCGGCACCACTACGTAGCGCAGCAGCGCCGCGGCAATCAGCACATACCCGACCACCCGCACCGTCACCACGGCGTTCGAGCCCGCGCCGAAGAGCGCCGTCAGCGCGGCACCACAGAGCAGGGCCAGCACCACCGCCGCCGCGACCTTCACCCCCCCTTCGAGCAGCACGCGGTTGCGCAAACCGCGGCGGAGACGGTGCACCGCCTCCTGGAGCGCGCGATCGGATTCGCTCATGGGGCATTCCTTTCCGGCGGCGCGGGCAGCACGTGGGTCGCCGTGCCTCTCCAGCCGCGATTGGCGACGATCGTTTCGGCGACCAGCAGCACGGCCGCCAGTACTAAGAGGATGCGCCAGACCCGCTGACGGCCTTCCCGTTCGGCGGGGGCGGGTGGTGCCAGCGCGCTCGCGGACGCCGAATCGCTGCGCCGGACGCCAAGCAGCAGCTCTCGCGGGTCCGCCGGCGTAAGGTCGGACTCGCCGGCGGGAGGGTTGGCCGCCACGATCTCCACCGGCTCGCCTGCCGCGCGCCCACCGTACATCTGGTAAAACCCCGCTTCGGTCAGCACCATCGTGCAGGGCCCCGAATCGCTTGCCGGGCGCAGCAGCTCACCTCCCGGGGTAGCGATCACCGGATCGCGGAGCCCGGAAGGAACGATGCCCGTTTCGCCGGTGGTGCGCCAGAGCGGCGCGGCCTGGTGCCCCGCGGCATACACCGCAAGTCGGCGCAGAAACGGGAGATAGGCAGGCTGCAGCGGGAAGTCGCCGGTCAGCCCGTCGAGCGGCACCGCCAGGAGCAGTGTCCGGCCGGCGCCCTGCGCCTGCTCGACCAGCGCCGCCGCGCCATCATCGAAGCGAGCCAGAATCTCCGCTCCCGCGACCGGCTCGATTCGCGGATAGCGGAGGAAGCGCGCGGCGCCGAGCGCGGCGCCGCCCCCCTCGCGAAAGGGCGCGAAGATCGGATGATCGAGGGACACTTCGCCGAAGGCTCCGCCGTGATCGCTCAGCCGCTCGATGCTCCCCTTGAGTGAACCCGGCAGCAATGCCCCGCCCGCCGAGCGCGCGGCCAGCCGTTGTCCCGCCGCCACCAGCAATCCTCCCCCCTCACGCACCCACTGGTCGAGGGCCGCGCCCACCGCACCGGTGGGGACCGGCGTGTCGAGCAGCAGCACAACCGCTGCGCCGTGCAGGGAACGCGGATCGAGACTGGAGCGGCGCTCGAGCGCGAGCTTCGGCTCGCGGCCGATGCCCAGCGCACGCTCCAGGAAGAGCGTCTCGTCGGCCCGGGCGCCCGGCGGGGCTACCAGCAGCACCCGAAGGGCCTGCTCGGCCGGGACCACAAAGC
>DATCWE010000229.1:0-4536 GCA_036566495.1 Gemmatimonadales bacterium | reverse complement strand
GAGACGTAGGCGACGTGGTTGCCGTCCGGGCTGTAGCTGAAGGGCGGAAAGACCAGCGGCGGAACGGCGCGCGGGTTATGGACGACCCAGGCGGCCAGATTGCCCGGCAGAATGGTGGCGTCCACCACCGGCTGGGCGGCGGTGTTGCCGGTCGCGCCGTAGGCGACGTGTTTGCTGTCGGGACTGAAGACCGGGGCGAAGTAATCGCGGGCCTTGGGCTGCTCCTTGCCGTCCACCACCAGGAACCAGCCGCCGGCGGTGGCGCGATAGCCCCGGAAGGCGTAGCGCTTCCCGTCGGGACTCCAGGCAAAATCGGCGATGGTGCCGTACCCCTCGCTCTCCTGCCCGTCGATGACGAGGAAGCTGCCGGTGGGGCTGGTGCCCGGATACGCGAGGCGGCTGCCGTCGGGGCTCCACGCCAAGTCGGCGACGGAGCTATAGGCGGGTCCCATCGGCTTGCCGTTGACCATGACGGTGACGCCGGGGTTGGGCGTGTTCTGCTGGACGTACGCGTAGCGCTTCCCGTCGGGGCTGAACGCCACGTAGCTGAGCGGGAGATTCTTCATCCGGCCGGGGCCGAACGCCATGATGTGGGGCAGATCCTGGCCGGCGACGATCAGGTGCGGCGCGAACTCGCCCGGACCCGGCTTGGGCGGCAGGAGACCCCGGTAGGCGACGCGGCCGTCAGGGGCAAGCACGAGGTCGGTCACCTGCATGAACCCGGCGGTGCCTTCCACCCCGTCGGTCACCGCCACCATGGTGTTGTTCGGGGCGCCGTTCTTGGTACCGATAAAGGCGTAGTGCAGCCCGTCGGGCGTCACCAGCAGCGACTGGATGGCGTCGTAGGGCGGGCTCACCTTGCCGTCGGCGACCAGGTGCCACTTCCGGTCCGGGCTCTGCGCCACGTAGATAACCCGCCTGGCCGTAACCACGACTTGCGTGAAGTCGATCCCGGCGAACGGGGGGCCCTTCACGCCGTCGCTGGACATGGCCCAGACGCCCAGGCCAGTCATCACGCCGTAGGCCAGGTGGGACCCGTCGTGATTGAAGAAGAAGGCCCAGCCGGGTGGAGCATAGGGACCGCCCGGATTGGTCGCCGTCGTCACGATCGGGCCGGCGTCCTTGCCGTCCACCATCGCGATCAGCTCGCCGCCGCGCCGGCCCACATAGCCGCTGCGGCCGCCGGTGAAGCTGAACTGGACGACGGTCTGGGCGGGGATCTCGTCGAACGGAGGTCCTTCCGCGCCGTCGATCAGCACCACTTGCCGGCTCCCCTTCGGCGTGACGAGGGCCAGGTGATCCCCGTCGCCGCTCAGATAGACCCGCTGGGAGGCGGGTCCCAGGGGCAGCTCCGCGATCTTGGCGGTCAGGGGTGGCGGGGTGGGGCCCTGGAAGGAAAGCAAGGCAGTGCTTACAGCGGTCAGGACGAGCATGGGAAGTACGCCTCCGCTGAATCGTGTCGGGGCCGTCACTATAGGATATTGCCAGGACGCCGAGTTGCCCACCCGCGGCGAGGAGTGTTACGGTATGGCCAAGTGAAGCGCTCCGTCACGGTTCTGAGCCTGCTGGGCCTGATCCTCGGGATTCTGCTCGGGGTGGCCCTGCAGCGCTTCGCCCCAGCCGCCGGCACCCGGACCATCACGATTGCGGATGGGCTGATTCGCGCCTGGACCAACGCGCTCCGCCTGGTGGTTCCCTTCCTGGTCGTTTCGCAGCTCTACGTTTCGCTGGCGGGCCGCCGCCCCTCGGCGGCCGGGGCCGTCAGGCTCGGCATGGTGGTGCCGGCGGTCTTTGTGGCGCTGTGGACCTTCATGGCGCTCGCCACCATCGCCGTGCTGTTCGGGCTGTTCAGCTTGGACGTGCTCCGCGAGCTCACGCTCAATGTGCCCGTCCTGGGGCCGGCGCCGGCTGCCGGCAGCCCCGCCGCACCGGTCCCGTGGATCGACGAGCTGATCCCGCCGAATCTCGTGGCAGCCGCGGCGGCCAACAACCTTTTGGCGCTGATGCTGTTCACCGTGGTGCTGGCGCTCGCCGCGCGGCGGCTTCCGCCCGAGCGGCAGCGGGTCTTCGAGCTGGGGTTTGGGGCGCTCCGGGATACCATGTCCGTCATGGTGCAGTGGCTGGTCCGGCCGGCACCACTCATGCTGCTGGCCTTCGGCCTGCGCTTCACCTCCGTTGCGGGCATCCGCGTCGGCGGGGTGCTGCTCAGCTATGTGGTCCTGAGGATTGGGATGCTGCTGGCCGGCATCGCGCTGCTCTATGTCGTGGCGAGTGTCGCCGGCGGTTTCTCGCTGGCACGCTTCGCCCGCGCAATGGCTCCGGCCCAGCTCACCGCGGTCGCGACCCGGTCCTCTCTCGCCACCGTGCCCGCGCTCCTCGCTGCTGCCGACCGGGAGCTGCGGCTTCCGGCGATTACCTCTTCGGTCGTCATCCCGCTGGCGGGAGCCACGCTCAAGGTGTCGCGTGCGGTCAGCGAGCCGGTGCAGCTCCTCTTTCTGGCGCATGTCCTGGGCATTCAGCTTGGCCCGCCTCAGCTTGCCGTGTTCCTGCTCATTCTCATCCCGATGGCCATCGCGACCCCGGGCACCCCGCGCCCGGTCTCGACCCTTCGCCTGCTGCCGGTGTACGTGAGCCTGGGGATTCCGGCGCCGTACTATCTGCTGACCGAGCCGCTCACCGTGATCTCCGATCCCTTCGATACCATGATCAACACCACGGCGTACATGACCACGAACGTGCTGGTGACCCGGCTGACCGGGAGCAGCGTGGCGACCGGCGATGGAAAGGCCACCTCGGGCGCTACGGGGCCGGCGTGATCCTGAACGTGCGGCCCTCGGGTTGAGAAAAGCTCACCCAGCGCGGCCGTAGGTCGCGGGTTTCCTCGCGAAGATTGCATCCACGGCGGGGCACCATCGGCCATTCGGTCTAGGCCGGAAACTGATCCTTCAATGGATGGTGCCACCGCGGGGAAATCCCTAGGCTTCAGACGGGGTATATTTCGCGTTCCGTGGCCTACTTGAAAGAGCGTTATCTGATTTCGCAAGGCGTAAGCGGGACCCGGCTGGGCACCAAAGGCCTCCGGGAGACGGAGCCGGTCGCCAGCAATGAGACGGAAGCAGGCCGGGTGGAGCAACTACGCGAGGAGCTCTCATGAAAGGGTTCGTGAAGGACATCGAGTCCATCGCGGTGGAGAGCGATGATTTCCGTCGCGTCCTGTACACCGCGAAGCACTGCCAGCTCGTCACCATGGCCCTCAGGCCTGGAGAAGGGATTGGCGCCGAGGTGCATCACCTCGACCAATTCTTCCGGGTAGAGGACGGGACCGGTGAAGCGGTGCTCGATGGCACCCATACCGCCATCAGCCCTGGCTTCGCCGTGCTGGTGCCGGCGGGCGCGCGGCACAACATCATCAACACGGGCACGGTCCCGCTCAAGCTCTACACGCTCTACTCCCCGCCGAATCATCGCGACGGTGTGGTGCATCACACCAAGGCCCAAGCGGAGGCCGACACGGAGCAATTCGATGGGAAGACCACGGAGTCGCCGAAGGTGGTCGTCCCCAGGGCCAAGACGGCGCTGGTGAATCCCAACCCGCAGAAGAGCGGGCGGACGCTGCAGGGACACGATTCGAGCCCGGGCATAAAGGGAAAGCGGTCGATCGTGATTCCCCGCCGCGATGCCAAACAACGGAAGGGCACCGCCCCTCATCACGGAAGCAGCAAGTAGGCGCTTATCCGCCAAGGAGGAGAATCCCATGAAGCCCAGTACCAGGAACCAGGCGAAGGGCTTGCTGCACCAGGTGAAGGGGCAGATCAAGGAGAAGGCCGGCAAACTCAGCGGAAATCGCGAGTTGGAGGCCAAAGGCACCATCGAGAAGGTGGCCGGCAAGATCCAGGAGAAGTTTGGCCGCGTCGAGAAACGGGTGGGGAAGTAGCGATCAATCGATTGGCCAGGGGGGCGCCCGGTCTCGACCCTTCGCCTGCCGACGAACGTGCTGGTGAGCCGGGGGTCCGCGCTATGAGGCGTCAGTGGTTCCGTTGTCGCGGGAGTCGGGACCCCGCCAGACGCGCAGCACCTGCAGGAGGACCTCGGGCCCCATCGGCTTGACGACGTGCCCGTCGAAGAGATTGTCCGCCAGGTCGCCACCGATCCCCGGCGGGTACCCGCTGACCGCCACGAATTTCGCCTCCTTGCGCGCCACCTGGCGCAACCGCCGGGCCAGCTCGTAGCCGTCCATATCGGGAAGCTTGAGGTCGAGCAGGAACAGATCCGGACTGAAGCGGTCCAGGCGCGCCAGCGCGGCGCTCGCGCTGTAGGCCACCTCGACATTGTGGCCCATCAGGCGGAGCACCTTGCCGAGCGAATCGGCCGCGTCCTCGTGGTCGTCCACGATCAGGATTCGAATCAAGCAGGCCTCCGAGGGGCTAGAGCGGCTTGATGCGGAGGTTCCGGAACTCGACCCGCATCGGCGGACCCATGTGAATCTGCAGCCCGAGCAATCCCGCTGTGGCCCGGCCCTGCTCGTCTTCGTCCAGC
>DATCWE010000160.1:0-2290 GCA_036566495.1 Gemmatimonadales bacterium | reverse complement strand
CGTCCTCCGACGTGGAGCGCTGCGGGTCGGTGGCAGGCGGCGCGCCCGAGAGCGCCACCCCGCCCAGCCCCAGCCGCGAGACGCGCAGGCCGCGGCGCCCGATCTCGGCGGTGTCGGTGGCGCGGGGGATGGGCGAAGACGAGGTCATGGGGCGCTCACCGAAGCGAGTCGAAGAGTTAGCTTCGCAGGAACGCCAGCAGGTCGCGGTTGACCTGATCCTGGTGCGTGGCCGTGAGGCCGTGCGGCGCGCCCGGATAGTAGATCTCCTTGGCGCCCTTGATCAGCCTGGCCGATTTCCTCGCCGAGTCCTTGACGGGAACGATCTGGTCATCCTCACCGTGCATGACGAGCGTTGGCACGTCGAATTTCTTCAAGTCCTCCGTCTGGTCCGTTTCCGAGAACGCTTTGATGCTTTCGTAGGCGTTCTTGAGACCGGCTTGCATGCTCCAGAGCCAGAACTGATCCAGCGTGCCCTGGGAGACCTTGGCCCCTGGCCGGTTCGCGCCATAGAACTGTATCGCCAGGTCCTTGTAGAACTGCGAGCGATCGTTCATGAGGCCGCTCCGCAGGTTGTCGAACACCTCCATGGGCAGGCCCTCCGGGTTGGCCGCGGACTTCAGCATGATCGGAGGCACCGCGGCGACGAGGACCGCTTTGGCGACCCGCTTCGTCCCGTAGCGCCCGATGTAGCGGGCCACTTCGCCGCCGCCGGTGGAGTGCCCGACGACGGTGGCGTCCCGGATATCAAGCGCCTCGATCACGGCGGCAAGATCGGCGGCGTAGCCGTCCATGTCGTTGCCGGAAGAGGCCTGACTCGAGCGGCCATGGCCTCGCCGGTCGAGCGCGACCACGCGGAAACCGTTCTGCGCGAGGAACAACATCTGGCCGTCCCAGGCGTCGGAGCTCAGTGGCCAGCCGTGCGAGAACGTGACGACCGGGCCTGTGCCCCAGTCCTTGTAGTAGATCGTCGTGCCATCCTTCACGGTGATGGTGCTCATGTGACCTCCTCCTGGCGAGGGTCGCGAAGGCGTTGCCTGGCGCGCAGCGGTTCCGCAGGGGCGTGCCTCTCGATGCGCCCGAGAATCCGCCGAAAGAGATCCGGCGTCAGAGAATACCCTGCTTCCGTCTCCGCCAAGCCGCGAGCCCCATCCCGCTCAACGTGCTGCCGAGAAGGAACAGGGTGGTGGGCTCTGGTACCGAGCTCGGCGACGGCGCACCCGCCTCGGTGAAGAAGCTCTGTCCGTTCGCGCTTGCCAATCCCTGGCCCGCAAAGTTGACGGGATTCGTCGCGGCACCGGTGGCCGTGTTGACGGTGAAGACCTGGGTGCCCGCGACCGCGTAGAGCACACCGTCGTCGCCCGTGGCCAGTCCGAAGACGCTGCTTACACCGAACGGCCCGACCACCGCCGAGGCCGCGAGATTGGCCAGGTCGATGCGAAGGAGCTGACTCGTGCCGGTGGCCAGGAACAGATTGCCTCCATTGAAGGCCAGGTCACCCCCGGATGTGGCGGATACGTTCCCCAGGCTGGTGCCCGCTCCAGTGGCCGGATTGATGGTGAACAGGGACGTCGACTGGAACCCAGCCGCGTACAGCGTCCCGTCGGGCGCAAAGACGAGCGCATTGGCACCCGGCACTGAATGATTCCCGATGAAGGTCGCCGCCGCCGTCGTGGGATTGATGGAATAGAACCCCGTGAAGGAGACGCCGAACAGCTGGCCGGTGGGGCTGAAGGCGATATCGGTCATGGTCACACCCATGTTGCCGATCACGCTGGCGCTGCCCGTGGCGACATCGACCGTGCCGAGATTGCCGACGGCGTCATCCACGTGCATGACCGGCACGGCGTGGGCGATGCCAGCGCCCAGACTCATCAGAGGCACAGCAACCACAAGCATGCGGAGCAGCCCGGCCATGTTCATCATCAGGTCTCCCTTCCTTCCGCGGCGGTGCGGTCCTGGAAATACTGGGGCACAGTGAAACATGATCCCCTGGCTGCAGGAACCTTTTAATGCACGGTCAGAATACAGTCAGGTCGGCCTCGGCCCCCGCCAGCACCGCCCCCGCGGTGGTGAAGGTGTCGCGCTTCACCAGGAAATGCTGGGTGATCGCGTGGACGTCCCGGAAGCGGCGCTGGAGCGGGCTGCCGGCGTAGATCGAGCTCCCGCCCCCCGCGTGGTAGGCCATGTCCACGACCGAGGCCGCGGTCGTGGCGGCCCAGGTGATGGCCGCGCGCATCCGGGCCCGGTGCTCGGGTGTGAACTCCGCACCGGCCACCGCCGTCTCCCACGC
>DATCWE010000407.1:0-7893 GCA_036566495.1 Gemmatimonadales bacterium | reverse complement strand
CGGCGTCCACATCCGGCTGGGAGCCTTGCGCGACCTTCGCCAGCTCCTGACCCGTGGCCGGATTGCTGGTCGCAAACCGCTCGCCACCGCCCGGCTCGACCCATGCCCCGTTGATGAAATGCCCGAACGCCCGCTGGTGCTGGCTCAGCCACGCTTCCGCCGTGGCGGGGGACTCGGGCGCGGGACCCCATGCCATGGTGTCGAACGCTTCGCGGATCGAGGTCATGTCATCGGATGCCGGTGGGCGGCGGAGTAGCGTCCCGTCGCGTGATGCTCCAGCTGACGCTCGATATCGGTCAGCAAACTGCTGGCGCCGAAGCGGAAGAGGTCCGGCCTGAGCCAGCGGTCGCCCAGCTCTTCCTTGATCATCGCGAGCCAGTCGAGCGCCTGCTTCGCGGTGCGGATCCCGCCCGCGGGCTTGAGCCCCACCGAGTGGCCCGTGCGCTCGCGGAACTCCCGGATCTGCCGCGACATCACGATCCCGAACGGCAGCGTCGCGTTGACGCTCTCCTTGCCGGTGGAGGTCTTGATGAAATCGGCGCCCGCCATCATCGCCACTATGCTCGCGCGGGCCACCTCCTTGAGCGTGCCCAGCTCCCCGGTGGCGAGGATGGCCTTGAGATGGGCGGGCCCCGCCGCAGCGCGAAAGGCCTTCACCTCGTCATAGAGGGCGCCCCAGTTGCCGGTGAGGACGTGCGCCCGCGTAATGACGATGTCGATTTCCTCGGCGCCCGCGGCCACGGACGCCTCGATCTCGGCGATGCGCTGGGGGAGCGGCGAGAGGCCGGCCGGAAACCCGGTGGACACCGCCGCCACGGGGATTCCACTGCCCTTCAGGGCCTGGACCGCAATCTCCACGAAGACGTGGTAAACGCACACGGCCGCAACCCGCAGGTCGAGATCGCCGACGCCCAGCTCATCGAGCAGATCCTTGCGGACCGGATGGCGCGCCTTGGCGCAGAGGCGTAACACGCGGCCGGGGGTGTCGTCGCCCTGGAGCGTGGTGAGGTCCATCAAGGTGATGGCGCGGAGCAACCAGCCGGCTTGCCAGGTGGCCTTGATGGAGCGGCGGGTGGGAATCGTGGCCGCCCGACGTTCCACCGCGCTCCGATTGATCCGGATGTCCTTCACCCAGCCCAGGTCGAGCGGCATGCCCGCATTGCGCGCCAGCTCGCCGGCGGGCTGGGACACCGCACCGGCGCGCGGGGCGGGTGAGGTCCCATAGCGGGTGGTCCGGGTGGGTGTGGCCATGGCGCTCAAGCTAGCGTGAAGATGGGGGCCCAACAAACCTCCGGGACCCAGAAGCACGCACCGCTGCGACTGTGAGGTTTCCCTCAGGGCCGCTGCGAGTTATGTTCTGCCGGCTCCCAGGCACGCTATCTGCAAACGATTGTCCTTTGATCGCCCGACCGGGCGATCTCTGTGCCGAGCGTGCGGCATTAACGCCTTCAAAATCAACAGATTGGGTCATTGCTGCCAAGAACTGCAGTGCTGTCTCGTTTGCGCCCTATGCGCAAATTGTTATGGAGCTCCGCGTGCCTGGCCGCGTTCCTGGGTTTGGGCTCGGCGTGCAGCCCTGGGGAAAGCATTACCGACGGCCTCGCACCTCCGCTATCCGGAAGCCTGGTAATCTCCATCGAGGGCCTGCCCGCCGGAGTGTCCGCAGCGATTACGGTCTCGGGAGGGCAGGGATATCAGCACTCCATGAGCACCTCGGGTGCGATTTCCGGTCTGGCTCCCGGGAATTACCAGATCACGGCGCCGGATGTCCTGGTGGATGGAGATCGCTACACCGCTACGTCCGTCACGCAGAACGTCGCCGTTACGGCCGGGGCAGCAGCCGGTGCGCAGGTGGTCTATGCGCTGGTAACCACTCGCCTTCAGCTCACCCTGGGTGGGATACCGCCAAGCGCGAGCCCCGCGGTGCTGATTACCGGGCCGGCCGGCTACTCGCAGACGCTGTCAGCATCGGCCACTCTGACCGGGCTGGCACCAGGCAGTTACCAGATCCAGGCTCCCAACATTCTTGCGGACGGCGACCAATACCAGGCCCAGCCGGGGACTTTGCAAGTCTCGTTGGCGCCGGCGGCTCTCGTTCCAGTCACGATCAATTACGCTCTGGCGACCGGACACCTCGACCTTCAGGTGTCCGGCGTTCCCGCCGGGGCCGGGCCGCAGATCACGGTGAGCGGTCCGGGCGGTTTCACCCAGAGCGTCCCGGGATCCCAGCTCCTCAGCGGCCTCACGCCAGGCACGTACCTGGTCAGTGCCGCTCAGCTCTCGGCCAATGGGCAGCTTTACCTGCCTAATCCGTCGGTCCAGAGCGTTGCGATCTCTCCAAGTCCGGTCGCGCAACCGGCGGCGGTGACTTATGCCGCTGTCTTCGGCAGCCTCACAATCACCGTGGCCGGACTGCCCAATGGCGTGGGAGCCAGCGTAGGAGTGAGCGGGCCTGACGGTTACTCGGCAGCGCTGAACGGATCGCAGACGCTCGGGGGCCTCAAGGCGGGCACCTATGGCATCTCCGCAACGCCTATTACGAGCGGCGGTGTCATCTACTCGGCGGCCGCACAGACCGCGACGGTAACCGGCGGCGGCAACACGGCGCTCCAGGTAACCTATTCCGCCACAACCGGAGTGCTGGACGTGGCGATCGGCGGATTGCCGAGCGGGGCCAGCGCCAACGTGATAGTCATCGGGCCCAGCGGATTCTCTCGGGCGTTGAGCTCGGCCCAGACGCTGACCGGCCTCGTTCCCGGCTCGTATACCATCGGGGCCTCGAGCGTAGTCAGCGGCGCCTACACGTACTACCCCACACCGACGAGCCAAGCTGTCAACCTCACCGCCGGCACGACGACTTCTGCGGGCGTGACCTACACGGTCGGAACCGGAGCGCTCAGCGTGACGGTGTCGGGCCTACCCGGCGGTGTCAATGCGAGCGTGACCGTGAGCGGACCGGGCGGCTTCGTGCAGACGCTGACCGGGTCGCAAATGCTCAGCGGCCTCGCCCCCGGCAGCTACGCCGTGAGCGCGGCGGCGGTAACCAGCGGCAGCAGCACCTATAACCCAACACCGACCAGCCAAACGGCAAGCGTCACGTCAGGCACAACGGCCTCCGCGAGCACGAGCTACGCAGTGGGCACCGGAGCGCTCAGCGTGACGGTGTCGGGCCTGCCCGGCGGTGTCAATGCGAGCGTGACCGTAAGCGGCCCCGGTGGGTTCGCCCGGACGATCACCGCGACGCAGACGCTCAGCGGCCTGGTTCCCGGTAGCTACGCCGTGAGCGCGGCGGCGGTATCGAGTGGCGGTACCACCTATAACCCGGTGCCCGCCAGCCAGACGGCCACCGTCAGCTCCGGCGCAACCGCCTCTGCAAGCCTCAGCTACGCGATGGGCATGGGTGCGCTCAGCGTGACGGTGTCGGGTCTGCCGAGCGGGGTCAATGCCAGCGTGACGGTGAGCGGGCCCGCCGGGTTCGTCCAGACACTCACCGCCTCGCAAACGCTCAGCGGCCTGGCTCCGGGCAGCTACGCCGTGAGCGCGGCGGCGGTGACCAGCGGCGCCACCACCTACAATCCGACGCCCACCGGCCAGACGGCAAGCGTTACCTCAGGCGCAACGGCCTCGGCGGGCGTGAGCTACGCGATGGTCACGGGAGCGCTCAGCGTCACGGTGTCGAGTCTGCCCAGCGGGGTCGCTGCGAGCATCACGGTGAGCGGGCCCGGCGGGTTCGTGCAGACGCTGACCGCTTCGCAGACGCTCAGCGGGCTCGTTCCCGGCAGCTACGCCGTGAGCGCGGCGGCGGTGACCAGCGGCGGCAGCACCTATAACCCAACGCCGACCAGCCAGACGGCAAGCGTTACCTCAGGCGCAACGGCCTCGGCGAGCGTGAGCTACGCGGTGGGCGTGGGTGCACTCAGCGTGACGGTTTCGAGTCTGCCCAGCGGGGTCGCTGCCAGCGTGACGGTGAGCGGACCGGGCGGCTTCGTCCAAACGCTGACCGCTTCGCAGACCCTCAGCGGGCTCGTGCCCGGCAGCTACGCCGTGAGTGCGGCCGCGGTGACCAGCGGCGGCAGCACCTACAATCCGACACCCGCCAGCCAGACGGCAAGCGTTACCTCAGGCGCGACCGCCTCCGCCAGCGTGAGCTACGCGGTGGTCACGGGAGCGCTCAGCGTGACGGTGTCGGGCTTGCCCAGCGGTGTGAGCGCGAACGTGACGGTGAGCGGACCGGGCGGCTTCGTCCAGACGCTGACCGCTTCGCAGACGCTCAGCGGGCTCGTGCCCGGCAGCTACGCCGTGAGCGCGGCGGCAGTGACCAACGGCGGCAGCACCTATAACCCAACCCCGACCAGCCAGACGGCAAGCGTCACCTCAGGCGCGACGGCCTCCAAGAGCGTGAGCTACGCGGTGGTCACCGGAGCGCTCAGCGTGACGGTGTCGGGCCTGCCCAGCGGTGTGAGCGCGAACGTGGCGGTGAGCGGACCGGGCGGCTACGTCCAGACGCTGACCGCTTCGCAGACCCTGAGCGGCCTCATTCCGGGCAGCTACGCCGTGAGCGCGGTGGCGGTGACCAGCGGCGGCAGCACCTATAGCCCAACCCCGACCAGCCAGACGGCAAGCGTGACGTCAGGGGCAACGGCCTCCAAGAGCGTGAGCTACGCGGTGGGCACCGGAGCGCTCAGCGTGACGGTGTCGGGCCTGCCCAGCGGTGTGAGCGCGAACGTGGCGGTGAGCGGACCGGGCGGCTTCGTCCAGACGCTGACCGCTTCGCAGACCCTGAGCGGCCTCGTTCCGGGCAGCTACGCCGTGAGCGCGGCGGCGGTGACCAGCGGTGGCACCACTTACAATCCCACGCCCACCAGCCAGACGGCCACGGTGAATTCCGGCGCGACGGCCTCCGCCAGCGTGGGTTACACAGCGGCCGCGGTGAGCACGCTCGACCTGACGATCAGCGGGGCCTACCTCATTCAGGCAACCCAGCGCTTCAACGGCACTGTCCCGCTCGTCGCAGGACGGGATGCCTATCTCCGCGTTTATGCCATCGCCAATCAAGCCAACTCGGCTCTGCCGCAAGTGCGGGTACGACTCTACCAGGGGGCGGCCCTGGTGCAGACGTATACGCTCGCAGCACCGGCCGGGAGCGTGCCGACAGCCGTGGACGAAAGCTCGCTGCTGCGTTCCTGGAACGTGCTGGTGCCGGCGGCGCTGATTCAACCCGGTCTCAAGCTTTTGGCCGACGTCGACCCGGCGAACGGCGTTGCCGAGAGCAACGAGAGCAATAACCAGTTCCCCCAGAGCGGCGTCGCCGCCACCGTGGACGTGCGCGCCCTGCCGACCTTCGCCATGCGTTTCGTGCCGGTGCTCCAGCTCCCCAACGGCCTGCAGGGGAACATCACGACATCCAACAAGGACAGCTTCCTCACCGACCTGAAGCAGATTCTGCCGGTGGGTGCTTACGACGTCGATCTGCGCGCCCCTTACACGACGACCACGGCGCTGAGCGACGGCACTACCTGGAGCCTTGTGCTGCTGGAAATGAACGCCCTGCGGACCGCCGAGGCCAGCACCCGCTACTACTACGGCGTCGTGAAGCTGAGTTACAGCAGCGGCATCGCGGGGATGGCCTCGGTGGGCGGACACGCAGCGGTGGGAATCGACGATCTCCCCAAGGCCACGACCGTCGTGGCCCACGAAGTCGGTCACAACATGGGCCGCTCGCATGCTCCTTGCGGAGGGGCCGGGGCGCCCGACCCGAGCTATCCCTACGCCGGGGGGGTGACCGGTACCTGGGGGCTGGACCTGACGAGCCTCACCCTCAAGCCGCCGACCCAGTACGATGTCATGGGCTATTGCTATCCCCGCTGGATCAGCGATTACAACTGGAGCGCGATGCTCTCCTACCGCCAGAGCGGGCCGAACAACTCCCCGTCGGCAAGTATCCAGGCGAGCGGGAGTGGGGGGCTGCTCATCTGGGGGCGGATCACCAACGCCGGCGTGGTGCTGGAGCCTGCGTTCCGGGTTGCCGCAACGGCGAGCCGCTTGCCGGCACCGGGGTCCAACCGGCTTGAGCTGTTGGCGACGGATGGCTCCCTGTTGCGGAGCGTTCCCTTCAACGCCGCGGAAGTCGGCGACCTCCCGGACGGGCCCGAGCGGCAGTTTGCTTTCGTCGTACCGCTCGATGCCGCCACCCAGGCGGCGCTCGGGCAGATCCGCGTCGTGGCCGGGGCCCGCACCGCTACTCGAGTCGCTGGAACCGACGCTGGCGCGGACCCCGGCGTGACGCTATCGCGGCCCCGGGCCGGTGAGATCGAGCTGAGCTGGGACGCGAGCCGATTCCCCGTGGTCATGGTCAAGGATGCGACGAGCGGGGAGATCCTGTCGTTCGCTCGGGGTGGGAGGGCGCGGATCGCGGCGGCCGGCCAAAGCTTCGCGCTGCAGTTCTCCGACGGGGTGCGCACGCTTTCCCGGTCCGGAAGGGTGCTCCGCTAGCACGCGATTCGCTTTCCTACTCGGGGCGGATGTTGAAGAACGCCACCGATCCGTTGGGGAAACTCGTGAATCTGAAACACCTGCTCGCGCCTGTCCTGTCGCTCGCGGCCTGCGCCCCCGGCGGGGCCGGTGCCCCCGCGCCCGCCAACCCCAGGGCGGCGGACCAGGCGAGCGGGACCGCCGAGCTCCTGATCGCCGTGAGTCCGGTGAACGAGCGAGTCGTCTGGGTGAGCGGTACTCGCGGCAGCTACGTGCGCACTACCGATGGCGGCGCCACCTGGCACGCCGCGCAGGTTCCCGGGGCGGAGGCGCTCCAATTTCGTGACGTCCACGCCCTGGACGAGAATACCGCGTGGCTGCTCAGCATCGGTAACGCCGACACCTCACGGATCTATCACACTACCGATGCGGGAAAGACCTGGGCGCTCCAGTTCACCAATCCGGAGCCCAAGGCGTTCTACGACTGCCTGGACTTCTGGGATGCCCGGCGCGGGCTCGCGATCAGCGACGCCGTCGACGGCCGGATGGTGCTGCTCTCGACCAGCGACGGCGGCGCCCATTGGACTCGGATTTCCCCGGCGGCGCTTCCCGCCGCGCGCCCGGCCGAGGGGGCCTTCGCTGCGAGCGGCACCTGTCTCATAACCCGGCCTGGCGGACATGCCTGGATCGCGCTCGGCACGCCAAAGGCGCGCCTGCTGCATACGACGGACTTCGGCCGCAGCTGGACGGCGGACACTATCCCCCTGTCGGCCATTTCCTCGGTCAGCTTCCGCGATCCCAGCCACGGGATCGTGCTCGGCACGGACAGCACGGTGGCAACCGCCGTGACCGCGGATGGCGGGCGCAGCTGGGCTCGCGGCGGCCGTCCACCATTTGCGATGGGTTTCTACGGCGGGGCATTCGTGCCGGGCGCGCGAGTCCCCACTGTCGTAGCAGTGGGGCCGGGAGGCGCGGCCTGGTCGCGCGACGATGGCGCCACCTGGACCGTCCTCAACGGGAACAACTACTGGGGGATCGGTTTCGCCCCGTCGGGCGTCGGGTGGATCGTTGGGCGTGGCGGCCGGATCACCCGCCTCAGCGGGTTCTGAGTAGCCGATTTGCCCTAGCGGCTCCCGACCGGCGGCCACATCTTTCCGGCTCGGACCACGTCCGGAGCCCAGCCTGTCTACCGCCCCTGAGCGACTGACAATTGCCCTTGCCGACCGCTACCGGATCGAGCGCGAGCTCGGTCAGGGCGGCATGGCCACGGTTTATCTCGCTGCCGATCTGCGCCACGATCGCCAAGTCGCCCTCAAGGTCTTGCGGCCCGATCTGGCCGCGGTGATCGGCGCCTCGCGCTTCCTGCACGAGATCAAGACCACCGCCAACCTGCAGCATCCCCACATCCTCGCGCTGCACGAC
>DATCWE010000065.1:0-2134 GCA_036566495.1 Gemmatimonadales bacterium | reverse complement strand
GTGGGGCGGCGACCGCTTCCGGGTCTATCGTGCGCAGCAGGGGCCGGCGCTGGTCTGGTACAGCGACTGGGACGACGCCGCGAGCGCCGCGCGGTTCCAGGGCGGGATCGGGGCGCGGCTGCTGGCGCAGCAGCGCGCGGGTTATCGGACCACCGTGGAGTCGGTGCCGGGGGCGCCGCAGCCGAGGGTGCGGGTGGTTATCGCGCCGGCGGCGTGGGACCGGTGGAAAAAGCTCCCGCGCTAGGAAGAGCCCGTCGGCGGAGCTAGCGCCCCGGACGCATCGCGGCAGCAGCAGGGGCTGTCAAGGGAGCGGGTAGATTACCGGGATCGCCTTCAGGAGAGCCTGCCATGATCCGTAGCGCCCGCCTCGTGCTCGCCAGCCTGCTCACCGTCCTGCCGCGGCTTCTGGCCGGCCAGGGCGCCCCGGACCGCGAAGCGGTTCGCCTTGCCGTGCTCGATTACGTCGAGGGGTTCTACCAGGGGGACACCGCGCGCCTGGTGCGGAGCGTGTCGCCCGACGTGAAGAAGATCGGTTACGACCGCGCCACGCCCGCTGCGGCCTATGTCAGCGAAGTCATGCCCTTCCGGGAATTCCTGGCCTACGCCAATCGGATCCGCAGCGGGCGCAGCCGCACTCCCGCCGGAGCGCCCAAGGAGATCGTGCTCTTCGACGTGCAGGATCAGACCGCGAGCGCAAAGCTCACCGCCTGGTGGGGGACGGATTACCTTTTGCTGGCCAGGGAACAGGGGCGGTGGGTCATCCTGCAGGTGCTGTGGCAGAGCCCGCCGCCGCAATGAGTGGTTTGTTTTTCGGTCTCATGTAACGCGGAGATTCCCCATGCGCAGCGTCGCTCTTGCAGCATTCGCCCTTCTGCTCAGTAGTACCGCCCGGGCACAAACCCCCGCCCCCCCGCCCAAGTGGGGGCCGGCTCCTCCCTTCTTTCCCGCCGGCGCACGCTTTGCGGTGGTCCAGGGTGACCCCGGCCAGACCGGCGTTTACACGGTTCGCCTCGAGATGCCCCCGGGCTACACCATCCGACCCCATTTCCACCCCACCGACGAACACGTCACGGTGCTTTCCGGAGCCTTGCTGCTTGGCATGGGAGATTCGGTCCGCACCAGGGCGGCCACGCTGCTGACGGCGGGTCAGTTCATCACCGCCAAGGCGCAGGAGCACCACTTCGCGGTGGCCCGCGGCCGGACCGTCGTGCAGGTGCACGGCATGGGCCCGTTCGCCATTACCTACGTCAACCCCAAGGATGACCCCCGCAATGCGGCACCGCAGCCCTGACGGCTGCTGATTCCCCGTCCGATGCTCGGCGGCCTGGCTCACGCCAGGTCCCCGAGCCCGGCGCTACGCCGCGCCCTCGATCAGCTGCACGATCTCCTTCCGCCCGAAGAACTCGGCCCAGCCGCGCGCGTCGCTGTCGTGTTTGCTGTCGCGCAGCCGCGGATCGGCCCCCGCGTTCAGTAACACGCGCACCACCTCGGGGTGTCCGGCCAGCACGGCGAGGTGCAGCGGTGTGACCTCGGCATCCCAGTGGCCCCAGCGGGCATTGGGGTCCGCTCCGTGCTCCAGCAGCCAGCCCACGGCCGCGACATCACCCCGTTTGGCCATCAAATGCAGCACGCCCCCGCCGGGGCCGCTCAGTCCCGGGTTGTCGCGCAGCAGCCGCTCGGCCGTCGTCCGGTCGCCCAGCGCGAGGCTGGCGATCAGGTCCATCGCACCCCCCCGCGGGGCACGCTGTCCGCGTCCCGCGCTGAGCAGCTCTGCGGCGGTCATGGCGCGGATCGCCTCCATCACCGGGCGGTCGGTATCCGGTGAGGTTGCGTAGGCGGCGGCGGCGAAGCCGTCCCCGTCCACCGCCAGCGGATCTGCCCCCAGCTCCAGCAGCAGGGACACCATCTCCGGTCGCCGCTTTCGCACCGCGAAGTGCAGCGCGGTTTGATTCCCTTCGTTGCGGCTCATCCGGCGGCTCAGCGCACCGGGGTCCGCCGCGACGATGCGGCGAACCTCGTCGCCGAGGTTCAGGGCCACAGCCGAGAAGATGTGGTGCCGGGCGCCGCGACTGACCAGGAAGTCCACTACGGCGCGGTGCGCCGCATCGTCGCACCCGTCCCAGCAGGAGGCCCA
>DATCWE010000040.1:0-10353 GCA_036566495.1 Gemmatimonadales bacterium | reverse complement strand
GCAGCCGCCAGGGCGCAGGCTCCCGCAGATATGGCCGCGGTTCTGCTCGACGCTGCGAGGAAGCTCCAGCGCGAAGGGCGGACTGATGCCGCTGTCGACCTGCTCAACTATCTCCGCCGCCACTACGCCGGGACCAGAGCTGCGCGCAGTGCCGATTCGTTGCTTGGGTCCCTCCCGCAGGCCGGCGCGGCGACCGGCGCCGGCCGGACCGGCTTCGTCACCTTCAACACCCTGTACGGGGGATTCCTCGGGCTCGCGATTCCAGCCGCGTTCAATCAGGACGATGCGACGGCGGCCGGAATCGGCCTCCTGATCGGAGCGCCGGCCGGTTTCTTCGCCTCCCGCGCTTTTGCCCGCAAGCATTTCCACAGCGCCGGCCAGGCGGGCGCCGCGAGTTTTGTCACGGTCTGGGGGACCTGGCTGGGACTCGGCGTGCAACAGGCTCTCGACATCGGGGACCGGGAGACCTGCAATGAGTTCGACTGCTACTCCGACCAATCCGATACCGCGCCGTGGGTTGCCATGTCCCTCGGCGGGGTGGCCGGGATCGGGGCCGGGTGGGCGCTCGCCAGCACCAAGGAGATTCGTCCCGGGACCTCCACCCTCGTCGCCCACTCGGCGTTCTGGGGCACCTGGTTCGGCGTCTCGCTGGGGCGGGTTGCGGACCTCCACGGCAATGGGCTGTTCACGTCCGCCCTCCTGGTCGGTAATGCGGCGCTGCTTGCCGCAATCCCGGCCGCCGGGAGCTGGCGGCCCAGCTCCTCCCGGGTGCGCCTCATCACCGCGGCGGGACTGGCGGGAGGGCTGGCCGGGTTAGGAGTAGACTTGATCGTCCAGCCGGATGATGAGCGGGTCGGCTTCGGGATCGCCGCGGCCGGTTCGGCAGCAGGCTTGCTGGTCGGTGCGCTCGCCACGCGCCAGCAGCGGGATCTGGATAGTCCGGAGGCCGGCGCAGGCGGGGCCAACGCCCTCGCGCGGTGGCAGGATGGGCTGCACCTGGGCTTCCCGCTTCCTGAGCCGGTAACCTTCCGGATCGAGGGGCGCAACGGCAAGCCCCACAGCGTGCGTGCGGTACGCTTCAGGCTGTTCCACGCGCGCTTCTGAGCCGCGCAGCGACGGCCACGGCCGCCATCCAGGCCGCTACGATCAGCAGCCCGTACATCTCGCGCGACTCCTCGACCCCCGCGTTCCTCATTTCAAACTCGGCGAACATGTCGCCGAAGCGAACCACTCCCAGCACCCGCGGCGCGATGCTGGCGGCCCAGGCCAGCGCGATGGCCCCGACCAGCGCGGGATAGCCGAGGCGCGTGCGGCGCCACAATTCCGCCGCGCAGACGGCGGCCGCTGCCCCATAGATCGCCATCCAGCGCGCCGGATCGGGGTCGTTGTATTGCACGGCCACCGAGAAGAGGAAGGCCAGCAACATGACCGCATTCAATGCGGTCCACGCCAATCTCGACATGTAGCCCCCGACATCATTTGGGGCAATCTGTGACTGCCGTCTACCTCCAACTGCGCAAGCCGAGCCCGATGACCCGGCCCGCCGCCGGATAAAAGTATGCTTCGCCCGAGCCGGCCGGGTCGAGAAACCCGCTGCTGTTGTACTTCGCGTCGAGCAGATTCCGCACCTCCAGCAGCAGGCTCAGTCCAAGGATATGTACGCTGAGCTGCCCATCGACCCGGGTAGATGCCGGCAGCGTCACGCTGTTGGCATCATCGAGGAAAATGCCCCGGGCATGGGTCACCACCACGGCAGCCGACAACAATGCGAACGGCTGTGCCGATGCTCCCGCGCTGAGCGCATGGCGCGGAATGGCTTTGAGCCGCCTGCCGGCGTTGCTCCCGCTTCGCGAGGTGGCCGCCTGCAGCGCGTAGCTTGCGAATACCGAGCCATGTTCACCCTCGTAGCTTCCTCCCGCCTCCAGTCCACGGTGGCGGCTGCGGCCAATGTTCACGTAGCGGAACGCAGAGATGTCGAAGTCCACTTCATCCTTCATGTCCGTTTGGTAGGCGCTCAGTGTCACCGTCGCGCGCGCCCCCATGGCTCGTGCGCTCTGATACAGACCCGCTTCGAGGCTGGTGCCGTGCTGCGGACGCAGCCCCGGGTTGGAGGTCCCGATCTGAAAGGGCGGGAAGGGAATCGAGATGGTGCGCTGATCGTACAGTTGGTCCAAGGTGGGCGCCTTGAACGAACGACTCACGGAGAAATACAGATTGCCGGCCTGGCCGCCGCCGCTCTGATATTGAACATTGAGTCCTGCCTTGGGACTGAAGGCTTTGTGGGTCGTCGCTTGCCGCGGCTGTCCGGGCGGAATTTCCGGCTCGAAGCTGTCGTGCAGCACATCGAAGCGGCCTCCGAGGAAGAGCCGCAGCGGCTGTACCGGGTGGCCGGTAAACTGGGCGTAGAGTGCGCCGGACGACCGGGTGCTGCTCCCCTCGGTGTCGAGGTCGCCCCGTTCGCCTTCCGATTCGGCGTAGTTGTCTCGCGTGCCACTGACCACGCGATAGTACTTCGAATCGAGTCCACCGCGGCTCGCCTCGATCCCGAGCACCAGCCTGTCCGTGCCGGGAATCGGCGTCCCGCTGCTGGTGAGTTGCAGGCCCAAGGTCGCCCGATGGCTGGTGGCAAGCCGCTCTTTCGTCTCGCCAAATCCGGGCGTCAGAGCCAGCGTACGGATCCCGTCCACACTCCTCAGCTCGGCGGCCGCCGTCGCGCTGAGCTCCGTATGCGCTCCCAGCCGCCGCCTGCCGTCCAGCGACAGGGTTCCATCCTTGTCGCGAACGTGGTCGAAGCGAAACAACGGGTCGCTGCCGTTGCGTTGCTGATCCAACAGGCTTTCGAGCAAGGGGCCCGGCTCGTCGTAGTCCCGCCAGTGCGACCGGACCGCCAGGCCGAGGCGTCCGTTCGCGCCCTCGGTGAAAAGCACGTTGGCGCCCCCGCGAGCGGCGGTGCGCCCGGCGTGCGCGCGGTACCCGTCGGTGCGGTCCGCCCCGACCCACAACGTGCTGCCCTCTGCCGCGAGGTGCGCTCCCCCGCGCCAGCTGCCGTAGCTCGCGCCGCTCCCTTCCCAGCGCACCCGAGCCCCTCCCTGGCCCGCGCGCGCCGAGCGAGTGATGACGTTGATGACCCCCCCGATCGCCGCATCGCCGTAGAGCGAGGAGGCGCCGCCGCGCACGATCTCGATCGCGTCGATGGCCGCGAGCGGCGGCAGCACATCCCACGCCACCACTCCCGACTGCAACTGGTTGACCGGCTTGCCATCCACCTGGACCACGACGTACTCCGCCTCGCCTCCGCCATAGAATCCGCGCACCATGAGCTGCGGATCGAAGCCCAGGCCATCGAAGTCCACCACGCTGAACCCCGGCGCACGGCGCAACAGATCCGCCAGGGTCGCCCGCGGCATACGGGACAGCTCGGCGGCCGACAGACGGGTGACCGCCGCCGCTGAAGTGGCCAGCCCGCTGCTCGCTCGCTCGGCGGTCACGACCACTGGCGGGAGCGCACGGGGGCGGGCCGTGTCCTGGACCTGCAGCGCGCCCAACGCGAGTAGCAGCATCACCGCGGGAGCCGCAGCGATTTGAACGCCCGCGCCTGTCGCTCGATGGCGGCCTCGGTGGCCAGCCGCTCGATGCTCGATGCGCCGAAGAACCCCGCCACTCCGCGGGTCCGCTCCAGCACGTACTGGGCGTCCTGGGGCTCCGCGATCGGGCCGCCATGGCAGAGCACCATCACCTCGGGATTGGCCGCCTTCGCCGCGTCGTGCATTTCCTGGATCCGCGTCACCGCGTCGTCCAGCGACATCGCTGCCGTCTTCACCCCAATCGACCCCGCCACCGTCGTGTTGACGTGGGCCACCACCACGTCGGCGCCTGCCTGGGCAAACGCCTTCGCGGTATCGGCATCGAAGACATACGGGCAGGTGAGCATGCCGAGGCGGTGGGCCTGCCCGATCATCTCGACCTCGAGCTGAATGCTCATCCCGGTCTCTTCCAGGATGCGGCGAAACTGCCCGTCGATCAGGCCCACGGTGGGGAAGTTCTGTACCCCATCGAATCCCATTGCCACGAGCTCGGGCAGGAACACCCGCATGAGCCGGAACGGGTCGGTCCCGCACACGCCGGCCAGCACCGGCGTGTGCTTGACGATCGGTAGCACTTCGCGGGCCATGTCGACCACGATGGCGTTCGCGTCGCCGTAGGGCATCATGCCGGCCGCGCTTCCCCGGCCGGCCATGCGAAACCGCCCGGAGTTATAGATGACGATGAGGTCGACGCCCCCCTGCTCGGCGAATTTGGCGGAGATGCCCGTTCCCGCGCCGGCGCCGATGATCGGCGAGCCGCTGTCGCGCTGGGCCCGCAGGCGCCGCAGCGCCTCCTCCCGGGGGATGAATGGCATGGTGGGATCAGCTCCGAAGGAGGCTCAGCAGCTCGTCCGCCAGGGCGCGGGCGAACGCTTCGTCGTTAAGGTGCAGGTCGAGCTCGCGAATCTGCACTCCCGGGCCGGCATGCTCCCGCAGCGATTCGAACAGGGCACGATCGGCTTGGGGGTCGTGGAACGGTTGCCCCTCCGCGTCCAGCATGCTCACGCCCCGCAGCGGCAAGCACAGCACTACGGGGCCCGCAGCGCGGCGCAGCTGCTCCCCGATCCGCCGGCCGACGGTCCGCGACTCCTCCGCCGAGGTGCGCATCAGGGTCACCGCCGGGTTGTGCCGATAGAGCGTGCGATTGCGAAACCTCTGCGGAACGGATTCCGGCGGGCCGAAGTTCACCATGTCGAGCGCGCCCACCGAAACGACCTGGGGAATCCCCTTGCGGCCGGCCGCGGAGAGCCGCTCGGGACCCGCGCTGAGCACACCGCCCACGACTTCGTCGCACCATTCCGTGGTGGTCACGTCGAGCACGCCCGCAAAGTACCCGTCCTCGATCAAACCCTCCATGGCGCGCCCGCCCGAGCCGGTGGCATGAAACACCAGCACATCGTAGCCTGCCGCCTCGAGCCGTTGGCGGGCCGCCGTCACGCACGGGGTGGTGACGCCGAACATCGTCGCCGCGATGAGCGGCCGCGTCGGCCGGTCGTCCACCTTCGAGCCCGGGGCAAGCATTCCGCAGATCGCTCCGGCGGCGTTGCCCAGGATAACGCGTGAGAGCGGATTGAGCCCGGCGATATCCACCACCGAGTACATCAGAGTGATGTCCTTCACGCCGACATAGGGCGCCGTATCCCCGGAGGCCATCGTCGAGACCATCACTTTGGGGATGCCCACCGGCAGCTCGCGCATGGCGGCGGTGATCATCGTGGTGCCGCCCCCGCCGCCCAGTCCCAGCACCCCGCTGAAGCGTTGCTCCCCGTACAGCTCCCGGGTCAGCAGGCGCGCACCGGCAAGCATGACCTCCACAGCCGAGCCGCGATCCCGTCTGGCGCGCAGCTGCCCCAGCGACCCGCCGCCCGCCTGTGCCACCTGCTCGGCCGATATATCCACGGGGAACCGAGGAGTCCGGCCGGTCCCTAACACGCCAAGATCCATCGTCACGACGGCGAGACCGCGCGCGAGGATCGCCTCACGAACGAAGGCGTATTCTTCTCCCTTGGTGTCGAAGGTGCCGAGCAGGAGAACGGCAGGGTTCACTCGGGAAACACCATGGGCGGCCTGAGCGTGCGCCAGGGCTCGTCGGTGTGCACCTCGATCAGGGCGGGTCCCGAAAACCTGGCGGGGGAGAGGATTGCCAGAAAGACCAGCGTATCCTCTCCGGCGTTGTAGGTCCCGTGCACCACGTCGCGTGGGATGTGCGCCGACTCGCCGGCGCGCAGGGTACGGCGCTCCTGGTCCACCCACTGCTCGGCCGTGCCCGAGATGACGTAGATGATTTCTTCCAGGGCGGGGTGGCGGTGAAACTGGTGCGCGCGTCCCGGCGGCATCCGGACCCGCACCAACAACAGCTCCTCGGCGTCGGTCAATCCGGGGCGCGAGAGCCATTCATGCGGGCCCCAGGAAGAGCCTTCGACCTGCAGCTCGGCGGCGGTCACGAAGCGAAGCAGGCTGCTCCCCATGGTACTCCGGCGGCAACGGGCGGCTGTAAGGTGGCGCGCGGTGAGGCGCGGGTCAATGCGGCCGCGGACGTCCCCAGGGGCACCGGAGCGGCTCCGGTCCACGCCAGGCAGGGAGCAAGGTAGATTCCCCGGACAACCGGAGCTGCCAATGCCCGTGTCCCCCGCGCTGGCCCAGAGTAATCGCACGCAAACCGATCGCCTGCGCGAGCTGGTGCAGCGGGCTACCCCGGCACTACTCGCTACGCGCTTGCCCAATGGCTGGACCGTCGCCGTCACGCTGGGTCATCTGGCCTTCTGGGATCGCCAGCGGCTCTGCCTGCTGCGCCGCTGGGCCGCTGGGGAGCTTCGCACCGGGGCCTATGATGGCGACGTGTTCAACGACGCCATGCAACCCTTGCTGGAGCTGATCCCGCCCCAGCAGGCGGCCACCGCGGCGCTGCAAGCCGCGGAGGAGATCGACGCCTTGCTGCTGACGCTGTCCGACGATCTGATCGAAGCGAGTTTGGCTCGTCCCGACGCTCCCAATCTCGATCGTGGCTCCCATCGCAAGCACCACCTCGACCTTGTCGAAAGGGCACTTTCATGACGACCAAGCTCGAAAAACCCCTGAAGCGCGAGATCAGCATCAACGGGGAGCCCTACGTACTCCTGCTGACGCCGGACGGGCTCAAGCTGACGCAGAAGGGAAAGCGGAAAGGCCAGGAGCTCAGCTGGAAGGATCTGGTCAGCGGCGAGGCCGCGTTGGCCGTCGCGCTGAAAGCCTCGCTCGAACCGGGCGCAGGGCCCGCCGAGCCGAATCCCTGACCGGGCGGGCGCTTCCGCGCCCGCCCGTCGCCGGCTGCCTCACAGCGGCACCTTCGCCGCCGCCCATCCCGCGGCGTCCTTGTCGCTCTCGAACACGTGATCGGCGTCGACGTAGAGCTGTTTGCCATCGGAGCGGATCGGCAGTCGGTCCATGTTGCGGGTAGCCCGGCCGGTGATGAAGGTGCCGTCGGGCTGGTACTGGGATTTGTGCTTGGGGCACTGGAAGCGGCCCGCGGATGGGAGCCAGCGTAGCGCGGTGTTCTGGTGCGGACACGAGAGCGCGAACGCATAGGCGACATCGTGGAAGCGGACCAGAATGACCTGGTGCTTCTTGTCGATGGTGGCACCGTCGCCGGCGGGAATGGGATAAGCGCAGTCGTCCCCGCCCGGCATCCGTCGTCCCGTGCCATGGCGGATAGGGAGGGCGGCGGCTCGCGCGGGCGAGAGTCCCAACCCGAGCAGAACGCCGATCGCCAGCCCCGCCGCCTCGCGGAGGAAGTCGCGTCGGTCGGCCAGCGGGCAGGCGGAGCAGGGATCCTTCGAATCGTTCATGTGGCGTCCTACTTGAAGAAGAGCATCAACGCCCAGCTGGAGACCGAAATACCCATCGAGGCGAGCGCGATGTTGCGGTGGGCCTCGAGGTGTCGGCTCCCCGGTTCGTCGTCATCGCCCACCTTGCTGGCCGCGTAGACAAAGCCTGCTCCTGCCGCCACGAACAGCAGGGTGTGAACGTAGCGCTTGACTCGCCCGGCCGGATCCTTTCGGCTTTCCCAGAGATTCCACGCTCCGGTGATGGTGTTCACCGAGAACACCACGGCGGTTCCGGCCGCCAGCGGCGTGTGCAATCGCCTGGCCCAGCTCGGCGCTGCATCTCCCTTGCGCAGCACTTGGTCCCCGCTGAAGTAGCTGCCGGCGAAGAGCGGCAGCATCGCGAAGCTGAGCCACCGGTGCAGCGTCAGCCGGGCGTGGTAGAAATTGCTGTATTCGATCGCCGTGGTGGGGCGTCTGGTCCGCGCGGTGTCCTGGGACGGAGGCGCCGCCTGCGCTCGCACCATCGCCCAATCGACCCACTCCCGCCGGAGCAGCGGACCGGGGCTTCGCACCTCGGCGTACGGCTGGAGCGCCGCTGTAGGGGTGGGCGCCGCAGGCGGCGGTGCGAATAGCGGGAGCAGCTGGATCAGCAGGCCGAGAGCAGGGCTCATAGAGGGTTCCGGTCAGAAGGCCAGCATCGCGGTGCCGAGCAGCGTCGCGCTGAACCACAGCGTCAGGCTGACGATCGCGGCGCGCCGGATCCGCCCCCAGCGATTCTCGGGGCGCACCGTGTCGAGCCGCAGGGCCCGCTCCGCGCGCAGCAGCTGAATGCCATTGAGCAGGAGCGTCGCCACGATCGCCATCTTGGCCCAGAACACCACCGACCCCAGATAGGTCGTCAGGTCGGCGGCCAGCTGCAGGAACCCGCTCACGAAGGTGACGCTCAGCCCGACCAGCACGGGCCGGTGCAGCTCCGAAAGCTCGTCGAGGTGAGTGTGCTGGCAGGCCGGATCCATGGAACGGAAGCGCAGACTCATGCGGTCGCCCGCGACCGCGCAACCGCCGCCCAGCAGAATCCCGCCGATGTGCGCGAACGTGACCCCGGTGGACACCACCTTGGAGTCGTTGTACAGGCGGGCCCAGGGGGCCAGCGCGGCGGCTGCCGAGGCGACCAGGCTCATCGCGAGTGGTGACGCGGGGGGAACACCACCTTGCACAGGTACTAACGCGCTACCGGACCCTCTTGCGGCAGACCATCAGCTCCGTGCTCGGACTCTCGCGCTTCAGGCGCACCAGCGCCCTCTCGAGCGGATAGAGCAGCGCGCCGACCAGCCAGCCGAGCGGCTCCGCCAGCATGGCCGGGGCAACCAGCGCGGTCCAGCCCCAGCGCGCCAGCGGTGTCGTGGTGTCCGCAGGGTAATTCATCAGCACGAACATGGGAACGCGCTCGACCACCTCGAAGCCGGCGGCCTCGACCAGCCGGCGGCTTTCCGCCAGTGGGCGGCTGGCTTGGTGCATAACCCGCTCGGTCGCGTGCCGCAGGAAATTGTCCGACCACAGGAACCATCCCCCGGGCCGCAGCAGGGCCGCGATGTTCCGAAAGGCCTCCGCGTACTGCGCATCGTCCACGATATGGAACAGCACGTCGAAGGCCGACACCGCGTCGAATGAGGCAGGAGCGAGCGGTATGCCGGTCGCTGGTCCGCCGATGTCGGCCTGGAGGAACTTCGCCTGCGGAAACCCGCGCTGCAGCTGCTCCACGGCCACTGCGGTGAGGTCGAGCCCGGTCACCTCCGCGCCCAGCCGGAGCCAGCGGTCCACGTAGAAGCCCGTGCCCGACCCCACGTCCAGTACCCTGCTGCCCGCTGCCTGCGTCCTCAGTCCTAGGCCACCCACCACGCGATCGAACACCGCCCCGCGAACCCGGTACATCCATTCATTGTACCGGTGCCCCAGCCGCAGATAGCCCACCCCTGCGAGCGAATAGTGCTCGCGCAGCCGGGATTCCCAGTACTGCCGATTGTCGAAAGGGGGGGGCGTCACCGCTCGCCGGTCACCGGTAACGCTTCACGCGTCACTGTTGTCCTCTACCCCATGGCCTCGCGGACTTCACTCGCCGCCGCGATGGCATGGTCGACATCGCGCGAAATGGCCCGGGCCTGCTGGGTGGCCTGGGTAAGATCGCTCAGGACGGCGCCTACACCGGCCGATTTCAGCCGCAGCATGTCGAAGCGCATGTTCTGCATGGCCAGGATGCTCGATTCCAGCCGGGCGGAGATCTTGCCCCGGCGGTCCATGAGTTCTGCCGCGGTCTTGAACTGCCGCTCCAGGATTCCGATCTGGCGCTCTCGCTCCGGCCCATCGGGCTGCAGCGTCAGGAGCTCCAACCGATGCTTGATCCGCTCCGGCGTCTCCTCGCCAAAGCTGCTGTCGATATCGTTGAGGGTGCGCGCCAGCTCCAGGGCCCGCTGGTAGAGCTCGTCGGTAGTCTCGGCGATTTCCGCCGGGAGCATCTGGCGGTCGCCCGCCGGGAGCTGCTGGATCAGCGACACGATCATCTTGCGATCCTTATACGCCGCCTCGATCCGGTCGAAGTAGCGCCCGTATTCTTCCTTGCGCGGCGGGGACAACGTCTTTCTGCCTTTGGCGCCGGGCACCCGGACCGCATCCGCCGCCGGCGGCGGGTTCATCACGTCGCGCCAGCTGTAGCCCGCCTGCCAGAGCCGCGAGTAGTTGCGCAGCAATCCGATCGCCATGCCCCCGGCCGGAAAGAGGAACCAGGGAGTGTCGAGGCCCGTCGCGATGTTCAGCAGGAACAACCCGACGCTGGTCGCCGCCCATCGCGCGAACTGGCCCCGCACCTTCTGCACGATCGCGGGCTCGCCCGTGTCCGGGACCGGCAGCTCACCCGCTTCGGTGCGCACCCACTCGCCGCGCTCGTTCTTGCGCCACTGTCCCCCGGCCCC
>DATCWE010000374.1:0-2189 GCA_036566495.1 Gemmatimonadales bacterium | reverse complement strand
GGCGGCCCAGTCACCGCGCTCGAGGGCATAGCGCGCGGGGATGGCGGCGATGGCGAAGTAGCCCGCGGCGGGCGGGGCGGCGCTTCCGAAGTCCGTGGGGTCGAAGCGGCGGGCCAGCGCCGGCAGCGCCGCGAGCATCCGCGCCGCGGCGGTGTCCTGCCCGGTCTGCAGATAGGCGTAGGTGCGGTAGTCCATCGAGTGCAACTGCTCGGCGGTGGCGTGCTCGCGAAACGCAGCGTTGCCCGCGGCGACGTTGGCGGAAATGGAGCGCCGCCAATCACCGACGCGGGTATAGGTATGCGACGGCATGTGGAGCGCATGGGAGACTGTGGGAGCGATGCGCCCGTAGCGACCGGCGGCCGTGAGCGCGCGCCCGGCGAGCGGCGGCACGTCGTAGCTATGGATCAGATAATGGGCGATGCCGGGGTGGCCGGGCAGTTTGACGAACAGGCGCTCGAGCGTGGCACCCGCGGCGAGCTGACTCGCGTAGGTCTTGTCGGCCGGATCGGCGGAGACGGCCTGGGCGAGGGCGTGGAAGATCTGCGCCTCGGTGTCGGCGGGCTCGCGGGCGGCCAGCTCGGCCATCGCGTCGCGGTAAGCCAGGAGCCGGGTGCGCTGATCGACCGAGTCCGCGCGCTCGTAGAGCCGGGCCACGGCCTCGATGTACCCGCGCTCGCGCTCGGTGGGTGCTCCGGTGGCCCGGGCGCGCCGGACTGCAGCGAGGCCGCGCTGGAGCTGCGCGGGCGCCTTGAGCCCCGCGGCGAAAGGATTTCCCCACGCGGTCAGCGCCAATCCCCACCAGGCCATCGCGCAGCGCGGGTCAGCGCGCAGCACGGCGTTGAAGGAATCGGCGGCCTGGGAAAACCCAAAGGAGTGCAACAGGGCCGTGGCACGATTGAAGAGGGGGCGAGCGGCCACGGCGCACGAGGTTGCAAAGCGGACGGTACCCGGGGCCTGCTGCCGGGCCGGGAGCAGGGCGGACACCACGACGGTCAAAGAGGCGAAAGGACTCATCGTGCGGTCCCGAAAAGAAGGTGGGGAAGGTCGGTGGAATCTATCAGAGTTGTCGGCCGCTCATGCGAGGACTACAATGGGAGACATGAAGGGACGCCCCGCTCGCGACGAGGCCGCGGAGTACTACTTTCGCTACATCGATCGGGTCGAGGGCGACGACATCGTCGCGCTGCTGACCGCGCAACTGGAGCAGCAGTTCGGCTTCCTGGCCTCGATCTCCGAGGAAAAGTCGCTGCACCGCTACGCCTCCGACAAATGGAGCATTCGCCAGGTCCTGAGCCATCTGAGCGACTGCGAGCGGCTGTTCCTCTTTCGCGCCTTCTGGTTTGCGCGGGGCTTCGACAGCCCCTTGCCCAGCTTCGACGAGAAGACCTGTGCCGCCGCGCTCGACGCGGACCGGATTCCCTGGGCGAGCCACGTGGAGGAATTCCGGAGCACCCGACTCTCCAGCCTGGCGTTCTTCCGGAACCTGCCGGAGGAGGCCTGGGTCCGCCGCGGCGTCGCGAGCGGAAAGCTATTCACGGTGCGGGCCCTGGCCTATCTCACCGCCGGCCACACCGTCCACCACAGCGAGATTCTGCGGGAGCGCTACGGGGTGTAACGACGCATCCCTCATTATCTTCCCGAGGGAATCCCCAATCCATGGTAAGGCTGCGTGGCTGAGACACCTGCTGCGGTCGAAGGGCCGGAGCCGGAGCGGGCGGAAAGCGTTCGCGTCGGATCGCAGATGGTCGTGTATGGAGCCGGCCAGTTTCTCAGCCGCCTGCTGTCCTTCCTGTTGCTGCCGCTTTACACCCGCAAGCTCACCCCCGCCGACTACGGCACCTTGCAGCTGGTGATGCTGATCTTCGAGGTGGTGGCGCTGATCGCGGGGAGCCGGATCGCGGCGGGAGTGTTCCGGCTGTATTACCGCGAGACCGAGGACGCCAAGCGCCATGCGATGCTCTCCACGGCGTTCATTCTCGTCAATGGATCGTACGTCATCCTGGGGCTGGTCGTGCTGGCCTTCGCGCCGGTGTTCGCGCGCCTGGCCCTGGGCTCCGACAGCTATGCGAGCCTGGTCCGGCTCGCCGCCGGCGCCTTCATCTTCCAGGGCACGCTTATCGTGCCCACGGCCTTCTACAAGCTGCGCGAACAGCCCTGGCGCTACGTCGGGACGACCGTCGGGGTGCAGG
>DATCWE010000146.1:0-6763 GCA_036566495.1 Gemmatimonadales bacterium | reverse complement strand
TATCTCGCCGGCCTGCCGCAGCCGGTCGCCGCTCCGCGCGCTGATCGTTTCGTCAAGGTATCGCCGTGAGGGAGCCCAGGCCGCTCACGCGTGAGCTGCTGGTGCGGCTGCCCAAGGCGGAGCTGCACGTGCACCTCGACGGCTCGCTCCGCCCGGAAACCATGATCGAGCTCGCCCGCGCCGCCAAGGTCGAGCTTCCCGCCTGGGAGCCCGAGGCGCTGCGGCGCTACATGCTGGTAAGCGACGCGCGCAACCTGACCGATTACCTGACCCGCTTCGACATCACCGTCGCCCTGCTGCAGACGCCCGAGGCCATCGAACGGGTAGCCTACGAGATGGTGGAAGATGCGGTGCAGGACAACCTGCGCTATCTCGAAGTACGCTACTGCCCCCACCTCTCGACCCATGGCGGGCTCTCCATGGAAGAGGTCCTGGTGGCCGAGCACCGCGGGCTCCAGCGCGGCGAGCGCGATTTCGGCATCCGCACCGGGATCATCAACTGCTCGCTGCGCCACTATCCACCCGATCGCTCCATCGAGATCGCCGAGCTGTCGGTGCGCTCCAAGGCGCTGGGCGTGGTGGCGTTCGATCTGGCCGGCGGTGAGGCGGGGTTTCCGCCCGGCGTGCACGCGGCGGCGTTCGACATCGCCCTCGCGGGCAACCTCGGCATCACGGTGCACGCCGGCGAAGCCTACGGGCCGGCCTCGGTCTCCGAGGCCATCCGCCGCTGTCACGCCATGCGGATCGGGCACGGGACCCGGCTCAAGGAGAACCCCGCGCTCCAGGACTTCGTGCGCGACCGGCGGATCCTGATCGAGAGCAACATCACCAGCAACGTGCAGACCCGGGTGGTCGGGCACCCCTCCGAGCATCCGGTGCGCGGCTATTACGACGCCGGCCTCGCCGTCACGCTGTGTACCGACAGCTGGCTGATGAGCGGCGTCCGCCTGAGCGACGAGTACTGGCTGGCCCACCAGAGTCTCCGCTTCACCCGAGAGGAGATCCACGAGATGATTCTCCATGCCTTCGCGGGGGCCTTCCTGCCCTGGCCGGAGCGGCAGGCGTTGCTGGTGCGCGTGCGCGACGAGCTGGAGGCCGCGTGAAGCGACTCCCCTTCTTCCGCTCCTGGCTGCTCGCGGTGGCGCTGATCGGGCTCGGCATCATCGGCGCCTGGACCATTCCCGGCGCGGCGGGCCGCAGCATCGGCAAGCTGGTGGCCCAGCAACAGCCGCCCGCGGGGGCTCCGAGGCCGGACACTGCAGCGGTGCAACCGACCGCACCGGCCCCCTTGACCGCACCGACCCCGCTGACCACCCGCTTTTCCGGCCTCATCGGCATGGTCCTGATTCTGGCGATCGGCTACGCCTTCTCGGCCAAGCGGAAGGCCATTCGCTGGCAGACCATCGCCTGGGGGCTGGGGCTGCAGATCGTCTTCGCCATCTTCGTGCTGCGGATTCCCTTCGGGCGGGAGCTGTTCCGCCGCCTGGGCGACTTCGTGACCGCGGTGCTGCATTACTCCTACGTGGGCTCCAGCTTCGTCTTCGGCGAGCTGGGCAAGCCCGACTCCACGCTGGGCGTCATCTTCGCGTTTCAGATTCTCCCCGCCATCATCTTCGTCTCCGCCCTCTTCGCGATCATGTACTATCTGGGCGTGATGCAGATCGTGGTGCGCGGCTTCGCGGTGGTGATGGCCAAGATCATGCGCGCCAGCGGCGCGGAGAGCCTCAACGTGGCCGCTTCCATCTTCATGGGGCAGACCGAGGCGCCGCTCACCATCCGGCCGTTCCTGCCCCGGATGACGATGTCCGAGCTGATGACCGTGATGACCGCGGGCATGGCGCACATCTCGGGCTCCATCATGGCGGCGTATATCGCGTTCGGGATCGAGGCCCGCCACCTGCTCACCGCGGTCATCATGACGGCGCCGGGCACCATCATGATGGCCAAGCTCTTCCAGCCGGAAACCGAAACGCCGGAGACCTTCGGCAACGTCAAGCTCGACATTCCCAAGACCGACGTGAATGTGATCGACGCGGCGGCGCGGGGCACCGGCGAAGGCCTGCACCTGATGCTCAACGTCATCGCCATGCTGGTGTCCTTCATCGCGCTGGTGGCGCTGCTCAACGGGGCCATGGGCGCCATCCACGGCTGGGCCGGCTGGTTCCCCGAAAACCTGCAGACGGTGCTTTCCTGGGTCGGGCGACCCATTGCCTGGGCGATGGGAGTGCCCTGGCACGACAGCGGAACCATCGGCGGGCTGCTGGGCACCCGGGCGGTGCTGAACGAGTTCGTCGCTTTCTCCCAGCTCGGTCCCCTCAAGCCCGTGCTGGATCCCCGTTCTTTCACCATCGCCTCCTTCGCGCTGGCCGGTTTCGCCAACTTCAGCTCGGTCGGTATCCAGATCGGCGGGATCGGCGCGCTGGCGCCCACCCGCAAGAGCGACCTCGCCAAGCTCGGCCTGCGCGCCATGCTCGCGGGGACCCTGGCCAACTACATGTCCGCCACCATCGCGGGGATTCTGCTGTGAGCGCGGACATTCACGCCGCGCGCGACGCCATCGCCGCCCACCTGGGCGAGCGGAGCCCGGTGCTTGCCCTGGTGCTGGGCTCCGGGTTAGGTGGCCTGGCCGAGCGGATCGAGCGGCCGCTGCGGATCCCCTACGCGGACATCCCGGGCTTCCACGTGCCCCGGGTGGAGGGCCACAAGGGCGAGCTGGTGATCGGCAGCCTGGCCGGGAAGACCGTGCTGGCCCAGAGCGGCCGCTTCCACATGTATGAGGGCTACAGCGCCGATGCCGCGGCGCTGCCGGTGCGGGTCTTCGCCGCGCTGGGCATCCGGACCCTGCTGGTGACCAACGCGGCGGGCGGCATCCGCCGCAGCTTCGGGCACGGCACCCTCATGCTGCTCTCCGATCACCTCAACCTCACCGGCCGTAACCCGCTGGTCGGCCCCGCGCGCCCCGGCGAGGAGCGCTTTCCCGATCTGAGCCAGGCCTACGACAGCGCGCTGCGGGGCATCGCCCGCGAAGCCGCCCGCCGGCTCGGGCTCACCCTGGAAGAAGGGGTCTACGCTGGGCTGCTGGGGCCCAGCTACGAGACCCCCTCCGAGGTGCGGATGCTGGAGCGGCTGGGTGCCGACGCCGTGGGCATGAGCACCGTGCTCGAGGTGATCGCGGCGCGGGCGCTGGGGATGAAATGCCTGGGCTTCTCCCTGGTGACCAACCCCGGCGCCGGGATCAGTCCCACCCCGCTGTCGCACCAGGAGGTGATGGAGGTGGCGGGGCGCGCCGGCAAAGACCTGGCGCGGCTGGTGGAAGCCGTGGTGGCGGGACTCGACTAAGCTCTGAGCTCTGATCTCTGACCTCTGACTTCTGATCTCTCAGCCCCCGCCGAGCGGCCCCGCCCCCGCGCCCAGCCCGGGCGCCTGAGCAATCGCCCGCCGCACGTAATCGAGCGCCGTGGCGACCGCATCCTGTAGCGAGCGGCCCAGCGCGAGTCCCGCGGTGATCGCGGCGGACAGGGTGCAGCCGGTCCCGTGAGTCGAAGTGGTCGCGATCCGGCGATGCTGAAAGCGCTGAACGCCTGCGGAGGTCACCAGCACATCCACCAGCGCGTTGCCGGCCAGGTGCCCGCCTTTGACCAGCGCCGCCGCTGCTCCGGCCGCGACCAGCCGGTTGCCCGCCTGTTCCATGCTGGCCGCATCGACGACCGGGAATCCGGCCAGGATCGCCGCCTCCTCGAGGTTGGGGGTGACGATCGTCGCCAGGGGAAGCAGACGCTCCAGCAGCTCGCGCTCCCCGTCCTGATCGAGCAACCGGTCGCCGGAAGTCGCGACCATGACCGGGTCGAGCACATAATTTGCCAAATCGTGGCGCGCGATGCCGGCCGCGACCTCACGCACCAGCGCCGCCGTCGCCAGCATCCCGGTCTTGAAAGCGGCTGGCGGGAGGTCCTCCGCCACGGCGGCCAGTTGCGCGGCAACCAGTTCGGCCGGCAGCGGATGCACCGCGCGCACTCCCAGGGTATTCTGCGCGGTCACCGCGGTGATCACCGAGGTGCCGTAGACCCCGAAGCGCTGAAACGTCTTGAGGTCGGCCTGGATTCCGGCGCCGCCGCCGGAATCGGAGCCCGCTATCGTGAGGGCGATCTGCATCGATGAGTAGCTCGCTGCACACCTTGGTGCGAAGTCTGCGGCTCCGCCGCGGCCGGGAGCGGCGCGGACTCGCCCTGGCCGAAGGAGTCCGGCTGGTCGAGGAGGCGCTGGGGGCGGGGGTGGCCATTCGGCATCTGCTCGCCAGTCCGGCGCTGGAAGCTACCCCGCGCGGCCGAGCCCTCAAAGCGGCGCTCACCGCCGCGGGGCTGCGCATCGACGCGGTGAGCGACCTGGTGTTCGAGAGCCTCGCCGCGACCGAGCATCCCCAGGGCATTCTCGCGGTGATCGAGCCGCCCCAGTGGACCCTCCAGGACGTGCACCCCGCCCCCCGCGCGCCCGCCCTGGTGCTCGATGCCGTGCAGGACCCCGGCAACGTCGGCACCCTGGTGCGCACCGCGTTCGCGCTCGGCGCGGCCGGCGTGCTGGCGCTCCCCGGCACCGCCGAGCTCACCAATCCCAAGACGCTCCGCGCCACCATGGGAGGCTGCTTCCGGCTCCCCTATGTCACCCTCGACGAAGCCGCCCTGCGGGAGTGGGCGGGCCGCAACGGGATCCGCGTGTTACTGGCCGCGGCCGGCGCCGAGCCGCTCTCCCGGCCCCTCGCCGAACCGGCCGCGCTGGTGCTCGGCAACGAGGGCTCCGGGATCCGGCCCTCCCTGGAGACCTGGGCGGACGGCAGCATCGGGATTCCGCTGCGCCAGGCCGCCGAGTCGCTCAACGTCGCCGTCGCGGCGGGCATTCTCCTCCACGAGGTGACGCGTGAGTGAGACCCTGCTGCTCGCGCTCGTCGCCGGGATCTTCGGGCTGCTGATCGGCAGCTTCCTCAACGTCTGCATCGTACGGCTGCCGGCGGAGCAGTCGGTCGTGACCCCCCGCTCGCGCTGCCCCAGGTGCGGCAAGCCCGTCGAGTGGCGCGACAACATCCCCGTGCTCTCCTGGCTGCTGCTCGGCGGAAAATGCCGGGGCTGCCAGGAGCCGATCGGCATCCTGTACCCGCTCGTCGAGCTCGCGGTCGGGGTGCTCTGGTTCCTGCTGGCCTACCACTATGGACTGAGCCTGGACGCACTGCGCGGCGCCATCCTGGGGACCCTGCTGCTCGGGATCGCGCTCACCGATGCACGGGAATACATCATCCCCAACGAGTTCACCTGGGGCGGCCTGGCGCTCGCGCTGGTGCTCAGCGCCGCCGACGGGCTCCATGCGGTGCTGCTCGCCCTGCTGGGCGCGGCCGTGGGGTTCGCCCTGCTGTGGCTGGTGGGAGTGGCAGGCCGCTGGGTCTTCAAGGAAGAGGCCATGGGCGGCGGCGACATCAAGATGATGGCGATGGTGGGCGCCTTTCTCGGCTGGCAGGGCGTGCTGCTCACCATTTTCCTCGGCGCGCTGGCCGGCACCGCCATCTTTCTGCCGCTCGCACTGGTCGGGCGCAGGAAGCTGGTCCCCTTCGGCGTCTTCCTGGCGCTGGGCGCGGGCGTCACCTACCTGGTCGGGCCCGCCATCATCCTGTGGTATCGCCGTTATCTGGGAGTGGGCTGATGCTCCGGTTGCTCGGCGTGTTACTCGCGTTATTGCTCGGCTGCCGCGGCCGGGCGGTGGGCGCTCCCCAGGAGGAAGAGATTGCCCGCCTAGTGGACAGCCTGCGGCCCACCGTGGAGCGCGCCACCGGTCTCAAGTTCCGCGGGCCCACCCGCTCGGCGCTCAAGAGCCGGGAAGCGGTGCGCGAATACCTGCTGGCGCAATTCAGGAAAGAATTCCCCGCCGAGCGGCAGCAGGGGCTGCAGGCGGTGTACACGCTGCTCGGGCTGGTGCCCGATTCGGTCCAGCTCGAGGCCCTGATGCTCGACCTGCTCACCGAGCAGGTGGTGGGCTTCTACGACCCCGAGACCACCACGCTCTATGCGGTGCGCGGCGCCGAGCCGACCACCCTGCGCTTCGTGCTCACCCACGAGCTCACCCACGCGCTGCAGCACCAGTACCTGCCGCTGGATTCCATCATGCGGATGCGGGGCGACGCGGACCAGGCCGCCGCCGCGCATGCGGTGCTCGAAGGCCACGCCATGATCGCCTCCATCCTGGCGTTCGTGCCCGACCCCGCCATCCTCAAGCAGCCAGGCTTCTGGGCCATGGCGCGCGAGCAGGCCATGTCGCCTTCCAGCTCGAAAGTGTTCGCGCAGGCCCCGCTGGCGCTGCGCGAGGAGCTGATCTTCCCCTATCTCAACGGCGCGGAGTTCATGCGCTGGTGGGACTCGGCGCGCACCGGCCAGCCGATGCCGACCCTGGCCACGCTGCCGCGCTCCACCGAGCAGATCCTGCATCCCGCCCGCTACGCCGCAGGGGATCAGCCCGTCCCGGTGCGCTTCGCCGATTCCTCCGCCGACGTGCTGTACGAGGATACCCTGGGTGAGCTGGAGATCCAGGTCCTGGCCACGGTGCTGCGGGGCGGGGGAGAGGTGCTGACCGGGACAGCGGTGGGGTGGGGCGGCGACCGCTTCCGGGTCTATCGTGCGCAGCAGGGGCCGGCGCTGGTCTGGTACAGCGACTGGGACGACGCCGCGAGCGCCGCGCGGTTCCAGGGCGGGATCGGGGCGCGGCTGCTGGCGCAGCAGCGCGCGGG
>DATCWE010000425.1:0-4630 GCA_036566495.1 Gemmatimonadales bacterium | reverse complement strand
GCTGGGGTGGGCCACCCTCGACACGCTGAGCGCGAGCCGGACCGTCATCGCGGGTCCCCGGCTGTTGTCGGATACGGTTTTTTACGCCCGCACCACCAATCCGGACGAGTATTTGCTGCTCGAGAATCGCCAGGCGGTCCTGAGCGACACCGCGCAGATGAATCCCGCGTTGAGCGATCCCTGTCCCACTCTCGGGTTCTGCGCCAAGTCGCCCGGGTTGCTGTTCTGGCTTATCAACGAGGAAAAGATCAACAGCAGCATCTTTTTCAATCAGGTCAACGTCAGCTTCGGCGGACCCCAGGGGGTGGAGCTGCTCCAGGCGGACGGCCTCAACGAGCTGCGCCTGCCGGGGACCCACAACCGGGGCGATCGCGGCGATGCCTACCCGGGGTCGACCAATAACACCAGCTTTTCTCTGCTCGCGACGCCCAGCGCGCGGGACAACGCCGGCAATTTCATCGGCTTCGTCGTCGACCACATTCAGCAGCTCCCCGGCGGGCCGCTGAGTTTCCGCTTCGTCCGCCGCTCGCCCAGCGTTATCCAGGCTCAGGGTGGCGCGGTGGTTCGCGTCAACGGCGTTCCCTGGTCGCGTTACGAAGAAGTCGTGGCCGGCGGGGATCCGGTCCAGCTCGGCGTCGATGACCTCCAGCTGCTGGCCAGCGGAAAGACCCGTGCCCGCTTCATTGCCTGGAGCCAGGGCGGCCCCCGGGATCAGTCCTTCACCAGCAGCATCTCGCAGCCGGACACCCTCCTCGCGAGCTTCGCCCTGGAGCACCGGGTGCTCGTCTCGGCCCCGGGCGCCGGCACCGTGACCTCCAGCGTGAGCGGAAATCTGACACAGGGCGTTTTCCTCTCGGAGGGCACGCAGGTTACGCTGACCGCCGCGACCCCGCCGGGCACCATCTTCACCGGCTGGCGGGGGGACACGGTGGCCACCGCGCCCGTGCTGCAGCTCACCCTCCACAAGGGGTATGATCTCGAAGCGCGCTTCGTGACCGAGGTCAACATCATCGCGACGGATGCCGTCAGCGATCTGTTGGGCACGCCGAAGCTCGCGGAAAACCAGCGCGCCTACCTCGATGAGCTGGGCAACCGCAACGGCATCTACGACGTGGGTGACCTGCTCGCCATGTACCGCCGTCTGGGCCAGGCCGTTCCGCCCGCGCTGCTGCAGGGCGCATTCCGGGTGCGTCAGCCATGAGCCGGGCTGCCATCCGCCGGCTCGGCTGCGCGCTGCTCGCCGGGGTGGCGCTCGTGTCCTGCGGCGGGGACGGCAACCAGAACTCCAACGCGGGCGATTTGCTGCTTTCCCTGTACGCGGGCGGGCCCGAGGCCGGCGCCGTGCTGCTGGTGATTACCGGCGGGCCGGTCCAGAACGCCACCGCGCTCGGCGGACAGCAGGTATCGTTCGCTTCTCCGTTCAGCGGCAATACCCGGGTCGTGATCAGTGGCGACTTGGCCACCGGCGACGTGCTGCGCATCCGGGTACCGGATGTGAGCCGCATCGCCGACTATCATGTGCAGACCCTTCAGGCTGCTGACAAAGTGACCTTCGCGCTGCTCGACCAGGGCGCGTACACGTTCACGGTCCACCGATAGGACATTCGATCCCGCTTCCCGGCGCGAGCCGGCCCGCGCACCTACCCAGTTCTCCCCCTACCCGCCAGATTGCACGCTTCTCCCGAGCTCTGAGGCCCCATGTTTTCGTTCAGCGTCAACGGCAAGTCCGTCGCGCTCGACGTGCCCCCGGAGACCCCGCTCCTCTGGGCCCTGCGTGACAATCTCCACCTGAACGGCACCAAATTCGGCTGCGGCATCGGGCAATGCGGTGCCTGCACCGTTCACCTCGACGGCGTCGCCGAGAAGTCCTGTCAGATTCCGGTCGGTAGCGTGGCCGGCAAATCCGTGGTGACCATTGAAGGCCTCTCGGGCGACGGCAATCACCCCGTCCAGCAGGCCTGGATCGCCGAGCAGGTTCCCCAGTGCGGGTATTGCCAGTCCGGCCAGATCATGCGGGCCGCGTACCTGCTCAGCAAGACGCCCAAGCCCAGCGACGCGGACATCGACGAAGCGATGTCGGAGAATCTCTGCCGCTGTGGCACTTACCAGCGGATCCGCCGCGCCATCCATCGCGCCGCGGGGGAGGTGACCGCATGAGCGCCTCCGTCACCCGCCGCGATTTTCTCCGCGCGAGCGCCGTCGCCGGTGCCGGGCTCACCATTGCCGTCACCCTGCCGGGCTGCAAAGCGGAGCAGGACAAGGCCTCCGCCGGCCCGCCTTTCCAGCCCAACGCCTGGATCCGGGTCCGCTCCGACGGCTCCGTCACCCTCGTGATCGACCGGTCCGAGATGGGGCAGGGGGTGCTCACGGCCCTTCCCATGCTGCTCGCCGAGGAGCTCGACGTGCCCTGGGAGAGCGTATCCATCGAGCAGGCCCCCGCGGGACCGGAATTCGTCAACGCCGATTTCGGCATCCAGGGCACCGGCGGCAGCTCCAGCGTCCACGCCGCCTGGAAGCCGCTCCGCGAGGCGGGTGCCAAGGCCCGGCTGATGCTGATGACCGCCGCCGCCTCCGCCTGGGGGGCTCCGGTTGCCGAGTGCACCACCGAGCCCGGCGTCGTGCTGCACCAGCGCACCCGCAGGCGCATCCGCTATGGCGAGCTGGTGGTGCAGGCCGCCGCCGTCCCGCAGCCCGCCACCGTCACGCTCAAGGATCCCAAAAACTTCCGCTACATCGGCAAGCCGCTGCCACGGCTCGATACCCCCGACAAGGTTCGCGGCAAGGCCGAGTTCGGCATGGACGTGGTGGTGCCGGGGATGCTGGTCGCGGTGGTGGCCCGCTGCCCGGTGTTCGGCGGTACTCCCAAGACCTGGGACGAAGCAGCGGCCAAGGCGGTGCCCGGCGTCCGGCACGTGGTCCGCATCTCGTCGGGTGTCGCGGTCGTGGCCGATGGATACTGGCCGGCCACCAAAGGCCGCGAGGCTCTTGCGGTGGTATGGGATGAAGGCGCCAATGCGGGGCTCGCCAGCGAAAAAATCGCGGCCGAGCTCACGGCCTTGGGCGCCCGTCCCGGCATCGTCGCGCGCAAGGAGGGTGGGGTGGCGCATGGGGCCCGGCAGGTCAGCGCCACCTACACGGCACCGTATCTGGCCCATGCCTGTATGGAGCCCATGAATGCCACCGCCCACGTCGAGGCCGATCGCGCCACCGTGTGGGCGCCGACCCAGTTCCAGTTCGGCAATCCGGCCATGCCGGGAGCCCAGCAGCTCGTGGCCAAGCTCACCGGGCTCGATCCCGCCAAGGTCGCCATCCACACCACGCTGCTCGGCGGCGGGTTCGGCCGCCGCTTCTTCAATGATTTCATCGCCGAAGCGGTGGAAGCTTCCAAGGCGGTCAACGCGCCGGTCAAGCTGATCTGGAGCCGCGAGGACGACATCCAGCACGACTACTATCGTCCCGCGGTGCGGGCCGGCTATCGCGCGCAGCTCGACGGCGAAGGCGTGCCGGTGTCGTTCGCGAGCCACATCGTCGCCCCCTCGATCAACGTCGCGGCGATGGGCGCGCCGCAAGACAAGCTCGACGACAACACGGTGGATGGAGTTTCCAACCTTCCTTACGACATCCCCAACGTCACGGTGGACGCCGTCAACGCGAGCATCGGCGTCCCGCTCGGCTTCTGGCGCTCGGTGGGTGCGTCGCACAACGGTTTCATGCTCGAGTCGTTCATGGACGAGCTGGCGCTGGCGGCGGGACAGGATCCCGTGGCCTACCGGCGCGGGCTGCTCGGCAAGAAGCCGCGTCACCTCGGCGTGCTCGATCTGGTGGCGGAGAAAGCGGGCTGGGGCTCGCCGCTGCCCGAGGGCCGCGCCCGCGGCGTCGCCCTGCTGGAATCCTTCAGCAGCATCGTCGCCGAGGTCGCCGAGGTCTCCCTCAACCCCGACCGGACCGTCCACGTCGATCGGGTGGTGGCCGCGGTGGACTGCGGGACGGTGGTCAATCCCGACATCGTCAAGGCCCAGCTCGAAAGCGCCATCGTCTACGGGCTCACCGCCGCCCTGCATGGTGAGATCACCGTGGCGAAGGGCCGCGTGGTGCAGAGCAACTTCCACGACTATCCGCTGCTGCGCATGCGCGAGATGCCCCTCGTCGAGGTCCATCTGGTGGAGAGCAGCGCGCCGCCCACCGGCATCGGGGAGCCGGGGACGCCGCCGATCGCGGCGGCCGTGGCCAACGCGATCTACGCGCTCACCAAGCAGCGCATCCGCGACCTCCCGATTCGCGCGCTTCCCGCATGAGCGAGCCCCTTTCCCGCCGCGACTTCCTCAAGACCGGCGTCGCGGCGGGGACGGGGCTCACCCTGGGGGTCTCGCTCTCGTCGTGCCGGGAGGCGGCTCCCGCCGCTGGGAGCGCCGCCTTCGCGCCCGACGCCTGGATCCGGGTCGGCGCCGACGACACCGTGACGGTCATCGTGGACCGCTCCGAAATGGGGCAGGGCGTCTCCACCGCCTTGCCCATGCTGGTGGCCGAAGAGCTCGACGCGGATTGGGCCACCGTGCGATATGAGTTCGCCCCCGCCAACCAGGCTTACAATAACCCGCTCTCCCTCGGCCAGCTGACCGGTGGCAGTACC
>DATCWE010000322.1:0-4306 GCA_036566495.1 Gemmatimonadales bacterium | reverse complement strand
CGGGTGGGTGCGCGTGTTGCTCGGTGTGGCCGTCGCCGCCGGAGTCACGCTCGCCTGGCCCTATCGGCATAGCTGCGGCCTGCCCCTCTATGGATATCTTGCCGCCTCGGCTGGAGTGCTCCTCGCCGGCGTGTGGGGCGCCGTAGCCAGTTGGAAGCGCCGCCTGGGCCTCGCCCACGTCGTTTCTCTGCTGGTGATTCTTTGCGGCACTGGCCTCCTCCTGAAGGAATTACTGGAGCGCACCAACTACGTCAGGTATCCCGCCACCTGGTCTTGCCAGTAAGGCCTAATTCTTGCTTTTAGGACACGGGTTTTTCCTTAGCCAAGAACGCTTCACCTGTGAGAGGCGCCCGATGCGAGTTGTATCCCGTTGGCGATCCATTCCTGCCGCTGCTGCCGCTGCGGCCCTGATGCTGACGCTCGGCCCCACCCCGGTTCAGGCGCAATACGTGGATCCCGGCGCGGGGAGCATTATCGTGCAGGTGGTAATCGCCGTTGCGGTTGGTGTCGCCGCAACCATCAAGCTCTACTGGAGCCGCCTTTCCACTCTCTTGGGACGCCGGACGAAGCGGACCGGCCGGTAGCCAAGCCATGCCGCGGGATCCCGCGTCGTTTCGAGACCCGGCTGGCCATGTCCATATCCGCGAGGGCAAGGTGCTTCGCAGCGTTCTCCCTGCAGGCATCGTCCAGTACCGGGCGGCGAAGCTCAGCGGATTTCTGGAGGCTGCGACCGAGGCGCGTCAGCTCATTGGGGGGCGCGAGGTCGACCCGAAGGTACTGCAGGATGAGGAGCCCGCCGCAGTCCACGTAATCGAGCACCCTCGTCTGGATTTTATCTCCTATCCCTATGAGTGGTCGTTCCCGGGCCTCCAGGCGGCGGCACTGCTGACCCTCGATCTGCACCTCGACGCACTGCCGCACGGTCTGACCTTGTCGGATGCGTCGGCGTACAACATCCAGTTCGTCGGGGCCAGGCCGCTCTGCATCGACTACTTGTCTTTCATTCCCTACCAGGCTGGACAGGTGTGGCTGGGCTATCGCCAGTTCTGCGAGCAGCTGCTCAATCCCCTGCTACTGACGGCAAAGACCGGGGTCGCTTTTCAGCCGATCTACCGCGGCACCCTGGAAGGCTTGCCATCTTCCGATCTCGCCGCCCTGCTGTCCTTCCGTACCAAGCTCGATCCCCGGGTCGCCCTGCATGTCGTGCTCCAGGCACGGCTGCAGCGGGGCGTCACGGCGCGGCGGACTTCGATCGCGAAAGGCGTTCGGCTCTCCCAGACCGCCCTGGTCAATAATCTGCGCTCGATGCGCGATTGGGTCGCCGGCCTGAGGCCGCCCGCGTCCCAGCTCAGTCCCTGGGAACGCTACGAACACACGGTGCACTACACGCCGGACGAGCGCGCAGCCAAGGCGCGATTTGTCGCCGAAACCACCCAGGCCGCGCAGCCGAGAGTCGTCTGGGACCTCGGATGCAACTCCGGCGAATATGCGGAGCTTGTGTTGGCAAACGGAGCTCGGACCGTCATCGGATTCGAGCCGGACCCCGGAGCGCTGGACGCAGCCTACCGGAGGGCGGTCGCGAAGCACCTGGAGTTTCTGCCCCTTGCCCTCGATGTCGCCAATCCCTCGCCCTCATTGGGTTGGCGCCAGCAGGAGCGGCTGGGGTTCGCCGAGCGGCGCAACGCCGACTTCGTGCTGTGTCTCGCCTTGTTGCATCATCTCGTGCTGGCTCGCAACCTGCCGCTTGCCCAGGTGATCGAGTGGTTGTGCGCTCTGGCCCCGCACGGGATCCTGGAGTTCGTCCCGAAACAGGACCCGATGGCCCAACAGCTGTTGGCGCTCAAGCCTGACATTGCGCCGGACTACGATCGCGCGACCGTGGCGGACCTGCTCCGGCGGCACGCGCGGATCGAACGGGAGACAGTGGTGACCGGGTCGGGGCGGGTGCTCTTCGCATTCGCGCGCGCATGAGAGAGACCCGCGGCCCCCCGCTCGAATCCCTGTGGCTCTACGCGCTCGCCGGCGCTTTGCTGCTGGGGAGTCCGGTGTGGCGCTATTTGTACGTCAACCACTATCCGTTCAGCCGTCCCGAGGCGATCCTCCTCCCGCTCGGCGTCGCCCTTCTCGGGGCCGCGATTGCCGTGATCGGACGCCGCGTCGGCGGCCTGGCCGGGACGCTGAGCTTCGGTGCCCTGTGCTTCGGATTCGTCGATCTGCAGCTCGACCTGGATCGCTGGATCCCTACCGCCGTCGTGGGGCTGGGGTGCGTGGCGTTGATGGGGCTCCTCCGAACCCGGCGCGCGCTGATAACCTGCCTCATGCTGGCGGCCTTCGACCTCTCCTCCTTGCCTAGGTCCTCCCTGGGCCCCTCCGACCTGAAGTTGGCCGCGCGCTCGGCGGCACCGCCCGCCACTGCGCCTCCGCTCCTGGTCCATTTGGTGCTCGACGAGCAGTGGGGCATCGGCGGTCTTCGCGCCGCGGGAGACTCGGGCACCGCGGACTTCCTGGGTGATTTCTATCGGGATCGCGGGTTCGAGGTGTACGAGGGAGCCTACTCACGCTCCGACCTGACGCGGGAGTCGATTCCCGAGGTGTTGTCCCTCGGCCGCGCCGTGGTGAATGCCGAGCCGGCCTCCCCCGATGGGTCCCTCGCCAATGGGTTCCGCGTGTCCGTCAATCCTTACTTTGAGCGGCTGCGCGACCTCGGCTATTCCATCCGCGTCTTCCAGACCTCCTACCTCGACTACTGCCACCCCGTCGGGATCGTGGTGGCGAGCTGCGTGACTATGCCCGGCAATTCGATCGCGAGCATCGGCTATCTCAGCGGATCATGGACCCAACGGGCGGTCCTGGCGGGTCGCTATTTCCTTAACCTGAATTCGCATGTCTACTTGCGCCTCAAGCGTCCACCCGATGGCGCGCTCTGGCGCCGGGCGAGCACCGGTTACGGTCTGGCCGAGCTGGCGCTCGTCCGGGATGCCATTGCTGCCCGTCCCCCGCCCGGTACCGCGTTCTTCGTCCATGTGCTGCTGCCCCACCGCCCTTTCAGAGTGGATGCCAACTGCCGGACGCTTGAAGACCTCGACGAAGCAGCCCGATACGAGGCTTCCAAGCACCTGAGCGACCGGAGCTGGCGAGCCCAGCTCGGCCTCTATGGGGAGCAGGATCGCTGCGTGCACCGTGCCGTGAACGAGCTGCTCGCGGTGCTGGATCGGACCGTTGGGCGGGACGGGGCGGTCGTGATCATTCACGGCGATCACGGTTCTCGCATCCACCAGAATCCTCCAGGGTACGTGCCCACTTCGGAGTTCGATGCCCACCAGCTCAACTCCAACTTCTCGACCCTGCTGGCGATCCGGCGGCCTCAGGTGCAAGGGGCCACTTTCGTCGAGGCGGTCCCGATTCAGGAATTCCTGTGGGCACTGGTGGGGCGCAATTTCCAGGGCCGGATCACCGAAGCCTGGCCGACCATGGTGCGGGCGGCTCAGCTCGACTTGACACGGGCGGTCACCGGCTCCCCGCGGAACCTCGAAGAATCGGACATCCTGTGGGCTCCGAAGCCGCCCTGAGCATCACGGTGCTTGCTCCCATCGCGAGGGTCGCATAGCCTTGGTCCCATGCCCGCCACCTTCAAGAACTTCATCGCCGGCCGCTGGGTCGCCCCGGCGACCCGCAGCTATTTCGAGAATCGCAACCCCGCCGACACCCGCGACCTGATCGGTCGCTTCCCCGATTCGGGGCCTGCCGACGTCGCCAGCGCGGTCCGCTCGGCGGAGGCCGGCTTCCGGCTCTGGTCGCGCGTGCCGGCCCCGGCACGCGGAGACGTGCTGCGCCGGGTGGGCGACCTGCTCAGCGAGCGCAAAGAGGCCATCGCACGGGCGATGACCCGCGAGATGGGCAAAGTGCTGGCGGAGACGCGCGGGGACGTGCAGGAAGGCATCGACACCGCTTACTACGCCGGCTCCGAAGGGCGGCGGCTCTTCGGGCACACGGTGCCCAGCGAGCTGCGCAGTAAATGGGCGATGAGCTACCGGCGGCCCATCGGTGTCGTGGGGTTGATCACCCCTTTCAACTTTCCGATGGCCATCCCGACCTGGAAGATGTTTCCCGCGCTGGCCTGCGGAAACAGCGTCGTCATCAAGCCGTCCGAGGACGTCCCGCACACGGTCCACTTGCTGGTGGAGATTCTGCTCGACGCCGGCCTCCCTCCCGAGGTCATCCAGTTGGTGCACGGCCGCGGCGAAGTGGCGGGTAAGGCGCTGGTGGAGCACTCCGGCGTCCCGGTCATCTCCTTCACCGGCTCGAC
>DATCWE010000369.1:0-10512 GCA_036566495.1 Gemmatimonadales bacterium | reverse complement strand
CCGCCCGCTCTTCCGCCACGCGGTTGGCCGCGACGGCGTCGTCGTATTGCTGCCGCGCGATCGCATTGTCGCCAACCAGCGCGCGGGCCCGCTCCAGCGCCTGGCGGGTCCGGACCGCTTCGGCCTCGGCCGCCGCCACGTCAGCTTCGGCTCGGCGGACCTCCTGGGGACGCGACCCGGCTTCCAGCTCCCGCAGGTTGGCTGCGGCGACGCCTACCCGCGCGCGCAGCGCCGCGAAGGTGGCCTCCAGCTCGCGCTGCCCCAGCACCGCGAGCGTATCACCGCGGCGCACGGCATCGCCCTCATCCACTCGGACCTCGAGTACCTTGGCCGGGATCAGCGCAGCCAGGTCCGCCTGGGGCAGCTCCACGGTCCCCCGCGCGGCGTAGAACGCGCTGGACGACCGCGAGCATCCCAGCATGAACAGCAGCGGAAGCAGGCGATAGCTCACCTCAGAACGCGTCATGTCGACTCCGCGATGGAGAGCGCGCGCACCGCAAATTCGCCGGCATGGCGACCAAACTGGTGTGCGGTGGCTTCGGGCACGCCGCGTGGGCCCTCCCGGAAGAAGAGCCCGATGGCCGGACGCGCGATGGTGAAATAGACGACTTGGGCGATCGTGCTGATTGCGGCGAAGCGCGGCTCGACGTCGCGACGGAAGCAGCCCTCCCGCTGCCCCTGCTCGATCACCCCGCAGAGCCGCTCGAACAGCCCCGCCGCCACCTGCAGGAGCATCGCCTCCGCGGTCCGCGCGTCGTGATCGATCATCTCACGCACCAGCAGGCGGGGCGCCCTCGGATGGCTGAGGATGTATTCCATCTGCGCCTCGACCAGCCCGCGGATCGCCTCAGGGGGAGAAGGCGCGGAGTCGAAGACGGCTCCCCCTCGCGCCAGCATACCACCCATCACCCGCTGCAGCACGGCGCGATACAGTTCTTCCTTGCTTCCGAAGTAGTAGTAAAGCAGCGCGGGATTCTGACCGGCCGCGGCGCCGATCTCCTTGATCGTGGTTGGCCCCAACCCCTTCCGCGCAAAGAGGTCCTCGGCGGCATCGAGGATCTGGTCGCGGGCGGACCCGGTTTCGGGCGGAGTCATGCTTCAATTAATCAATCAATTAATGTCTTCGCAAGTTCGTCCGGCCCCCTCTAGCTCGCCTCCTCGTCCAAAGGTGCCGGCAAGTCGAGCTTGAGCTGCCCGGAGAACGCCATGAGCGCCCCGAAGGCCAGCGGCGGCAGCGCGATGGCCAGCAGCAATGATCCGCTGTCCTGGAGATAGCTCCACAGCAGCAGGGTCGCGAGGAGCCCTGCCACCAGCCACCCGGTCGTCGGAACCAGAATCTCGGCTTGGACGAACTGCCCGACCCGGCGGGCTTGTACGACGGCGACCACCAGCTCGCTCGTCACCAGCGCGAGCACCGCCCCAAGGACCCCCAGGCGAGGGGCCATCAAGCCGATCAGGACCCAGCTGAGTCCGGCGCCGAGCACCCGGCTCACCGCGATAAGCACTGGGCGCCCCGCTGCGACCAGCAGAGTGGACAAGGTTTCGGAGAGGTATTTGAAGAAGAGGTACGCCGCCCCGAGTCGGAGCAGGGGCGCCAGTCCCGCGAAAGCCTTCCCGTAGACCGTCGCCATGACCGGGCCGGCCAGTGACCAGGTCAGGGCGGCGACCGCGCCGCTGGCGAGCAAGCCGGCGCGCAGCAGCGAGGTTCCCGCCCTTTGGAACCGCTCGCGGCTGTAGGTCGTGTGGGCTATAGTGAGGGCCGGCAGAATGGAGTTTGCGGCCAGGATGGCGAGATACCCGGCTCCCTGGATCAGCCGGAACACCGCCGCAAATTGGCCTACCTGCTCCTGCTTCATCAGGAATGACAGGACCAGGATCTCGGCTTGAAAAAAAGCGACGGCGTTGAGCGAGCTCACCGCGTAGGGGCTCGCCGCCCGCACGGTCTCCCACTGAGGGGGAAACTCGATTCCCGGCTGGACCAGGCGGCGCACCAGGACCAGGCTCACCACCAGCTCCGCCGCCGACCCCGCCGCGGCCACCCAGCCCAGGGCCACCGGTGGAAGGCCGGCAAAGAGTGCCAGCGTCGAGCCGCCCACGACGACCACGGCCTGGGTCGTCGCAGCGATTGCCTCGAGCTCCATGCGCTGTTTCGCTCGGCATACGGCGTTGTTCAGCTGGCTGAACGATTCGAGCAGGGCAGCGAGGGCCATCCAGGCGCACAGCTCGCGCACCCAGTCCTGATAGGGCAGCAACGCGACCAGGAGGGGCAGAACCAGCAGCGCGATTCCGCTGGCCGCGAGCTTGGCCCCCATCGCCCTGGCGTAGCCGCGCCTGGCGTCGCCCGGGCGGGCGGCGACCTCGCGGGTGAGCAGTGGCGAGAGGCCGAAATCGGCGGCGAACAGAAACCCGCTCCCGACCGCCACGGCGATGGCGTAGCCGCCCAGGATCTCCGCCCCCAGCCTCCGTCCGATGACGCCGACCAGCGCCACGTACAGCAGGCGATTCAGGACGTGAGATCCCATCAGCATGCTCAGGTTCCTGCCGACCAGCAGCACACTTCGGCGCATGGAACTTCCGCCTCGCTCAGGTACTTAAGCAGGGATGGATGGGAGGGCCGCCGTAGCAATGAATAGCGCAAAAACCGGAGCTCCGGCAAATCCGGCTCTTGCCGGCCCCCAGTCCCGGGGCCGGGACGGGCGTTCCGGGGTCCGAATTGTCCGAGTCAGCCGCTTCTTCCTGGAATTCCCGCGCTGGAAGTATGTGGGCAGCAACGCCCAGGTCGAGGGCCATGGCTTCTATGCCCGAGACAGCGTGCTCCGCATCGAGACCGATGCTGGGATCGACGGATTTGGCCCCAGCCGGATTTCCGAGGCCGAAGCCAGGCAGCTGCTGGGGCGCGATCCGCTGGATTTCTATGCCGACCGCGAGCTGCGCAGCCCCCTCCAGCACTATGACGCCCCGCTCTGGGACCTGGTGGGGAAGCTGCTGAGCCTGCCGGTCTGGCGCCTGCTGGGTGGGGAGGGCCCGGAATGGGTCGCGGCCTACGACAGCAGCTTCTACTTCTCGGATCTCGATCCCGCCTTCTCCGACCGCGGCGTGGCACGCCTGGTCGAGGAAGTGGAGCACAGCCTTGCGCTGGGCCACCGGGCTTTCAAGCTCAAAGTCGGTCGCGGCCTGCGCTGGATGGAGCGCGAGGCCGGTTTGCGTCGCGACATCGAGCTGCTCCGCGCGGTTCGCCGGGCGGTCGGTCCCGGCGTCCGCCTGATGGCGGATGCGAATGACGGGTATGACCCCGCCATAGCGAGGCGCTTTCTGGAGCAGGTGGGCGAAGACCTCTTCTGGATCGAGGAGCCGTTTCCCGAGGGAGTGACCCGTGATCTCGAGCTCAAGGCCTGGCTCCGCAGCCACGGGATGAGCACGCTGCTCGCCGACGGTGAGAGCGCGGACAGCGCAGTGCGCTATCAGCCCTACATCGCCGCCAGGGCCCTGGATGTCCTGCAGGGGAACGTGCTGGGGTTCGGACTGCAGCAGTTGCGGGACCTCTCCCGAACGACCGCTTCCACAGGAATCAGCCTGGCGCCCAATAACTGGGGCTCCTTCTTCGGCTTCTACGTCCAGCTCATCCTCGGCAGGGCGGTTCCCAATCTCCTGCTCGCCGAGCAGGATCCCTGTGCTTCCGACGCGGTGGACGTCTCGGCGTTCGAGCTGAAAGAGGGCCGCGTGCGAGTTCCCGATGCCCCCGGCTGCGGCTGGATTGTTCGGACCGAGGTCCTGCAACGCCGGGCCACCCTGAGGTGGCGGGTGGAGTAACCCCCGATCCGGAGTTGAAGCCACGCCCTAACTCGTTTATCTTGCTTGGCTTATGTTCGACGAGCTGTCCGGCAAGCTGACCGATGCCCTCAAGCGCCTGACCGGACGCGGGGTCTTGAGTGAAGAGGCCGTTCGCGAGGGACTGAGGGAAATCCGCCGCATCCTGCTCGAAGCCGACGTAAGCTTCGATCTCACCCGCGAATTCCTCGAGCGGGTGCAGGAGAAAGCGGTGGGCCAGCAGGTCGTCCAGTCGGTGCGGCCCGGCCAGCAGCTTGTCAAGATCGTCTACGACGAACTGGTTGCCATGCTGGGCGAGAAGCAGGCGCCGCTCACGCATGCGACGGTGCCACCGACCGTGATGCTGCTGGTCGGGTTGCAGGGGTCCGGCAAGACGACCACCGCGGGCAAGCTGGCCAAGCGCCTCAAGCTGGAGCAGAAGGCTCCGTTCCTCGTCGCCGCGGACGTGTATCGCCCGGCAGCCGCGGAGCAGCTGGAGACCCTGGCGCGGCAGACCGAGGTCGGTTGCTACCGCGAGGACACCGAGCGGGACGTCGTGGCGCTGGTCAAGCGTGGGATCGAGGCGGCGGGCAAGGCCCGCGCCCGCACGGTGCTGGTGGACACCGCCGGCCGCCTGCAGATCGATCCGGATATGATGGCGGAGCTCGAGCGCCTCAAGGCGGCGGTGGCTCCCCAGGAAATCCTGCTGGTGGCCGACGGGATGACGGGGCAGGACGCCGTCCGGATCGCGCAGGGCTTCCACACCGCGCTGGGGATCACCGGGGTGATCCTGACCAAGATGGACGGCGATGCCCGCGGCGGCGCGGCGCTCTCGATCTACGGCATCACTCGCGCGCCGATCAAATTCGTCGGCACCGGCGAAAAGCTGGACGCGCTGGAGCCCTTCCATCCCGAGCGGATGGCCGGGCGGATTCTCCAGCAGGGCGATATCCTCAGCCTGGTCGAGAAGGCCCAGGCCACGGTCAATGAAGAGGACGCCAAGCGGCTGGCCAAGAAGGCGGTCTCCAAGAAGGGCCTGGATTTCCAGGACTTCCTGGCCGCGATGAAGCAGATGCAGAAGCTGGGACCGCTCAAGAGCGTGCTGGGCATGCTGCCCGGGGTGAGCCCGGCAATGCTGAAGGGCGCCAACGTCAGCGATGATCGCCTCAAGCACGTCGAAGCTATCGTGCTGTCGATGACCAAGGCGGAGCGCGCCGACCCCGACCTGTTGAGCGGCTCGCGCCGCCTCCGCATCGCCAAGGGCTCGGGCCGCTCGGTTCAGGAAGTCAACCAGTTGCTGGCGCAGTTCAAGCAGATGCAGAAGGTCATGAAGGTCGCGGGCAAGCCGGGCGCGAAACTTCCTTTCGGTCCCCGGTTTCCCGGTTCATAACCCGGGAAGAAAGACAGCCGCATGAGCACGCGCATTCGCCTCCGCAAGATCGGTCGCAAGAAGCTGCCGCTCTATCGCATCGTGGTCGCCGACAAGGAATCGCCCCGCGACGGGCGCTTCATCGAGATTCTCGGCACCTACGATCCCAAGCAGGAAGGCGCCAAGAAAGTCGTCGTCGACGTCGAGAAGGCCAAGAGCTGGCTGGCCAAGGGAGCCACGCCCACCGATACGGTGCAGGCGCTGCTCAAATCGGCCGGCGTCATCTCCGCCTCGGCCTGATGCCGGCGGAGGAGACGCGCCACCTCGTGGTGGGGCGGCTCCGCAAACCGCACGGGCTCAAAGGCGACTGCGCGGTCTTTCCGCTCACCGACCAGCCGGCCGAAGTATTCGCCCCCGGTCGTGAGCTGTGGCTGAAGGACCTGGCGGGTGACCTGGTGGCCGGCCCGCTGCTGGTGGAGCGCAGTCGCTCCTATCATCGCGAGTGGCTGGTGGCGTTCCGGGATCACCTGCGGATCGAGGCCGTGGAGCCCTGGCGGGGACACTTTCTCGCCGCGGAGGCCGGCGCGCTGCGACCCCCGGCCGATGGGGAGGTCTACCTCCACGAGTTGGCGGGGTTCGCGGTGCAGGCGGTCGGCGGTGATCCGCTGGGACTGGTGACCCGAACCGTGGACACGCCGACCGGCCTGATGCTGGAAGTCCAGGGACCCAAGCGGGAGTTCCTGATGCCGTTTAAGAAGGAGTTTGTGGTCGAGCTGGACCGGGCGGGCCGCCGGCTGGTGGTGCAACTGCCCGCTGGGCTAGCGGACCTGTAGGCCTTACGGGTCACCGGTCACCGGTCACCGGTCACCGCCATGCTGACGATCAACGTCGTGACGCTGTTTCCCGAGGCGCTCGCTCCGATGCTGGCGACCAGCATCCCGGGACGGGCCGCGAAGGACGGGCTGGTCCGTTATCGGTTGCTCCAGCTGCGCGACTTCAGTCACGACCGGCACCAGACCGTGGACGACGCGCCCTATGGGGGCGGTGCCGGAATGGTGCTCAGGCCGGAGCCGTTTTTCGAAGCGGTGGAGTCGCTGGGCCCCGCGCGGCAGGGACCGATTGTATTGTTCTCCGCGCGGGGTGCCCGGTTCACCCACCGGCGGGCGGTGCGGTACTCGCTCGAGGACGAGCTGACCCTGCTGTGCGGACACTATAAGGACGTCGACCAGCGGGTGGCCGACGGGCTGGGCGCCGAGGAAGTCTCGCTGGGCGACTTCGTGCTGAGCGGGGGCGAGCCGGCGGCCCTCTGCGTGATCGACGCCGTGGTCCGGCTGTTGCCCGGTGCCATCGGAGACCACGAATCGGCCAGCGGCGATTCGCACTATGATGGGCTGCTGAGCCCACCGAGCTATACCAGGCCGCCGGAGTATCGCGGCCTCGCGGTTCCGGAGGTGCTCCGCTCCGGGAATCACGCGGAGATCGCCGCGTGGCGGCAGCAGGAGGCGGAGCGACTGACGGCGGAGCGACGGCCCGACCTGTGGGCCAGGTGGCATTCTGAGGGAGGAGACGACAATGGATCGCGTGAAGACAATCGCCCGTGAGGGCTTGCGCACGGATCTCCCGCTGTTCGCGGCGGGCGACACCGTTCGGGTAATGGTGCGGGTTCGCGAGGGGGACAAGGAGCGCCTCCAGGCCTTCGAAGGCGTTTGCGTCGCGCGCCGCGGGGGAGGCATCGATGAGACCTTCACCGTGCGAAAGCTCTCGGCCGGCGTCGGGGTAGAGCGGATCTTCCCCCTCCATGGCCCCTCGATCGGCTCGATCGAGCTGGTGCGGCGCGGCCGGGTCCGCCGGGCCAAGCTCTACTACCTCAAGGCGCTCTCCGGCAAAGGCGCCCGGATCCGGGAGAAGAAAGAGCAATAGTCCGTGCCGACGCTCCAGCGGGAGCGGCTCGCCTGGGCCGGGCAGCGGTTGCTGATCGGAGTCGATGAAGCGGGCCGCGGCCCACTGGCGGGACCGGTGGTGGCCGCGGCCGTCGTTTTCCCCCCCGGCATGCGGCGCATCAACGGCGTGCGCGACAGCAAGACTCTGCCGCTGGAGCGGCGCGAGAAGCTCGCGCTCCTGATCCGCACCCGCGCGATCCGCATCGGGATCGGCGCGGCCTCCAACCGCGAGATCGACCGGGTCAACATCCGGGTGGCGACCGCGCTGGCCATGCGCCGGGCGGTGCGCCACGCGCTGGGGATGGAAGCGTCGGCCCTCGCTTCCCAGCTTCCCAGCTTCCCGGCTCCCTGGCACCTGGTCATCGACGGGCTCCCGCTGCCCGAGATCGGCTTTCCCCACGAGGCCGTGGTGGACGGCGATGCCCACTGCTACAGCGTGGCGGCCGCGAGCATCATCGCCAAGACCGTGCGCGACCGGATCATGCGCTGCCTGGCGCAGCGCTATCCCAGCTATGGCTGGGAAACCAATGTGGGGTACGGTACCCCGGAACACCTCGAAGGAATTTGGCGTGCTGGTGCGACCCGGCATCACCGCGTCAGCTTTGCCCCCATCGCGCAGCACGAGCTGTGGGCTGGCCTCAGTGAAGAGTAAAGCTATTTACCTTTCACCCTTCACCTTTCACCTTTCACTGCAGTCGGGGGCGTAGCTCAGTTGGTAGAGCAGCGGGCTTTTAACCCGTAGGTCGTGGGTTCGAGTCCCACCGCCCTCATGATCGCAGCGAGCCCGGTCGCCCCGCGACCGGGCTCTTTGGCTTCCGCGCCCGGGTTGCTCAGGGGACCAGAAAAAACCGCAGCGTGGCGGCGCCCGGCTCCGCCAGCAGTCCCGGCGTTTCGATCCCCATCACGCCGCTCTTGGGAAAGTCCACCCCCAGCCCGCCGGATCGACCCGTCAGCAGCAGAGCGGCCAGCTCGCTCATCCACGGCTCATGGCCCACCAGCGCGATGATTTCGTCGCCCCCGGCCGCACCAGTCTCACCGACCGCACCAACCGCCCCGAATTCTCCCACCTCTTCGGCGATCTTCGCGAGATCCGGTGCCTCCGCCAGCGAGGCGCAGGCGATTCTGGCGGCCTTGGGCAATCCGGTTTCCTCGATCAGGACCCGGGCGGTCTGCCAGGCGCGCTTCCAGGGACTGCTGTACACCCGCGACGGAATCAGCTCGCGCCGGCGCAGCGCTCTGCTCATCCTGGCTTGTACTTTCCTGCCCTTGGGCACCAGCGGACGCATCGTATCGTCCGGATAGTGCGTCGCGCTCTGCTCGGCGGCCTGCGCATGGCGGACTAGCAGCAGCAGCATGATGCACCTCGAAGGTTGTTCGCCGACAGCCGTTGGCCGTTAGCTGTTAGCTTTCCCCCAAGTTAGGTTTTCCCCCAGCACTCCGATAGCCACCCCATTATCTCTGGAGCCCGTAATGCCCACGATCTGGATCGACGGCGAATGGCACACCAAGGAGAGTGGCCGAGTTTCCGTCTTCGATCACGGATTGCTCTATGGTGACGGGGTGTTCGAGGGCATCCGGGTCTACGCCGGGAAGGTGTTCAAGCTGCAGGAGCACCTCGACCGGCTGTGGGACTGCGCGCACGCGGTGCTGCTCAGCGTCCCCATCAGCAAGGCGGCCTTCGGTGCGGTGATCGAAGAAGCGGTCCAGCGTTCGGGGCTCCGGGAGGCGTACATCCGGCCGATCATCACGCGCGGCATCGGCGACCTGGGCGTGGATCCGCGCAAGTGCCCCGCGCCGACCATGATCGTGATCGTCGACGCCATCAATATCTGGTCTCCGGAGCGCTACGAGCAGGGCCTCTCGGTCATCACCGCCGGCACCCCGATCCCTCATCGCGAGGCGCTGTCGCCCCGCGTCAAATCGCTCAACTACCTCTCGCACTGCATGGCCAAGCTGGAAGCGAACGTCGCCGGAGCCGACGAAGCGCTGATGATGGATTCCTCCGGCCACGTTGCCGAAGGTACCGGGCAGAATCTCTTCGTCGTGAAGGGCCGCACGCTGCGGACCCCGCCGCTCTACGCCGGCATCCTCGCGGGGGTCACGCGCTCGGTGGTCATGCAGCTGGCCGGCGAGGCGGGTCATTCGGTCAAGGAAGAAATGCTCAATCGCTTCGATGTCTACACCGCCGACGAGGCGTTCCTGACCGGAACCGCCAGCGAAATCGCGCCGATCCGCTCCTACGACGGGCGGTCGATCGGGGCAGGGAAGGCCGGGCCGATCACCCGTGACTTGATGGTCCGCTTCAAGGCGTACGTGAACCGCTGAGTCGCGCCTGCAGCACGGCCGCGTGCGCCAGGCGTGCCAGGTCGGCCTGGAGCGCGACGCCGCGCCCTCGCTCCCGAACGCCGCGCGTGAGCACCACCAGCGTGTACGGCTTGCCGTCCTCGGGATAGACCAGGGCGGCGTCATGCCAGGTGGCCGTGATCTCCCCGGTCTTGTGTGCGACGCGGGTCCCCGGCGGCAGTCCCGCCGGAATCCCGTCGTTGAACTCCTGGGCCTCCAGGATGTTCAGCAGCTCGGCGCCGGTGTCCTTGCTGACTGCGCGCCCTTGGGCGATCGCCTCGAGCAGGATCGCCAGGTCGCGGGCCGTGGTCGTGTTGTTGAGGCCCTTCTCATAGGCCTTGCCGTCCTCCACGCCTCGCAGCACCACCATGGAGTCGGCGCCCAGCCGGCGAATTGTCGCGGTGATTCGCGGAGCGCCGAGCCGCTCGACCAGCAGGTTGGTGGCAAGATTGCTCGAGCGCACGATCATCCGGGTGGCCAGTTGCCGCAGCGTCCAGCGGCTGCCCAGCGCGGCGTACACGGTGGAGTCGCTGTCCGAGCCGGGATCGAGCGTGTACGAAGAGCCATCCACGATCGAGGCAAACTGATTGCGGAGCGGCAGCGAGTCGTTCCAGTGCAGCTCGCCGGCATCGATGCGGCGGCCCAGCTCGATGAGCACCCCCACTTTCATGGTGCTCGCGGCGTGATAGCGCAGCGCGGGATTGAGCTCGAGGCTGAGCCGCGACACCGGGTCGCGCAGGACCACCGCGACCACGGCGCCACTGTCCCGCGCGATCCGGGCGCGCGCGGCAGCCTGCAGCGCGGCGCTGCTGTCCGGCGTCCCACCAGCGGTCAGTAAGACCAGGGCGAGTGCAATCATGCGCACAAAGATAGCGCGCCCGCCGCAACCTTCGGCGCGCTTCCTGCATCAGAGCCAGTATTCGGTCCTGTTGTTCGGGTTCGGACCCCGGACTAATTTGACTTGCATTCCTCTAACCCGACCTCCGATGCGGCTGCGGCTCGCCATCGTTTCTGCCTTGCTTCTGGCATCCTGCGCCGCGCCTCGGCCCGCAG
>DATCWE010000347.1:0-6936 GCA_036566495.1 Gemmatimonadales bacterium | reverse complement strand
GCGGCGGGTTCGGCGGCCTTGGTGGCCGGCTGTCCGTCCGCCGCCACCGACTCCCCCGCGGACCCGATCCAGCCGACCGGTGACGAAACCGGCACCGTCGCTCCTGCGGCAACCAGCTGCTTCAGCAGCGTGCCGGCGGCTCGGGCCACCAGCTCCATCACCGCCTTGTCGGTCTCCACTTCGGCCAGCACGTCACCCACGGCGACGGCTTCTCCCTCCCGCTTTTTCCACTCGACGAGGCGGCCTTCCTCCATGGTGGGTGACAGGGCCTCCATCACGATCTTGGTCGCCATCAGTCAGCCTTCGGCTGGCGGAGGTACAGGACGCGCCGGGCCGCCTCGACGACTTTGCCGGCGTCGGCTTTCGCGGCCTTTTCCAGATGCTTGTTGTAGGGCATCGGTACGTCGGCATTGGTCACCCGCAACACCGGCGCATCGAGCGCGTCGAACGCGTCCCGCTGAATCACGTCGACCACCTGGGCGCCCACCCCGGCAAACGGCCAGCCTTCTTCCACGATCACGCAGCGGTTGGTCTTGCCGACCGAGGTCAGGATGGTTTCGGTGTCGAGCGGCCGGATGCTCCGCAAGTCCACGACCTCGGCGGCGACACCCTCGGCGGACAGCTGCTCGGCGGCCTTGAGCGCCACCGAGACCGTCTTGCCATGGCACACCAGCGTCACGTCGCTCCCGGGGCGCTTGATCTCCGCCCGCCCGATGGGGGTGAGGTATTCTCCCTCGGGCACCTCACCCTTGGTGTTGTAGAGCATCTCGCCCTCGATGAAGACCACCGGGTCATCATCGCGAATCGCGCTCTTCAGCAGTCCTTTGGCGTCGGCCGGCGTTCCGGGAGCGAGCACCTTGAGGCCGGGAATGTGGGCATACCAGCTCTCGAAGGCCTGCGAATGCTGGGCGCCGAGCTGGAGGGCGCTGCCGCCCGGGCCGCGAAACACGATCGGGCAGCTCAGCTGTCCGCCGGACATGTAGCGGATCTTGGCGGCGCCGTTCACGATCTCGTCGATCGCGAGCAAGGCGAAATTCCAGGTCATCATTTCGATCACGGGCCGCAGCCCCACCATCGCGGCGCCCACGCCGATTCCCGTAAAGCCCAGCTCGGCGATCGGCGTATCGACAATCCGCTTGGGGCCGAATTCCTTCAGCAGCCCGCGACTCACCTTGTAGGCGCCGTCGTACTCGGCCACTTCCTCGCCCATCAGGAAGACCCGGTCGTCCCGCTGCATTTCCTCGCGCAGAGCCTGGTTGAGCGCATCGCGGTAAGTCAGGAGCGCCATCAGCCTGGTCCTCCTGTTTCCGGCGTCGCGCCCGCCGGTCCCGCGTACACGTTGGTATGCAGCTCGGACGGGTCCGGATCCGGCGAGCTCTCCGCGAAGGCATAGGCATCCTCGACCTCCGCCTTCACCTCGGCATCGAGCGCGTCCCAGCCGGCATCATCCAGCGCCCCGGCGCTGCGCATCCGCTCGGCCAGCACCTTGATGGGATCTCTGCGCCGGTACTCCTCCACCTCATCCTTGGTCCGGTAGGTGCCGTGCGCCGCGTCCGACATCGAGTGTCCGACGTAGCGATAGGTGCGGATTTCCAGCAGCGTCGGCTGGGATTCCTTGCGGGCGCGCTCCACGGCACGGTCCATGGCCTCGCGAACCACCAGCACATCCTGGCCGTCCACTTCTTCCGCGGGCATGTCGTAGGCCGACCCGCGTACCGCCAGATTGCGTACCGCGCTGGCGCGGGCGACCGCGGTGCCCATGCCGTACCCGTTGTTCTCGCAGATGAAGATGGCCGGAAGCTCCCAGAGCGAGGCCATGTTCAGGGTCTCGTGGAAGGCGCCGATGTTGGCGGCGGCCTCACCGAAGAAGCACACGCTCACCTGATCGCCGCCGCGATACTTGATGGCGAAGGCCGCGCCGGCTGCGATGGGGATGTGGCTCCCCACGATCCCATGGCCGCCCAGGAAGCCCAGCGACGCATCGAACAGGTGCATCGAGCCGCCCTTCCCGTGGGAGCAGCCGGTGGCCTTGCCGAAAAGCTCGGCCATGACCGCCCGCGACGTCATCCCCCGCACCAGGGCCTGGCCGTGCTCCCGGTAGGCGCTGGTGACGTAGTCATCCGGGCGCAGCGCCGAGATGGCCCCCACGGCCACCGCTTCCTGGCCGATGTAGAGATGGCAGAAGCCTCCGATCTTGCCGAGGCTGTAGGCCTCGCCCGCCTTCTCCTCGAAATGGCGGATCAGCAGCATCTGGCGGAGGTACTGTTTGTAGGCGATGGCAGCGTCCGGGTCCAGCCGCTCGCGCACCGGTTTGGTGGTAGTGGCCATCAGACGGTTCCTGCACCGGCGGCGCGCGCCTGCTCCCAGGCATGGTAGGATGAGCGGGTGAGGGGACTCGACTGCACATGGGTAAAGCCCATCTGCAGACCGGCCTTGCGCAGCTCGGCAAACTCGTCCGGGGTGTAGAAGCGCGCCACCGGAAGATGGCTCTCGGAAGGGCGGAGATACTGGCCCAGCGTGAGAATGTTCACGTCACTCCGCCGCAGGTCGCGCATCGCGCCCAGCAACTCGTCCCATTCTTCCCCCATACCGAGGATCATCCCCGACTTGGTGAGTCCGTCCGGCGCAAGCCGTCGCGCGCGCGCCAAGAGCTCGAGGGCCCGATCGTAACGGCCGCCCGGCCGCGCCAGGCGATAGAGCCGCGCCACGGTCTCGAGATTGTGATTGAGAATGGCGGGCCGCGCTTCGCTGACGATACGGAGCGCCGTTTCGGAGCCCTTGAAATCGGGAATCAGCACCTCGACCGTAGTGTCGGGAAGTCGCCGGCGAATCTCCGTGACGCAACCCGCGAACGCCTCGGCGCCGCCGTTGGGAAGATCGTCGCGGTCCACCGACGTGATCACGACGTGGCGGAGTCCCAGCGTCGCGACCGCCTCCGCCAAACGCGCGGGCTCCAGCGCGTCGAATGCCTGGGGGGTACCGTGCGCGACCGCGCAGTAGGCGCAATTGCGGGTGCAGACGTCGCCCAGAATCATGAACGTGGCGGCTTGATGCTCCCAGCACTCGCCGATGTTCGGACAGCGGGCCTCTTCGCAGACCGTGTGCAGGTCCAGCGTTCGCATCAGCTGCTTGATCCGGATGTAATTCTCGCCCCCCGGGGCCTTTACCTTGATCCACGAGGGCTTGCGCACCGCGGCCACTGGGACCGGGATGGGTCGGCTGGTCCCGCCGGGGGACGGGCCACGAGTCAGCTGGACCAGCGGTGCCGCCAAGGGGAAACTCCTCAGGGGTGGTGAAGCCCTCAAAAATACACCTGGCGGCACGCACGGTAAAGCATTGCGGCGCTGAGGGCTACGCCGCTTGCTTGACGCCCTCCTGGATCAGCTCGGCTTCCAGCGAAATGCGCACTTCGTCTCCTACCGCCACGCCACCCGCTTCGATCAACTGATTCCAGGTGATCCCGAAATCGCTGCGCCGGATTCGCAGGGCGGCGCTGAAGCCGGCCCGCCGATTGCCCCAAGGATCCTGGATGGTGCCTTCACGGCGGACCTCGAGGGCAACCGGCCGGGAAACTCCGCGGATCGTCAAATCTCCCAGGAGACGCAGGTCGCCGTCTGCAGCGGACTCGACTTGCCGGCTTCGGAAGGTGATGGTGGGAAAGTGGTCGACATCGAAGAAGTCCGGCGAGCGCAGATGCGCATCGCGGTCGGCGTTCCCGGTGTGAATGCTCGCCACCCCGATGGCCACCTCGACCTGCGCCGAGGCGGGATCGGTCTCGTCCATTTGGACGGTGCCGCGGACGTCGGCAAACCGGCCTCTGACCGTGGCGATCATGAGATGCTTCACGGCAAAGCCGACTTCGGTGTGGGTCGGATCGATGGTCCAGCTGGTCAGGGACGACATGGGTTCCTCCGCCAAGGCAAACTGTAAATTACTTTCGACAAGTGACTATACAATAGTAAGTAACTATTGTCAAGTATGTAGTTGCCGGGTAGATTTCCGCCTATGACCGAGCGCACGCCACCGTTTTGTTCCCAGTTTCACCGGGCCGTCGAGCTCATCGGCGGGCGCTGGACCGGTGCCATCATCAACGCGCTGCTGGGAGGCCGGGCGCGCTATGCCGCGCTGCGCTCCGCCGTCACCGACATCAGCGACCGGATGCTGTCGGAGCGCTTGCGGGAGCTCGAGGCGGAGGGGATCGTGGCCCGGCATGTCACACCGGAGACCCCGGTGCGGGTTGAGTACGAGTTGACGGAGAAGGGGCTGGCTCTGGAAAAGGCGCTTCGGGCCATCGGAGCTTGGGCGGTGGAGTGGATTCCCCCCGCCAAGCCGGGAAAGAAGCGCAGCGCCTGAGCGGGCCGAGCTAGCGGCGGAACAGGGCCAGTGCGCGGGTGACGGTGCTCGCCACTCCCCAGGCCAGAGGTGCTCCAACGGCGGTCCAGGCGGCCGCGAGTATCGGGCGCCTCGATCTTGCGGCGCGCGCCGGCGGGTTCGGCTCCACGCCCCGCACCACAGGATGGTCCACCTGGCTGTCGGGGGTGCCGACCGGCAGGTGGTGTCGCTCGGCCACGGGCTTGACGCTCGCATTGCACACCAATCCAACGACCAGCAGGCCGGCCATCAGATAGAGCGTGTTGTTGTACGCCTGCGCGTTCGGCACTCCGCGCTCGATCTCGTACTGGCGGAGGTAGTTCACCAGCACCGGCCCCAGCACCCCCGCGGCGGACCAGGCGGTCAGCAGCCGGCCGTGAATCGCTCCGACGTAGCGGGTACCGAACAGATCGGACAGGTAAGCGGGGATGGTGGCGAAACCGCCCCCGTACATCGTGAGGATGAGCGCGAAGCAGCCGACGAAGAGCGTCATGCTGCCCAGTCCGCCCGCGAGCGGTGCGGCGGCATAGAGCAGCGCGCCCAGGCCGAAAAAGCAGGCATAGGTCGCCTGGCGGCCGATGCGGTCCGACAGGGACGACCAGAAGAACCGGCCCGCCATGTTGAACAGCGACAGCAGCCCCACGAACCCCGCGGCGGCGGCCGGGTCGATGCGGCCGTGAAAGATCTCCTGGATCATCGCGCTGGCCTGCCCTAACACGCCTATTCCCGCTGTGACGTTGAGGCACAACACCGCCCACAGCAGATAGAACTGTGGCGTCCGGATGGCTTCCCTCGGATGGACATCGTGTGCCGAAACCAGGGTCCTCCGCCTCGCGGGGGGTGAGTAACCCGCCGGCAGCCAGCCCGCCGGCGGCAGGCGGAACGCCAGGGCGCCGGCCGCCATCGCGAGGAAGTACAACGGTCCCAGCACCAGGAATGTCTCGGCCACGCCGACCGATTCCGTCGTCGCGAACTGCTTCATGAGCGCGGTGGAAAGCGGTGCCGCAATCATCGCTCCGCCGCCGAACCCCATGATCGCCATTCCGGTGGCCATGCCGCGCCGGTCGGGAAACCATTTGATCAGGGTGGACACCGGGGTGATGTAGCCCAGGCCCAGCCCGCAGCCGCCCAGTACCCCGTACCCGAGCAGCAAGAGCCAGAGCTGGTGGGTGCGGACGCCAAGGGCACCGACCAGGAAGCCCGAGCCCCAGCACGCCGCCGCCGTGAGCCCGCTGACCCGCGGTCCGACTTCCTCCAGCCAGCGCCCGAAGGTCGCCGCAGACAGCCCGAGGAATACGATGGCCAGCGTGAAGATCCAGCCGAGCTCGGTCAGCTTCCAATCGCCGGGCGCGGAGGCCGAGACGCCCAGGGCTTTGCTGAGCGGGAGGTTGAAGACGCTGAAGGCGTAGGCCTGCCCGATGGAGAGGTGGATGGCCAATGCGGCCGGCGGTATCAGCCAGCGGTTGAAGCCCGGGTCGGCGGTCAGCCGTTCCTTCCGGAAGAACCCCGGCATTACGGCTCGGCGAGGAGTTGCTCGATGATCCGACGATAGTCCTCGATCTGACGGAGGTGCTGCGCCCCGGCGGACGGACCGCGGAATCCGGCATAGACCTGTCGTATCCGTCCGTCGCGGCCCAGGAAGATGGTGGTGGGGTAGGCGGTAAAGCCGTGGAGCTGGGGCAGGGTCGCCGCGGTTTCTTCGACCACGCTGGTACCCGCATGCAGCAGCGGCCAGGGAATGGAGAACTTGTCCCGGAAACGACGAATCTGCGGGTTGTCCCGTGCGCTGTCCCCCGTCACCTCATAGCCCAATCCCAGGATCTCCAAGCCCTTCGGGTGATAGTCGCGATAGAGCTCGAGCAGATGCGGAGTGGCCTCGTGACACGTGACGCACCAGCTGCCGAAGATGTCCACCAGCACCACCTTCCCCCTGAAGCGCGAGTCCTCCTGGGTGACCATCCGCCCGGTGAGGTCCGGGAAGGCGAAGTGGAACGGGGTGACCGTGTCCGCCGAGGTAATCGCGGTCGGTGCGGTAAGATGGGCGGTCCCGCTGCTGCGTACCGCGAAGAAGGGCGTCTGGGTGCGCAGTCCGGCGTGAAAGATCCCGCGCAGCGTATCGCCGGTGAGTTTCCCGGCCAGCACGTACACCGAGACCCCGTCGAAACGGGCCACCATGAAGCTGTCCGCCACGGCACGACCCCAGAACATGCCGAGGTCACCCGTGTTGGACACCACGCCGGCCTCCAGGCCTTGCTCGCCGTTGCGCAGCACCAGCTCCCGCGGGCTGCGGCGCTGATCCGTCACGTACCAGGCATCCCAGCTGCCGAGCAGGGCCGGCTGCGCCAGGACACCGGGCCATTGGCCTCTGCCGGCGTGAAAGGGGATCGAGCGGGGACCGTTGCGGCCGACATTGTGGTAGGTGCCGACCAGAGAATCCCCCCGGCGGACCGCGGAGATCGTCGCATCGTAGTCGGCGATGTCGAATTCGACGCTGTCGCCCCGCGTGCGAACGCCGGCACGTGAATCGCACCGCGGGCCGTTACACACATCGGCCACCAGGCCGCC
>DATCWE010000277.1:0-7284 GCA_036566495.1 Gemmatimonadales bacterium | reverse complement strand
CTTCCACTCGGCGTCGAGCCAGCCGGAGCGCTCCAGCCGCTGGAGGGCGACCAGCAGGGAGCCGGGATTGACCTTGAAGACGCCGCGGGAGATCTGCTCGACCCGGCGGGCGATGCCGAAGCCGTGCATGGGCTGCAGGCTTAGCGTCTTGAGGATGAGCAGGTCCAGGGTGCCGGGGATGACGTCGGTGCTGGGTGCGGCCATGGCGCAAGGATACGGCTCTTCATCTTGACAGTCAAGATGTGACTATCAAGAGCGCCGCCGGGCGTCGCGGACCCTATTGCCCTCGTAACGCCTGCGCCGGATCCACCCGCGCCGCCCGCCAGGCCGGCAGTGACGCCGCCAGGATTCCCACCAGCGCGAGCAGGAGCACCGCGAAGCTGAGCGTCCCGGGGTCCGTTGGCGAGAGCCCGAACACCAGATTGCGCACCAGTCCCTGGACCGGGAGCCAGAGCAGCAACCCGGCCCCCAACCCGACCACCACCATCCCCAGGCTATCGCCCAGCACCATGCGCCAGATCTTCCAGGGCACCGCGCCGAGGGCCAGCCGGATGCCCATCTCGTTGCTGCGCTGCGCCACCGAATAGGCCACGACGCCGTACAGGCCGATCGCCGCGAGCAACAGCGCCATCGCGCTGAAGACCCCGGCCAGCCGCGCCAGCAGCTTCTCGCGGGAGAGGCCGCGCTCGAGCAGGTCCGACACCATGACCACGTCGCGGATCGGCAGGTCGGGCTGGGCCTTCGCAATGGCCGCGCGGACCGCGGCGACGATCGCCCCGGCATCCCCGGCGACCCGCGCCTCGACGCTGAGCGCGTATTCCTGGGGCGCCTGGGCCAGCGGGTGGAACACCATGCGGGGGATCGCCTGCTTGACCCGGTTGACCCGCGCGTCGCGCACCACGCCCACCACCTCGAATTGCGGCTCCCCGTAGCCGAAGTGGCGGCCGACCACGTCGTCGGTGCCCCAGAAGTGCCTGGCGAACGCCTGGCTCACCACCGAGACGCGCGGCAGTCCGTCGCGATCGGCTGCGGTGAACTCCCGGCCCCGGACCAGCACCATCCCCACGGTGGCGAAGTAACCCGGGGTGACGTAGTTCTCCTGCCCTTGCCGGGAGCCCCGGGTGTCTCCAGGAATCCGGAAGCCGCCGAGGCGCACCGCCCCGGTGCCCAGTCCGTAGAGGCTCAGCCCGACCGAGCGGACCCCCGGCACCGCGCCGACCGCGTCCAGGAGCCGCCGGTAGAGTCCGGGCAGCTCCTCGTATTTGTAGCCGGCCACCCTCGGCTCGATCCGCGCCTCGACGATCTGATCGGCGGCATAGCCGGGGTCGACCCGCAGGTAATTCCCCAGCGTCTTGACGAAGAGGCTCGCGGCGGCGACCAGCACCAGCGAGAGCGCCAGCTGGGATGCCACCAGCACCCGGCCGAGGGGCAAGCGGTGCGTCACCCGCACGCCGGTCGCAGCGGCTCCGAAGGGCGCGGCCCGCGCCGCTCGCAAGGCCGGGGCCAGCCCGAAGAGCAGCCCCGTCACGAGCGCCAGGATCGCGGCAAAGCCGAGCACCCGGGCGTCGAGCGCCAGGGAAAGCGACACCGGGCGGGAGGTGGGCGACGCGGCGCGCAGCAACCCTAACCCGCCCAGCCAGGCGACCGCCACGCTCACCAACCCGCCCAGCGCCGCGAGCGTGAGGCTTTCGCTCAACCCCTGGCGCAACAGCCGTCCGGGCCGGGCGCCCAGCGACACCCGCACCGCGACCTCCTGCCCTCGCGCCGCGCCGCGCGCCATCAACAGGCCGGCCAGGTTGGCGCAGGCGATCAGCAGCACCAGGCCGACGCTCAGCATCAGCACCCGCAGCGGGTCGCCGTATTGGGCTCGCATCGGCGAGAAGCCCCGCGCCAGCGGCTCGAGCTGGAGCCGCTCCTGGAGCGCCCGGGTTCGTTCCACCGAATCGGCGTTGGCGAACCGCTCGACCAGCTCCGCGCGGTAACGCGTGGCAAGCCTGCTCTCGACCTGGTTCGTGAGCGCAGCCGGCGCTCGCGTGACCAGGGTGAGCCAGGCGATGCCGTCCTGCGGCAGCCAGGGCTTTTCGGTGTCGGAGTCGTTCGAGCTGAAGTTGCCGTAGAAACCCACCTGGTGTTGCAGCCAGAGCGGCGCCCAGACATACACCGGCTGGCCCACCGTGAGCCCATCGAACCCCGGCTCGGCGATGCCCACCACCGTCACTGGCTGGCCGTTGAGCCGCACCGTGCTGCCCACCGTCTTCGGGTCGCGCCCGAAGAAGCGCGCCCAGGCCACGTCACTCAGCACTACGACCGGATGCGCCTGCGCCTCGTCGTCATCGCCCTCGTTCAATACTCTGCCCTGCCCGGCGCCGACCCCCAGCACCTGGAACCAGTCGCCAGACACCATCTGCGCCGACACCGGATCGTTCCGCTGCCCGGTGGCGAGATAGAGACCACCAATGGAGCTCATTGCTCCGAGCCGGGCCGAGCCTGGGAGGGCTGCCTGGAGGCGGCCCCGGCGAGGATAGGAGAAGAGATAGTTGGGGTCTTCATCGGAGGGCGCGCCGTGGCGCACCGCGTGGAGCTCCTCGCTCCGTTCCACCGGCAAGGCGCGCCACACCAGCGCGTCGAGCACGCTCCAGACCGCCGTGTTCGCCCCGATGCCGACTGCCAGCGTGAGGATCGCGGCAAGAGTGAAGCCCGGAGAGCGCCGCAGCGAGCGCAGCGCGTAGCGCACGTCGCGCAAGAAATCCTCGACGAAGTGGGTGCCGCGGGCGTCGCGCGAGGCTTCCTTGACCTGCTCGACGCCGCCCAGGGTGAGCGCGGCCTGGCGCCTTGCTTCGGTGGCGGAAAGGCCGGATCGCATCAGATCATCGGTCAGCAGCTCGAGATGCGCCCGCACCTCGCGGTCCAGGTCGCGGTCCAGGGCGCGGCGCCGGAGCAGCCGGAGGAGCCAGCGCATCGTTCAGCTGGTTCCCAGCACCAGGCCGATGGCCACGGACAGCTCGCGCCATTCGCGCAATTCGGCAGCGAGCCGGCGGCGGCCCTTGGCGGTGACCTGGTAGACCCGGGCTTCGCGACCCGAGGGGGCGGTGCGCCACTCGCCCTTGAGCAACGCCTGGTTCTCCAGCCGCCGCAGCGACGGATATAAGGAGCCTTGCGGAATCGCGAGCCGGTCGCCGGACAGCAAGCGGATCCGCTGGGCGATGGCGTAGCCGTGCAGGGCCTCGTCGGCGAGGGTGCGGAGCACCAGCATGTCGAGGGTGCCTTGCAGCAGGTCGGGCCGGACCAGCGGGTCGGGTGTCATACCCAGGCATACTACCTGTCGATAGGTAGTATGTCTAGGTCTTGTTTCCGGCGGCGATCCCCGGGTGGCCCCGGCTCCAATTGCCAGGCCGCTCGTCCGTAATCGCTTGACGTCGACTCAAAGCCCGGGTGAGTCAGGGAATGGCATTCGTCCTGGTGCACGGTCGCAACTTACCGATTCCGTCGCGCGGCAAGCACCGCCAGGCTCTGCCGGGTCCCCGCCCAGTTCGCGAGCTGGTCGGTCGCCCAGGTGTACTCTCCCTCCAGCGTCTCTCCCGTCGCCACCGCGACCAGGAACCAGTCGCTGGCGTCCTCGTAGCGCCCCTCTGCTCTCGCACGCACGCCGAGGTAGTAGGCCACCTCGCAGCGGCGGTCCGGCGTCTTCGCCAGGCCCAGCATCTCCGCCTCGGTCGCCAGGCCAAGTAGATAGCGCCCCATCACGAAGTAAGCGTCCTTCCCCGCTTGACCGTAGTAGGCCAGGAACTGGGCCCGATGGGGGTCCCCCGCCAGACCGGAATCGACGGCGGCAGCGGCACGCATGAGCCAGACGAAGCGGCCATGGTCGCCTGTTTGAGGCTCTCCGATCAGCTCCCAGAGCAGTCCGCCCTCGCCTTCGCGGTAGAAGATCATGCTGGCGGGCTCGCGCAGCTCGGGCGGCACCGCGCCCCGCATCCATTGCAGCGCCTCCGCCGGGCCGCGCCAGCGCTTGAGAAACTTGTATGCCCTGGAGGCGTACATCATCTCCTCGAGCCCCGCGGTAGCCGCCTTGAGGGAGGACTCGGCGACGAAAGCCAGGTCGTTGCGGCCGAATCCGGCCGCGGCGGTGGAAATGTTCCAGAGTTCGTCGATACTCAAACCCTGCCTGCGCAGCTCGCCGAACGCGGCCTCTCCATCCGCGAGGGGCCGCTTCCAGAATGCCCGGGCGAAGGCGGTGCCGACCTCCGTCCACCCTTCGGTGCCGAAATGCGCTTTCTGCCGGACCAGCCATTCCGCGGCCCGCTCATCCTTCCCCGCGATCCACAGCACTTCAGTCGGGGTGGCCAGTGCCGGCGCGACATTCGGATAGCGCGCCACTCGCAGCAGGGCCAGGCTCTCCGCGGCCTCATGGCGGCCGAGGTGGGCGAGAATGAGCGCCCCGCGGCCGAGCGCTTCGCCTTTCATGGTGCCGATCGCGGGCTCGATGGCCGCCCAGGCCTCGGCGGGCTTCCCGGTGACGTCGAGGATGTAGGCCCGGCGTGTCATGGCCGCGGCGGTCGTGAGGTCCCTACTCCGGGCGCCCGTCGCGGCGAACCACTCGGAAACCACGCGGAGCGCTTCGGGATAATCGTCGTGGCGCATGAGATACCCCGCGTACGCATCGCGCCGGGTCCAGCGCGCCGGGTCGGCCTGAATGATCCGGCGGAATTCGGCCCGGATGACGGAATCACCCAGGCCGCCGCTTTCGGCGAGCTGGCTCAGCGCGGAGGACCGAGTCAGCTCCGGAAGCGTGCTGTCGGTCAGCAAGGGACCGATCCGGGCCGCCTGGCCCGAGAACATCGCGTACCAGAGCACGTTCCAGGCATGATCGGGCGCGGCGAGCTCGCTGATCCGGCGGTACAAGCGGTCGGTCACCCGGAGGTCGTGGGTGACGGTGAGCGCCACGTGGGCGAGGTCGAGCTGATGCGCGATCCGCGTGTCCATCCCGGAGACCAGCCGCCCAACCGCGGGCAGCACCCGAGGGTCGGCGTAGGGGAGCTTCGCGACCGCGTGCTCCAAGGTCCACTCCCGCAGCACGTGAGCGGGGAAATCGCGCTGCTCGAGATCGTCCAGGTCGGCGGTGGCCGGGAGGTTGCCGGCCATGGACTCACCGGTACGCTGCACCCAGTCGGCGAATCCGGCCGCGGTACCCGGCGGACTGCCGGTCAGCGCCGTGGCGAACTCCCCTAACCCGGAGAGGGAGGCGAGGCTCGCGATGAGGTGATGCGCCTGGACATAGAGCGCGGAGTAGAAGTGCCCCCGGAAATAGGCTCGGTAGGCCGGGCCATCGAGGAAGGGGCCGGCGTACCTGCTGTCGAGCCGCGCGGACTGCTGCTCGAGGGCGCGCAGTGCTCCGCCAAGCGCAGCAGTCGTAATCGTATCCGGCGTCTCGGCGCGCTGCGAAGAATCCGGCGGACCGGCGGCGGCGGTCAGCTCCTGCGCAGTGAGCGCGGCAAGCCGGCCGGCCAGGGGAGCATTGAGGTCGAACCAATCGCCCGTGAGGCCGCTGCCGACAATCCCCGTAGTCGGCTGGGAGCCTTCCCAGCGCTGGGAGATCCAGCCGGCCCACTCACCCGGTTCGGGCAGGTCCGTCAACCGCAGCAGGTACAGGTAGTCGGCCAGGTGATCGGGCACCTGACCCGCTTGGGCATTCTGAGACGCGCCCATCCGGCGTTCCACGAACAGGCGCACCGGGTCCGCCGGAGGGAGACTGCCGCCATAGGCGACCGCCTCGCCGGTGTAGCCCATCGCATGGGCCAGAAGCGCTTTTTCCCGACGGGCGGACTCCGGCGCGATCGCCCCGGCGAGCACGGCGGCGGCGAACGCTTTCGCCGGGAGCGCGTCGCCGACTTCCAGCAGGTCTTTCGCCTGGAGCGTGAGAGCGACGAGGCCGCGCGCGGCCAGCGGGACCAGCTCCGGACTGCGGTCCTGCTGCCAGGACCGGTCGATCCGCTGCAGCGCCGCGGCGGTGCTGGGCGCGAAGAACTCCGCGAGCCCCGCCGCGATCGAGTCCATCGCTTCCTTTTGAGGCGGGCGCCCGACCGCGAGCGGCGCCCGTTTCAGCAGCTCGCGGGCCCAGCGGGTCAGCAGGGTATCGCCGTCGCCAAAGCCGGGGAGGAGCGGGAGCATCCCGACGGGCTTCCCGCCCACGGTGACTTGCCAGCTCCCGTCGACAAACCTTGCCGCCCCGGGTCGGGCCGGCTTGCCCAGAATGAGGCTTTCCAGCTCGGCGGCGGCGAGCAGGAAGCGCCGGTCGGGCTTCAGCCGGAACGCGGTGGCGACCACCTCGCGCATCCGGCTCGCGGGCACTTCGAGCACGTCGCGCACCTCGGGGTTCTCGCTCGGCCCGGAGCGGCAGCCCAACGCGCCGAGCAGCAGCAGTAACGCCAGGGTGCCACGGCGAGAGGGCATGGGAGGCTCCGGAGGAACGGGAAGCTGATAGGGACGGCCGACATGTAGTATGGTTGAAGTCTGGCGATACGCCACAGGGTGGAGTCAGCTGACGGAATGAGGTCGAGGGTTCATGAACAATGTCGTCGCGCAAGCAGAGCTTGACGTCGTGTGGCCCAATGGCCGGCGCGTACCCGTTGTTGTCGCCATTGGCCAGCCGTACCGCGACGAGGGACTGCTCGCCTGGCGCTGCCCAGTGAGCCTCGAGGGCCTCTCCTCAAAGCTCCCTGATGTGACGGGAGAGGACGCACTACAGGCGCTGCTCCTGGCGCTGCAACTCGCGCACAACGAGCTCGCGGGCGCCGAGGCCCGGGGTGCGCGGTTGCTGAATCACGGGCGCCCAGACGATCGCAGCGAGGTGTTCGAGCTGAGCCACTATTTCAGGAATTGGCCAGTCTCGCCAGATTGATCACCCCGAAGGAGCTCTTCTGGGGCCGGCCGCGCGGCGTAGTGTCCTGGCTCGAGCCGAGGGACGCTACTCCGGATAGGCGATGACGGGAAAACGCGTCGTCGGGTGCCGCTACACGAACGGGTTTTCGTCCGCGGTGGGCCCGTAGACCATGGGGACCGGGACGTCGAGCAGCCGCAGGTAAACCACCAGCTCTCCGCGGTGGTGATACAGATGATTCATCGCGATGGTCCGGAGCGCCGCGACCTTCGGGATCGTCATGACCGCCTTCCCCTTCACCGTAGCACTCCAGGGCCGCAGCAGTTTGCCGTCGTCCATCGCACCCAGCAGCGACCGCGCGCGCTCCAGGCTGCTCTCGAAGGTCGCGAGGATTTCGGCCCGGTCCT
>DATCWE010000312.1:0-15871 GCA_036566495.1 Gemmatimonadales bacterium | reverse complement strand
GTGGAGGTGGAGCGGGTCGCGCTGGGGTTCACTCCGCGCTGAAAGGTTCGGAGACCCGGGACCAGTGAATACACTCCCCCGCCCCGGCTGGTAGATTCCTGAAATGACCGAGGCTCTCGTCGCCCGCCTCACTGCCGCGTTGACCGGTCGCTATGCCATCGAGCGCGAGCTGGGCCAGGGCGGCATGGCCACGGTCTATCTCGCCCGCGACCTCCGCCACGACCGCAGGGTCGCCCTCAAGGTGCTGCGCCCGGAGCTGGCCGCCGTGATCGGCGCCGAGCGCTTTCTGCAGGAGATCCGGGTGACCGCGGGGCTGCAGCACCCCCACATCCTGCCCCTGCACGACTCCGGCGAGATCGACCACTTCCTCTATTACGTGATGCCCTACGTCGAGGGCGAATCGCTGCGCGACCGCCTGGCCCGGGAGCGCCAGCTCGCCATCGAGGACGCGCTGCGCATCGCGACGGAGGTGCTCGCCGCCCTCGCTTATGCCCACGGTCGCGGCGTGATCCACCGCGACATCAAGCCGGAGAACGTCCTCCTGGCGAGCGGCGCCGCCGTGGTCGCCGACTTCGGGATTGCCCGCGCGGTCACCGCGGCCGGTGGCGGCCGGCTCACCGAGACCGGGCTCTCGCTCGGCACGCCGCAGTACATGAGCCCCGAACAGGCCACCGCCGACCGCGAGCTCGACGGCCGGAGCGACGTCTATGCCCTCGGCGCAGTGCTCTACGAGATGCTCACCGGCGAACCGCCCCACACCGGGCCCACCACCCAGTCGGTGATCGCCAAGCTGCTCACCGAAGAGCCGCGGCCCCTGCTCGCCGGCCGGCCCGCGGTGCCGGCTCACGTGGCTGCGGCTGTGCACAAGGCGCTGGCCCGGCTTCCCGCCGACCGCTTCAAGGGCGCCGCCGAGTTCGCGGAGGCCCTCGCGCGACCCGGTACGGTCGAGTCGGTGCTTCCCGGACAGCGCCCCAGGCGGCGACAGCGGTTTAGGCTCACCGTTTTCGGCATCACGCTCCTTGCCGGAGGCCTTCTGCTCGGCCTCTTGCTGCGCCCCGCGCCCGATCGGCCCGCTCCGCTGGTGCGCTCCATCCTCAAGCTGCCTCCAGCCGCAGCGGTATCGGCCCTCGGGATTGGGGCTCAGCTCGCCATCTCGCCCGATGCCAGCACCATCGTTTATGGAGGGCACCAGCAGCTCTTTGTCCGCCGGCTCGATCAGCTCGAGCCCACTCCGCTCGCGGGTACCGAGAATGCCTCGCAACCTTTCTTTTCGCCCGACGGTCGCCAGGTGGGATTCGCGGCCGACGGGAACCTCAAACGGGTGCCGGTGGCCGGGGGGCCGGTCGCAGTCATTTGTCCAGCGCCGTTCCTTTTCGGGGCTACCTGGGGTCTCGATGATCTGATCGTCTTCGCATCGGGCGGCAAGCTGTTCCGGGTTCCCGCGAGCGGCGGTGAGCCGCATCCCGTTTCGTTGGCGGATACCACTGCGCGCGGCTTCGTCCGCTGGCCCGAGTTTCTTCCGGATGGGAAACGGGTCCTCGTCACCGCGGGGCTCTTGCCTTTCCTGGAGTCCGCGATCGTGGAGCTGGAGACCGGCCGGATCACTCCCCTGCCGGGGATCGGCAACAATGCCCGCTATCTCGAGTCGAGCTCGCTGCTCTCGCTCGGGCTCGACGGTTCGGTCCTGCTGACGCCCTTCGACCTGCGTCGCGGGAAGACCACCGGTCCCTCGACTCCCGTGCTTCAGGGCGTCCGCATGACGATCCAGGGAGTGGGCAAGGCGGCGGTCGCGCCCAACGGCTGGATCGTCTACGTGCCGACGGTCAGCACCCAGCGCCGGCTGAACCTGGTCGATCGCCGGGGCGTGGCCACGCAGCTCGCCACCGAACCCCGGCGCTTCAGCGATCCGCGCTACTCTCCCGACGGGCGGTCCATCGTGGTGACGTCGCTGTCGCCGGGAGGGGGATTGGCCGGCGACATCTGGGTGCTTTCGCTCGGGCAGCTGCTGCTTTCCCGGCTCACCTTTGATGGGCGGGCCCAGTTTCCGGACTGGACTGCCGATGGCCGCCGCGTCACCTTCCCGTCGATCGCCGGTTCGGCCGGGCTGTTATGGGCGCCCATCGCGGGCGGCGAGGTCGATACGCTGCTGCCCAGGCCGGCCGGCGACCTCTACGAGGGGTTCCTGACCCGCGATCAGCAGACCATCGTCTACCGCCTGGGCGGGATTCCCGGCGATATCTATGTCGTACAGCGTGACTCACTCGGGTCGCCGCATGCGCTGCTTGCTTCCCGCTTCGACGAACGGTCGGCCGTCCTCTCCCCGAACGAGCGCTGGCTGGCGTACGTGTCTAACGAGACCGGGCGTGATGAGGTCTACGTGCGGCCGTTCCCCGCCAGGGGCGGTCGCTGGCTGGTGTCGGCTGCGGGGGGGGCGGAGCCGCGCTGGCGCCGCGACGGGCGCGAGCTCTTTTATCGCAATGCCGACAGCCTTTTCGCGGTCCAGATTCCTCTGCAGCCCGACTTCGCAGTGGGGCGGCGGAGTTTGCTCTTCACTGGCAACTATCAGACGAACCCGCGCCACGCCGGCTACGACGTGGATCCCACCGGCACCCACTTCATTTTCGTCACCGGCGATCCTGATGCCGCCACCGAGCTGATCCTGGTGCAGAATCTGGTCGGGAGCGCGGTGCGGACCCGGCCCGGACGCTCTCCCTGATGCAGCGGCGCTGCTTCCTCGCCCAGTCCGCCGGGCTGCTCGCCTCGCTGGGTGCATTGCCGGCGCTGCAGCAGACCGTCCGGCGCGTGCGCCGGATGCTCCAGCTCAATGCCTATGCCGTCGACGCGGAGACTCCACTCGACCTGCTGACGAGCTACCTCACCCCTAACGATCTCTTTTTCGTGCGGCACCACTGGCAGCCGCCGGCCCCTCCAGATCCGAAGACCTGGCGGCTCGTCGTGGACGGGGAGGTCGCCAAGCCGCTCTCTTTGAGCCTCGCGGAGCTTAAGCAGCTTCCGCGCACGACCGTCACTTGCGTGCTGCAATGCGCCGGCAACGGCCGGAGCCTGCAGACTCCTCGAGTCCCCGGGGTCCAGTGGGGCCAAGGTGCGGTCGGCAATGCACGGTGGACCGGCGTCCGTCTCAAGGACCTGCTGGAGCGGACGGGTCTCGCCGCCTCGGCGCGCCATCTCCACACCTTTGGTGCCGACGTCCCCCCCGGGAAGGTGCCTCCTTTCCACCGGAGTCTGGAGCTCGAGAAGGGGCGGGACGACGCACTGCTCGCCTATGCCATGAACGGCGAGCCGCTGCCCGCGCTGCACGGCGCGCCGGTCCGCCTGGTCGTTCCGGGGTGGGCAGGCGACCACTGGATGAAGTGGGTCACCCGCATCAGCGCCCGGGCGGAGCCACAGCGCGGCTTTTTCATGGACGTCGCCTACCGTTATCCCAAAGCTCCGGGCGCGCCGGGGGTGACTTTCCCACCGGAGCAGATGGCTCCGGTCACCGAGCTGCTGGTCAAGTCCACCTTTACCGAGGTACCGAGCCAGACGCGACCCGGCTCGACTTCGATCTTGCGCGGGTTTGCCTTCTCCGGGGCACCGGACATTGCGAAGGTAGAGGTGAGCGACGATGACGGCATCACGTGGAGGCCGGCGACGCTCGATCCCCGCCATGATCCGTACGCCTGGCGGCTCTGGACCATTCCCTGGACACCCGAGCGGAGCGGGCGCGTCCGCCTGGTCGTTCGGGCCACGGACAGCCGCGGCAGTGTGCAACCCCGCGAGCCGGTGTGGAATCAGAGCGGCTATCTGTCCAACGGGTGGGATGCGCTAGAGGTCGAGGTGAGCGATGCTGTCGCAGCTCCGCCCCAGCTCGCCGATCGCAATCTCCCCGCGGTCGGGGCGGGCACTCCTCCACTCCCCGAGGGCGACGGGCGGTCCGTCGCCGAGCAATCCTGCCTCGGCTGCCACTCCGCCGACGTGTTGCGGCAGCAGCGGCTCACCGAGCGGCAGTGGACCGCGTCGATCGCGAAGATGAAGGGTTGGGGTGCCGAGCTGAACGAGGAGGAGAGCGCCCGGCTGCTGAGGTACCTCAGCGAGCACTTCGGGCCGGGCAACGACAGTTACAAGCCGTTGCTCACGCGCCCGATCGGGCGGTAGCCGGGTTAACCACTAGCGCCGCTTTCCGAACAAGAAGGTCAGCGGATCGTCCAGCCGCGCCCGCCAGGACGCCTCGTTGTGGGTTGCCCTTTCGTAGCGCCGCACTACGAAATCCCGGCCCTCCACCCTTCCCTGCCCCAGCAGCCAGGCCCGCACCGCCTGGTGGCTCGGACCGTAAGCGGCGTCCAGCCCTTCCGAACCGTAATCGAACCAGTAGCGAGCGCCCCTCGGCGGCTTGAGTCCCGCCGCGATGTCGCGGACCACGTAAGGGATCGTGTCGGGATTGGCAACCGCGGCGGCTCCCTGGGAGCTTCGCGCCATCACCGCCTGCGACAAGGGAAAGTGCGTGGACATGCAGGCACAGGCGCCGAACGCGTCGGAGTGGTGGGTGACCAGGTAGAACGACAACAGCCCTCCCATGGACGAACCCATCACCGCCGTGTTCTCCCGCCCCGTCAGGGTACGGAATTCCCGGTTCACGCGCGGCATCAGCTCCTCGAGCAGGAAGCGCGCATACGCCGTCGCGCGGTGCCAGGGGGAGTACTCGGTCCCCCGCTCGCTGCTGTTCCATGCGCCCACGACGATCACGGGCGGGATGGTGCCACGCTGGGAGAGCCGCACGATCGCCTCGTCGACTCCCCAATCGACCCCCGTAAATGCCAATCGCGGGTCGAACAGGTTTTGTCCGTCGTGCACGTAGAGCACCGGGTACCGCACCGTGGTCGCGCTGTCGTAGCCCGGCGGCAGCCAGATCTCGACGTGGCGCGTCGGTCCCAGGAATGCAGACTTGACGTCGGTCCAGTAGACCAGCCGGCCGAGCACGCCCGAACCCTTCCAGTCCGCGAGGTACTCCCGCTGGCCCTTCTTGAAGCCGGGGACGTCATGTCTCGCCTCGACGGCGCCGTCGATGCGCAGCTTGTAATTGGGCGGCGCGTTGCCCGCGGAATCCACGGCTTCACGGTCCCAGGAGCCCAGCGTGAGCTTGTATTCGAACGTCGTGCCCGGCGCGGCCGCGACACGCGCAACGCGCTCGCGCCCCGCCCCCGTCATGGCACGGGCGTCCGGCCGCCAGGGACCAAGCTCGGGGAGGCTGCCGGTCAAATAGAGAGTGCCGGTGCCTTCCGGCACCGTGACCCGAATCGTCGCGGTACAGCACGCAGGCTGAGGCGAGGTTTGTCGCGCTGACGCTGGCTCGGCGACAGCGAGCAGGGCGGTAAGACCGACAATCAGACGGAGGGGGTTCATCCCTGTGCCAGTGTTAGTCCGGGGCCGCTTCACGGACCCTTCGGCTGCGCTCCACGCGCCCGGAGCGCGAACCCGAGCATGACCAGGCCGAAAGCCAGCAGCACCACACCCCACCATAAGTTCACGTTGATGCCGAGTGACCGGGCGTAGATCGCCTGGTCGGAGCCGAGCCCATAGGCGGTCAGCATCACGCCGAAGATCGAGAACATCAAGCCGATCGGCAGGCGCAGATCCAGGTTCATCGCGCGATCACCAGAAGATGAGGTTGAGCACCAGCGTGAGTCCCAGCACGATCGCGCCGAGCGTGGCGGGCCGCTTGAGCCAGGGCAGCCGGCCGTCCTGCTGACGCGGGGTCAGGCTGTACACCAGCCCCTTGAGCTCCTCGTCGGACTTGCTGCGCGCGGTCGCGAGCGAAATCGCGATCGTCGCCGCGAAGCACGCGCTCCAGGCGAAGATCGCGGTCCAGAAGTTCTGCGCCATCTCGCTCGGATAGGTATGCAGCACCGCGCCCAGGAACCCGCCCTTGAGTCCGGGCACCGCGCCCTGCGGCAGCACTAACCCGTGATGGACTGCCGCCGCCAGCGTGCCGATGAGCAGGCCGAAGAACGCCCCATGGCCCGTGGTGCGCCGCCAGAACATCCCCAGCAGGAAAGTCGCGAACAGCGGCGCATTGACGAACGCGAAGACCAGCTGGAGCATGTCCATGATGTTGTTGAACTTGGTCGTCGCATAGGCCGCCGCCACACTGAGCAGGATTCCGAACACGGTCGCCGCGTGCCCCATCCGCAGGTAGTGCTTGTCCGACTGCCCCGGCCGGATGTACGACTGGTAGATGTCGTAGGTCCACACCGTGTTGAACGCGGTGACGTTGCCCGCCATGCCCGACATGAACGACGCCATCAGCGCCGTGAGCCCCAGGCCCAGCAGCCCCGACGGGAGGTAGTGCGCCAGCATCACGGGCACCGCGAGGTTGTAGTTTGGCGTGCCGTCAGCGCCGACCGGCAGCAACCCTCCGCCGCTGCTGTGCAGCGCGATCGCGATCATGCCCGGCAGGATCACCAGCGCGGGGAACAGCATCTTGGGGAACGCCGCCAGCAGCGGGGTGCGCCGCGCCGCGGTCATCGAGTCGGCCGCCATGGCCCGCTGCACCACCAGGAAGTCGGTGCACCAGTACCCGAACGACAGCACGAAGCCCAGTCCCATCGCCATCCCGAACCACCCTACCCCCATCGGATTATCGCCGGCCGATCCCAGGTGCCGCCAGGAACTGGTCCAGGCGCCTTCGGCATAGCCGGCGTTGGTCGCCACGGTCGAGAGCTTCGCGGTCAGCCCTGACCAGCCCCCCACGTCCTTGAGGCCGAGCAGCACGAGCGGGAGGAAGCCCAGCACGATCAGGAAGAACTGGAGCACTTCGTTATAGATCGCGGAAGTCAGTCCGCCCAGGAAGATGTAGACCAGGACGATCACGGCCGACAACACCACGCTGGTGTGGAAATTCCAGCCAAGCACCAGCTCGAGCAGCTTCGCGAGGGCGTACATCGAGATGCCGGAGGAGAACACCGTCATGACCGCGAAGGTCATGGCGTTGAAGCCGCGGGTCTTTTCGTCGAAGCGGAGCTTGAGATACTCGGGCACGGAACGCGCCCGCGAGCCATAGTAGAACGGCATCATGAACAGGCCGACGAACACCATGGCGGGGATAGCGCCGAGCCAGTAGAAGTGGCTGGTCATCATCCCGTACTTGGCGCCCGAGGCGGCCATCCCGATGACCTCCTGGGCGCCCAGATTCGCCGAGAGGAACGCCAACCCCGCGATCCACGCCGGGATGGAGCGTCCGGCGAGGAAGAAGTCCTCGCTGCGTTTCATGTATCGCCGGACGACCCAGCCGATGCCGAGCACGAAGGCGAAGTAGACGCCCAGGATCGCGTAGTCGATCTGGCCGAGGTTGATGTGCGGCACGCCCAAGACTCCAGCTTTTCCGGCCGCGGCGCAAGGCTGAGGCGATGGTGGGCTTACGCAGCACGGCAGCCGGGGGCGACATTACCCGTCATGCGCACCCCCTGCTTCCTCCTGCTGGGCCTTGCCGCGACCGCCCTCCACGCCCAGGTCCGGGTCGCATCCCCCGACGGCCGCAACCAGGTCGTCGTCGAGGTCCCGGACGGAACGTTGTCCTACAGCCTGAGCCGCAATGGTAGAGCCCTGATCCTTCCCTCTCTGCTGGGATTCGAGTTCCGGGGCGCGCCGCCCCTCCGCGACGGGCTCCGCATCACCGATACCACCCGGCGGGCGCACGACGAGTGGTGGACCCAGCCCTGGGGGGAAGTGGCGCGGGTGCGCGAGCACTACAACGAGCTCGCCGTCGCGGTCCAGGAAACGGCCGCGCCCAACCGGCGCTTCCTTCTGCGAGTCAGAGCCTTCGATGACGGCATCGGCTTCCGCTACGAGTTCCCCGAGCAGCCCGGACTCGGCTCGTTCGAGATCAGCGAGGAGCTCACCGAGTTCGCTTTGGCCGACAATGCTCGCGCCTGGTGGATACCCTCCAACTGGCCGCGCAAGGACCGCTCCGAGGAGCTCTACTCGTCGGGACCGGTGAGTACCCTCGACAGCGTGCAGACCCCGCTCACCCTGGAGACCCGCGACGGCAAGTTCATGGTCATTCACGAGGCCAACCTGGTAGACTACGCCAGGATGTTCCTGCGGGGGCCGCGGATGGAAGGGCGCACCTTGCGTGCCGACCTGGCCCCTATGGCCGACGGCATCAAGGTGCAGGGCCACACCCCCTTCGTGACGCCGTGGCGGACCATTCAGCTCGCCGACCGGGTCATCGACCTCGCGCCTTCCCTGCTCGGCCTCAAGCTCAATCCCCCCAATGTTCTTCCCAGCACCGACTGGATCCACCCGATGAAGTACGTGGGCATCTGGTGGGGCATGCATATCGGGACCATGACCTGGAGCTCCGGCCCGCAGCACGGCGCCACGACGGCCAACGCCAAGCGATACATCGATTTTGCCGCGGCGAACGGCCTCGGAGGTGTGCTGGTGGAGGGGTGGAACATCGGGTGGGACGGCGACTGGATCGCCAACCGCGAGGCTTTCTCGTTTACGAAGGCCTACCCCGACTACGACCTCGCGGCGGTCGCCGCCTACGCCAAGCAGAAAGGCGTGCGGCTCATCGTCCACAACGAAACGTCGGGCGGGATCCAGAACTACGAGCGACAGCTCGACAGCGCGTTTGCCCTGTACCGCTCGCTGGGCCTGGATGCCCTCAAGTCCGGGTACGTCACGGACCTCACCAGCGAGGGCCACTCGCACTATTCGCAGTTCATGGTGCAGCACTATCGCCGCGTCATCGAGACGGCGGCGCGCTACGGGATCATGCTCGATGCCCACGAGCCGATGCACGACACCGGCGAGCGCCGCACCTGGCCCAACATGATGAGCCGCGAGGGCGCCCGGGGACAGGAGTACAATGCCTGGAGCGGAGACGGCGGCAATCCGCCCGAGCACGAGACCATCCTCTTCTTTACCCGGCTGCTCGCGGGCCCCATGGACTTCACCCCGGGAATCTTCGACATCCTGCGGGAGCACACTGGACCGTCCCGGCGCAATGAGGAGCCGCGGGTGCGCACCACCCTGGCCAAGCAGCTGGCCCTCTACGTGGCGCTCTACTCGCCGCTCCAGATGGCCGCCGACCTCCCCGAGAACTACGAGCGTCAGCCTGCCTTCCAGTTCATCAAGGACGTCGCGGTGGACTGGGACACGACGCGGGTCGTGGACGGCCGCATCGGCGATTACGTGGTGGTGGCCCGCCGCCAGCGCGGCGCCCAGACCTGGTTCCTCGGTGCCATTACCGACGAAGAAGCCCGCACCCTCGACGTCCCGCTCTCGTTCCTGACCCCGGGCCGCCGCTACGTGGCCGAGATCTACGCCGACGGGCCCGGGACCAACTGGCTGACCAACCCGCTCCCCGTCACCATCACGCGCCGCGCGGTCAACTCCACAACCCGGCTCCGCGTCGTCCTGGCGCCCGGTGGGGGCCAGGCCATCCGCATCCGTCCGGCGGGATGACGGCACCGCCGGCTTTCGGCGCGCGCAACGAGAGCGTTGCCACCCGCAGGAACGCGAGTGAATGGACCCTCTGGGCGGTCGCGCTCTCCTGTGCCCTTCATGCAGCGGAAGAATTCCTGACCGGTTGGCAGCAATGGGCTCCCCAGGCGCTGGGGATCGTAATGCCAACCGCGACGTTTCTGGTGATGAATGCCGTACTGGTGCTGGTCGCTCTGCGCCTGGCGCGCTACGGATGGCGGCGACCGGCGCTCAGCCTGATCGTTCCGGCGGCCACGCTGGTCAACGGGATCTTCTTTCACCTCCTTCCCACTGTCGTGCAGGGCCACCGCTCGCCCGGCGTATACACGGCCGTGCTGCTCTACCTGCCATTCTCGACCGGAGCCCTGGTCGGCGCCGCGCGCGATGGGGTGCCCCCAAGGGCAATCCTGACGGCTGTGGCTGCCGGGACGCTGCTCATGACCGGAATCGTCCTGGCCGCGAGAGGGTGGACCGACCTGGCTCCGGTCTCTCCTTGACAGACTAGGAGAAGCGCCGCGGCACGGTGTTGCGCTGCTCGCGACCCAACTCGTTTCGGCGTTGCTCTTCGGCCTGGCACACAATGATCCGGTGACGCTGATGAGCGGGGAGTTACCGGAGTCGCCGCCCCGGCCGCGCTCCCGGAACTAGTCGTCGTCGGGCGCGGCGGATCGGCCGTACAGGTCCACCAGCTCGCCCAGCCGGGCCATCAGCGCGGGCTCGAGCTGGTCGAAGGAAAACCGGAACGCCCAATTCCCCGATTCCCGGCCCGGCAGGTTCATCCTCGCTTCGCTGCCCAGACCCAGCACATCCTGGAGCGGGACGATCGCCGTATCGGCCACCGAGGCGAGCGCGGCGCGGATCAGGGACCAGTGCATCTCGCTCCCGTCGGTCGCCAGGTAGCGCAGGGCAAAGTCCTTCTCCCGCGCCACCTGCCCGTCGCTCCGCGTGGAGCCCGCACCACCCGTCGATTGCCACCAACCCGCCGTCGTGTCGTTGTCGTGTGTCCCAGTGTACACGACCAGCTCGAAGGGATAGGTGTGGGGCAGGAAGGTGTTGGCCCGCTGGTCGGCTCCGAAGGCGAATTGCAGGATGCTCATTCCCGGATAGCCGAGCCGGGCCCGCAAGGCCTCCACCTCGGGCGTGATCACGCCGAGGTTTTCGGCGACGATCGGGAGGGGACCCAGCTCCCGCGTGATGGCTTCGAAGAGATCCGCACCGGGCCCCGGGACCCAGCGTCCGTGCACCGCGGTAGACTCCCCAGCGGGCACCTCCCAGTAAGCCTCGAATCCCCGAAAATGGTCGAGGCGGATCAGGTCGAACAGCTCGAAGGCGCTCCGCATCCGGCGGATCCACCAGTCGTAGCCGGTGTGCCGCATTACCGCCCAGTCGTAAATGGGATTGCCCCAGAGCTGTCCGGTGGCGCTGAAGTAATCCGGCGGCACTCCGGCTTGGACCAGGAGCCGTCCCCCCTCGTCCAGCCGGAATTGCCCCCGATTGGCCCAGACGTCGGCGGAATCGTGGGCGACATAGATCGGCACGTCTCCCATGAGCCGGATCCCCCGCTCGCCGCAGGCCGCTTTCAAGGCCCCGAACTGGGCAAAAAAGAGCGCCTGCTCGCGCCGATAGTGTTCGACCTCCCCGGCCAGCTGGGAGCTCCAGCGTTCGAGCGCCGCGGGATCGCGCAGCGCCGCCCCGCTCTCCCAGTCGGGCCAGGCAATCCCGCCGTGCGCATCCTTGAGCGCCATGAACAGTGCGTAGTCCTCCAGCCAGGCACTCTGCTCGGCGACGAACGTCCGGTATTGCTCATCGGGCTCGAAGTCCCGCGTGGCGCGGCGCAGTAGGGCGCGCTTGGAGGAAATCACCCGGGGGAAGTCCACGCGGTCGGCCGGGAAACCTTCCGCATCGCCGGGGACGCGGATCAGCAGCGAGTTGCCCGCAAAGGAAGAAAAGCACTGGTAGGGCGAATCACCGTACCCCGTCGGGCCCAGTGGGAGCACCTGCCAGAGGGTGATCCCCGCCTCGGCCAGTAGGTCGAGGAAATGGAGCCCCTCCGGGCCGAATTCCCCGATCCCGTTGGGCCCCGGGAGACTGGTCGGGTGCAGCAGGATCCCGGCGGCTCGCGGAAGGCGCATAGGCTGGCTGGTCTAGTGGGCGGAGGTGAAGGCCTGCTGGGAGTAACTTGCCGGCTCCCGGCCGAGGATGCCACCCACCCCAGTTTGCGGGGTGGCTATCCAGCGACGACATTGAGGTGCATCAGACCCTCACCCCCCCCTTGAACCGGGCCGAGCATGGGAGCACCCACCGTCAACGTCCCCGCCGTTCGGCCCAAGCCGCGGCTCACGTTCTGGGAAATCTGGAACATGAGCTTCGGTTTTCTGGGGATTCAGTTCGGCTTCGCGCTGCAGAACGCGAACGTGAGCCGGATCTTCGAGACGCTGGGAGCCAAGGTCGAGGACATCCCGATTCTGTGGATTGCCGCGCCGGTGACCGGGCTGCTGGTGCAGCCCATCATCGGCTATTTCAGCGACCGCACCTGGAACCGCCTGGGCCGGCGGCGGCCCTACTTCCTGGGCGGGGCCCTTCTCGCATCGCTGGCGCTGATCGCCATGCCGAACTCCCCTGCCCTGTGGGTGGCCGCGGGCATGCTGTGGATCATGGACGCCTCGATCAACATCTCCATGGAGCCGTTTCGCGCCTTCGTGGGCGATAACCTGGCCTCATCGCAGCGCACGACCGGTTTCGCGATGCAGAGCTTCTTCATCGGTACTGGTGCCGTGGTTGCGTCCCTGCTCCCCTGGCTCCTCACCAACCAGTTCGGAGTCGCCAACGAGGCACCCGCCGGCATGATCCCCGACTCGGTGCGGCTCTCCTTCTACCTCGGTGCGGCGGTCTTCTTCCTCGCGGTGGTGTGGACCGTGGTCAAGTCCAAGGAGTACTCGCCCGAGGAAATGGCTTCGTTCGTGGAGAATCAGGCGCGCGAAGGGTTCGCGCGGGAGCGGCGGAGCCGGGAAGAATTTGCCCATAACGGCCGCCGCCAGGTCCGCCTGGGCTGGACCCTCCTGGCGGTGGGTGCGCTGCTCAGCGCCTGGCTGGCCCGGGAGCGAGTCTACCAGGTCATGATTCTGTCGGTGCTGATTGCCGTGGTCGGGGTGCTGCTCATTGCCGGCGGGCTCCTGCAGCGCGGCGGCCGCTACGACAACGGCTTCGTCACCATCCTGAACGATTTCCTGGATATGCCCCGGACCATGCGGCAGCTCGCCTGGGCACAGTTCTTCTCCTGGTTCGCGCTCTTCGCCATGTGGATCTACACCACCCCGGCGGTCACCAGCCACATCTACGGCACCACCGACACGGCCTCCGCGTTGTACAACGAGGGGGCCAACTGGGTGGGCGTCGGTTTCGCCGCCTACAACGGGGTGGCCGCCCTGGTGGCATTCGCCATCCCGCCCCTGGCGCGCTGGTCCAGCCCCAAGATCGCCCACGTGATCTGTCTGATATGCGGCGCCCTCGGGTTGCTCTCGATCTACTTCATCACCGACCCACGAATGCTGCTCGGCTCCATGGTGGGCGTGGGGATCGCCTGGGCGAGCATTCTCGCCATGCCCTACGCGATCCTCACCGGATCCTTGCCGCCCTCCAAGCTGGGCTACTACATGGGCGTCTTCAATTTCTTCATCGTGATACCGCAGATCGTCGCAGCAGCGATCCTGGGCTTCCTGGTGCGGCGCTTCTTCGGCGGCGAGGCCATCAACGCCCTGCTGATCGGGGGCGCGTCGCTGCTGCTCGCCGCGCTGCTGATGTTCCGCGTCAAGGAGGAGGGCGCGGGGTGAGGCGGCTGTCAGGGAGCGTGGTCTTGGCCATCGCGTGCACGGCTCCCTCCGTCAGAACCAGTGGCGATTGGATCGGCGACCTTCGCCACCCCGCTGCTGCCGAGCGGATGGAGGTCACCGTCGATTCCGGTGGCCGTTCGGCCAGGATCAGTCTCGCTGGCTGGCAGCTCGACCAGGCCGTCGCGTCGTCGGCTCCGGCTGGGGCGGATAGCCTCGCGTTCATCGCCGTCGTCGGCCGCGACACCATCGGAATCCGGGGAATGGTACGGGAGGGCGCTTGGACCGGAGAGGCCCGCCGCGGCTCCCAAGCAGTTCCGTTCGTCCTGCGGCGACTCCAGCCCCTTCCCGACCGCGAGTGGGCGAAGATCGTCGGAACCTACAGGGCAGATGAGGGGCATCTCCTGAGCATCGCCCCGTTTTCCGAATTCGGGGAGCGGCCTCTCATCGTCGACTACTCGACCGGCCGGATTGGACCGCTCTACCCCGTCTCCCCAGGCCGCTTCCTCGTGGGCCACTCCTTGATCAGTCCCGTGCTTCCTGCAGATACCGTCGCCCTGAGCTACGGGCCGGAGATGCAAGTGCGCGGACTCCGTTTCGTCGAACAAGGCCATCAGCCCGTTATCGCTTCGCGCGAGCTAACACGGGATGTAGCGGTTGAGTTTTCCAATGGTCCGGTCATCCTCCGCGGCACGCTCATCCTTCCCGCCGGCCCGCCTCCCTATCCGGCGCTGGTGCTGGTGCATGGCTCCAATGCACTGACTCGGGATGTGTTCGGTCCGTGGTCCCGCTATTTCGCGGGACTCGGATTCGCCGTGCTCGCCTTTGACAAGCGCGGGACGGGCCACTCGACCGGCGACTGGAAGCAGGCGGACTTTCCAGCTCTGGCCGGTGACGTTCTCGCCGGGGTGCGGTTCCTGGCCGCGCGGACCGATATCCGCTCCGGCCACATCGGGTTGTGGGGGGCCAGTCAGGCCGGCTGGATCATGCCCCTGGTAGCTGCGCAGGCTCCACGAGAGATCGGCTTTCTGGTGGTACATGCCGGATCGGGTACGACGGTTCGCGAGGAAGGGATTCTCTTCCTCCAGAACGAGCTCCGCAGGTCGGGACTGCCCGAATCCTCGGTGGCGATCGGTATCCGCTACCAACTGCTCGACGACTCGGTTACCACGGGGCTTCGGGAGTGGGACGCACTCCAGCGTTACTATCAGACGCATCACGGCGAGGCGGACTGGCTGTGGCCCCCGCGTCCCGCCGCTGACTGGTTCCGGGCGTACTACCGCATGCTCATGGACTTTGACCCCGTCCCGAGCTGGAAACGGGTTGGGTGTCCCGTCTTGCTCTTCTTTGGCGAATTGGATGCCAATGTTCCACCCAAGGAGTCCTGGCCACCCATCGAGCAAGCGCTTCGCGAGGGAGGCAATCGCCAGGTCACCAAGGTCCTGCTCCCCGGGGCAAACCACCTTTTTCTCGAGGCCCGCACCGGCACCCAAGCGGAGTACGCTGGGCTGTCTCGATTTGTCCCGGGCTATTTTGACCGCATGGCACACTGGCTTCAGGCCGAGGGACGTTAGATGATCGTTGCTCGCACCCTTCGCGCCGCCGCGCTGTCTGGGGCTGTCGCGTTAGGCCTGCTCGCCTGCGGGCAGCCGGGCGGGCCCCCCGGACCGGTTGCCGCCCCGGATCCGGCGGTGTTCTGGAACGGCGCCACGATTTATTTCCTGCTCACCGATCGCTTCCAGAACGGCGACCCCGGCAACGACCGCGCCCTGGGTCGCGCGCAGGATGGGGCGGTGCTGCGCAGCTTTCAGGGCGGTGATCTCCTCGGCGTTCGCCGCCGGATCGAGGCAGGCTATTTCGACAGCCTCGGCGTGGACGCCATCTGGCTGACTCCTTTCGTCGAGCAGATCCACGGCAGCGTGGACGAAGGGACCGGAAAGACCTACGGCTACCACGGCTACTGGACCCGCGACTGGACCGCGGTGGATCCGGCCCTCGGAACCCGGGACGAGGTCCGCGCGCTGGTCGACGCGGCGCACCGGCACGGCATCCGTGTCCTGATGGACGCCGTCATCAACCACACCGGGCCGGAGACTCCGCAGGATCCCCGCTGGCCCGACGACTGGGTGCGCCGCGGCCCCAATTGCACCTATCGTGATTACGCGACCACGGTGACCTGCAATCTTGTCGCCACGCTGCCCGATATCCTCACCGAGCGGGACGCTCCCGTGGAGCTTCCTCCGGTATTGGTGGAGAAGTGGCGGGGCGAGGGCCGCCTGGACCGGGAGCGCGCTGAGCTCGACGCGTTCTTCGCGCGGACCGGCTACCCGAGGGCGCCGCGCTATTACGTCATCAAGTGGCTGACCGACTGGGTGCGCGAGTACGGATTCGACGGGTACCGGGTCGATACCGCGAAGCACTTCGAAGCGAGCGTGAGCACCGAGCTCAAGCGCGAAGCCGAGCGGGCTTACGCGGACTGGAAGCGGGCCCACCCTGGCCAGCTGCTGGATGACCTGCCCTTCTACATGGTGGGCGAGGTCTACGGATTCGGGGTGGGG
>DATCWE010000250.1:0-7870 GCA_036566495.1 Gemmatimonadales bacterium | reverse complement strand
CTCCTTCGGGTCTTTTACCTGCATCGCCTGCTTCACCTTCTCGACCTGCGGCATCGCGCTCAGATAAGGCGGGTTGAGCGCCTGGGCCTCGAGCGGTGCGCTCCAGGCCGGGGCGCTGGCGCCGCCGAGCGCGGCAACTAGTACGAGGGGAAGACGGTGACGGAAGGCGAGGGACCATGGCAACGGCGACGACATGGGGGGATCCTGTCTCTGGGGAGCATCCGAAGCGTCCAATGATACGCCGCCGGGGTGATTCCGCCAGCGACCCTATCAGGCACCAGCAGGCATTAGCCTGGCCAGTTCGCTTTCCCATTCCGCATCGGTACGCGCCTTCCGGGCTCGAAAATTGACCCCGACCGTTCCGAACTTCGCCGCGCTCGACGCTTGCGGCGCACCGGCAAACACGTCGGCTCGCCAGGTGATCTCGAAAGCGACGAACCCGGCGGCCAGGACGGTGGCGTGAAGCTCTGCCTCCAGCAGAGCGCCGGCGATTCACCCCTTCCAGAGATCGATGTTTCGCTTCGCTTGCTCGCCCACGGTCCTTTGCACGACGATATCGCCGATTTGCAGACGACCTCCGCGTCGAAGTACGCGGGCCATCTCACCCAGCCCAGCGAGCTTGTCGGGGAACAGGTTCAGGACTCCGTTCGAGATCACCACGTCCGCAGACCCCTCCGCAACCGGCAACGACTCGGCGAGCCCCTCCCGGAACTCGACGTTCAGCGCCCCCATTTCGGCGGCGCTCCGCCGGGCCTTCTCGAGCATGGCCGGCGTCATATCAACGCCGATCACCCGCCCCTCGGCCCCGACCATCTTCGAAGCAATGAGCGTATCGATACCAGCCCCACACCCTACGTCGACCACCTGTTCGCCCGGCTCCAGGGGGCCGAGGCTGAAGGGATTTCCGGTTCCGGCGAGCGAGGCGATTGCCGCTTCCGGGATTCCGGTGAGCCATTCTTCCTGGTAACCGAGGAGCTTCGCGAGCGGACGGCCCGTATGAAAGTGGAACCCCTTTTCGGGGGAGGTGGCGACCGCCGCATACTCCTCGCGGATTGCCGCGCGAAGGCCATCGACATCGAGCCCGACGATCGGGCAGGCCGCTCCCGGAACCTCCCGCGCCTGACCAGGCATGGGCTTCCTCCTTGGGGTGAACCTCGGCGCTCCGTGGCCCTTGACCGCGCCGCGCTTTGTTCTATTCTATCATCCATGCGAATAATAGGCTAGGCCAAATGTCGCAGCGGGAATTCAAGGACCCGCTCTACGCGCAGTTCGCCCGCATCGGCCATGCGCTGGGGAGCCCCAAGCGGATCGAGCTGCTCGATCTCCTCGCCCAGGGGGAGAAGCCGGTCGAGCAGCTCGCGGAGCAATCCGCCATGCCGCTCAAGAACGCGAGCGCGCACCTGCGGGCGTTGCGCCACGCACGCCTCGTGGAGACCCGGCGCCACGGGACCTTCATCTACTATCGGCTCGCGGATGAGGACGTCGGGCTCCTGGTCCGGAACCTTCAGGAGATCGGGCGCAGACGCCTCGCTGAGGTGCAGCAGATCGCCCGGCTTTACCTTGACGGCCGCGACGCGCTCGCACCGGTCACCCTGATCGAGCTGCGCAAGCTGATCCGAGACCACGGCGTCACGGTCATCGATGTGCGACCCAGGGACGAGTATGAGGCGGGGCACATTCCCGGCGCCATTTCGATCCCCGTGCCAGAACTCAAGCGCCGGATAGGCGAGCTACCACGGGACCGGGAAGTGATCGCCTACTGTCGTGGCGCGTACTGCGTTTACTCCCTGGAAGCTGTGACGCTGCTTCGCAAGCGAGGCTATCGTGCGCGCCGCGCCGAGCCGGGACTCCCGGAGTGGCGCGCTCGCCGGCTGCCGGTCGCGATCGGCGCATCATCAGGCGAATAGACAGTCGATGCGCAAGAGTGCCTCCGGACCGGAGCTGGGGCTTCGGGCTAACTGGACCCAGTTCTGGCTGCTCGTGCTCGTCAACGCGTTCGTGGGAGCGATGGTCGGTCTCGAGCGGACCGTGCTCCCGCTCATAGCCGAGCGTGACTTCGGCCTCGCTTCGCGGACCGCGGCGCTTTCGTTTCTGGTCGCGTTCGGGCTCGTCAAAGCGGTCTCCAACCTCTTTGCCGGCCGTCTCGGCGATCGGTTCGGGCGAAAACGCATCCTCGTGGCGGGATGGCTGGTCGGCCTGCCGGTGCCTTTCCTCGTGATCTGGGCACCGGCCTGGTCGTGGATCGTTGCGGCAAACGTGCTCCTCGGGATCAACCAGGGGCTCACCTGGTCCACCACGGTCTTGATGAAAATCGACCTCGTGGGTCCGGAGCGGCGCGGATTCGCCATGGGTCTGAATGAATTCGCCGGGTACCTCGCCGTCGCCCTCTCCGCTCTCGCCACGGGCGAAATCGCCGGCCGTTTCGGGCTGCGTCCAGAGCCGTTCTACCTGGGCATCGCGTTCGTTGCACTGGGGTTGGCGATATCACAGCTGCTGATCCGCGACACCATCGGGCACGTGCGCCATGAGGCAACGCTGCACCTCGACGGCGGCAAACTGGCCAGGGATACCGGGACGAGTGTCGGCAAGACCGCGCCGAGCCTCCGGCAGCTCGTGATCCGTGCCAGCTGGTCCGATCCGGCGCTTTTCAACGCCAGTCAGGTCGGATTGGTCAATAACCTGAACGACGGCTTGGCCTGGGGACTTTTTCCGCTCTTTTTCGCGGCGGCGGGCCTTTCGGTTCGTAGCATCGGCGTTCTGGCGTTCATTTATCCTGCCACCTGGGGAATCACGCAGCTCTGGACCGGTGCGCTGAGCGACCGGATAGGCCGCAAGCGTTTGATCGTGAGCGGCATGCTGATCCAGGGGGCCGCCCTCATCGCGATGATCCTGATAAAGGGTTTTGGCGCGTGGCTGCTCACCGGCGCCCTTTTGGGCGTCGGCACAGCGATGGTCTACCCAACGCTTCTAGCCGTCATCGGCGACGTCGCACATCCCTCCTGGCGTGGCACCGCCCTTGGCATTTACCGATTCTGGCGCGATTCAGGGTATGCCATCGGCGCCCTGGTCGCCGGCGCCCTGGCGGATGGATTTGGCCTGCGGGTCGCGATCGGGGCCATCGGCGCTCTGACCTTCGCCTCAGGCGCGCTCGCGGCGGTGCGGATGCCAGAGACGCTCCACCGGGCGCGGGCAGGAGCCACCCCGGTTCGCGCTCAACTGCCTCGGAGGTAAGTCCCGTACGGATGCTGGACCGAAAGAAAAGAGGCCGGCCATCTGGCCTGCCTCTTTCTATCGGGACGGCGGGATTTGAACCCGCGACCCCCTGAACCCCATTCGATTCAGGGGAAGCCTCAAAAACGTCAAGTTGTCGGTTTTGCAAGGGTTTCCGGGCATCGGCGCCGGGGTCCCTTCGCATGAAAGCCGGGGTTAGATGGGAGAAACGGCACCCCAAACTGCACCCCGATTCACACCAGAAGTTGGCCCGGGTTCTCCGCCCTTTCCGCAACGGGAAGATGTGCCAGTTTCAGGAGGCCTACCTCGGAATGCGAACGGCTTTTCTTAGCTCTAGGTGGCCGTGTGCAAACCTCGCCGCGCCCGCCCAGGCCTCAAGGTCTCAACCGATGAGCTGCTCGACACCCCCACACCGCCTGCTTCCGCGTGCGGCCCAATGCTCGCGCGCGTTAGGCTACGCCTCAAACAAAAGAAGTCTGGCTGCCATGGCCGGGCTCCCTCCGATAGAAGGGCGTGACAAGTGAAGCTAGAAGAAGTCAGCGCTCCGTTTCCGCGGTATCCGCCGCCACCACCTGTGAGGACGCGGGAGAAGGAACTTATCAGCCTCTTCCGTAGCAGCCTCGAACCGGTCGTCCACAGACTTTACTGCCTCCATTAGCCGACGGCGCAGGCCCGCCGAGACGCCAGACACCAGGTGCTCCAAGTCGTCTCGCACTGTCAGGTCATTGGTGTAGTCATAAATGGTCAATCGATACCCGCGCTCGATTTCGCCGACAAATTGTTCCCAGCTCTTCACGAGCCCACCGAGAGATACCGGTGCTTTCAAGCGTTCAGCGAGAACTCGTAGCGCAGAGTCGAGCTCCTCGCGCTCCTCCGCTGAAAGGTTAACTTGCAGAGTCATGGAAGCTTCTGGTTGTCAAAGTACTGTCGGCCCTCACGAGGCTTGAAGTAGGTCCGAATCGTCTTCCCGTCCTTCGCAAGCACGCCAAACTCGTTTGTAGCCTCGCGGTAGAAAAGCTTGTCTCCCCCGCTTCGAACGAAAGTTTCAACACCCTTCCCTCCGCGGATCAGCGCATTGGCACCACGAAGGTATTCGACTGCCGTCTTCGCGCCGACTTCCGCACCATGCTTTTCGAAGTGTTCGAGCCAACGTCCCGCAGCGAAACCGACAAGCCTCTCCGCTCCTTCACGAGCTAGGCCCTTTGCAACGCCGAAGAGAACAGCAGCGAACTTGATTTCCGCTGGCCCTACAAACGCTGTCGGATCAAGGAGCCCTGGATCGCTTCCAACGTAACCGGGTTCGGTGCGCTCACTGCATAGCGGCGGACAGGAGAAGAGCCCAAACGGATCGCTGAAGTTGACCGGATCCCCATTGGCAAACCCATAGAGATTGAGGCCGCCGGCGAGGCCGATCGGATCTTCCTGGGTGAACCTGCCTGACTGCGGGTCATATGCTCTGTTTCGCCGGTAGTACGTCCCAGCATGGTCCTGCTTATCCTCCAGCAATGTCCCATGCCAGCTCGGCATGGGAATTCCCTTCTGTTGATCGTATGCGGACCACCCGAGCGGCCAATAGATTGGGAGGCATCTATTGGAGCTCGTCCCAGGAGGGTCGGGACATGCTGTCCCACCAGTTTGGTATTGCTGATAACCGTTCCCGGTACTAAAGATCCCGAGGGTCGGTCGACCTTCCAGGTTCCACAGCGGGAAGACCACAAACGGATTCCACGGGGTATATGACCCATTGAATGGATAGTCGGCATAGGCGAATCTGGCTACGCTGATCGGTTGGTCCACCGCCAGACCGTGGGTGTATACAACCCGACCGTAGTAGCGATTGGGATCGCCATCGCCCCACTGAACTCTGGAGAGATGAACGTAGCCGGTATCCCGCTCCCAGACCGTGTCCTGAGTTTCGGCGCCCGGCGCCTGGATCTCAGCCAGTTCCTGATTGCCATCCCACACCGTCCGTCGCACGAAGCTTATGGTGCATTCCAGCGGGTTATTTGTGTCCAGATCGCAAGTGCGAACTCCGCGGACCCAAATGCGCCGACCTAAGGCATCATACCGGTATTCCTCGAGTGTCGCCTTCCTCTGAAAGCCTTGATCAACGCCGCTCAGTGCGACCGACAGGCGACTAACGGCTCGCAGTTGCACTCCGAGAGCTGAAACAGTTTCGGCGCAAGCTTGGCGCAATTGTAGGGTGGCTCTTTGCTGCCGAACGGAATCCCGATCAGCCGATGGACCGGCATCTCTTCGACAAGTGGCTGAGTGTAGCGGAGAGCGCCGCGAAACTTCCGAAGCTGGAAGGCGGGCTATGGCACCCCTATCGCCGGAAGTGGGCAACCGAGCGAAAGGGACACTCCCTCAAGGACGTGGCCGCAGCCGGTGGTTGGCTGGATACCGAAGCGCTGTTGAAGTGCTACCAGCAGCCCGATAACGAAACGCTCCTCGCCGTCATGAGCGAGGAGCGCAAACTCCGGGAAGTCGCTTCCGGGGCCTCATAGGCCCTAGAAACGGCACCCCAAACAGCACCCCAACTTTGTAACTCATCGGGACGGCGGGATTTGAACCCGCGACCCCCTGAACCCCATTCAGGTGCGCTACCGGACTGCGCTACGTCCCGTCGGTCGGCCGGGTAACATAGCCCGCCCCCCACACCTCCCGCCACTTACACACTGCGGTAGACCGTGGAGAACCCCTCGTCCTCTGGCTCCGTCCGCTCGATCCCCTGCTCCACCGCTCCGTTGGCCACCGCCCAATTGCGAAACCCCGCGGGCGGATGCCGGATCCCGTCGATCTGGAGATAGCTCGCCGTCCGAATCGATTCCCAGCCGCGCACCCCCATCAGATCGGCGGCGCGCAGATCCGCGGTGCCCAGCTGCGCGCCGCTCAAATCCGCTCCCTTGAGGAAGGCGCCCTGCAGATCCGCGCCGGTGAGATTCACCCCGGTCAGGTCGGCGCCTTCCAGATTGGCCCGCTGGAGCCTGGCTCCGCTCAGGTTGGCTTCCCGCAGACTCGCCCGGCTGAGCCGCGCACCGCCCAGCTCGATGCCTTCCAGCCAGGCGCCGTCCAGCCGCACCCCGGCCAGTGAGACCCCGTTGCGATTGAGATCCTGCAGCGCGTCGATCCTGCCGCCGCTCCCGCCCTTCCCCTGCGCGCTGTTCACCACGGTCCACGCCTGGTAATTGGCGGCCTTGAGCGCCAGCCGGGCGGACTCCGCCTCCGCTCGCCGCCGTTCGTTGCGCCGGGCCCAGAGTTGATAGGCGGCGAACAACAGCGCGAGCAGCTCCGCCCCCGCCCAGGACTGCTGCAGCCAGAAGGCCCAGCGCGGGACCGCGTGGACCTGCCCAGCGGAGTCCGCCCGCTGCGTGATCACGGGCCCGCGCTGCGGCGCAGCCATCCGGACCGCACCGCCCAGCAGCACGATCACCAGCAACAGCCCGACGGCGGAGCCGAAGGAACGGCGGGAGCGCATGGCGGATTCTACGGAGGACCCGGTCCCCTCGCCAGAGCCGCCGCTATCTTCCGGCATGACCTCCGCACCGGCCATCGGCGCGCGGCCGCTTCGCATCGCCTATATCACCAAAGAGCCCCTTCCCAGCAGCGACGCGGCCACGCTGCAGATCGTCCATACGGCCTCCGCTCTGGTCCGGGCCGGCGCACGGCTGGATCTGTTTTTTCCCAGCTCACCAGCGCAGCGACATACCCCGGTCGAAACCCTCCGCGCGAGGCTCCGCGAGCACTACGGCGCCGAATGCGGGTTTGGGGTGCGGCCGCTCCCGACCCGGTTCGGCCTGCTGCCGCACGCGGGGAGCGCGCTGCACGCCGTGCTGGCCGGCGCGGCGGTGGCGCGCGGCGGCTACGACGTGCTGCACACCCGCGACGTGCAGAACGTGCTGCTCGGTCTCGCCACCGGTTGCCAAGTGCTGTATGAGAGCTACCGCACGCCGGAGGGCCGCACCCCTGCCGTGCAGGCCGCGCTGCGCCGCTGCTTCGCGTCCCCCCGCTTCGTCGGCCAGATCACCCACTCCCGCTTTGCGCGGGAGGCGTACCTCGCGGCAGGCTATCCCCCCGAGAAAATCCGCACGATCTACAACGGCTTCGATCCCGGGGTCTTCGCAACCGACCGCACCCCGGAGCAGGCGCGCCGCCTGCTGGGCCTGCCCGAGCGCCCGACCGTGGCCTACGCGGGCCGGATCGCCCCGCTCAAGCGGATCGACCTGCTGCTGGACGCCGCGGAGGCCACCCCGGAGCTCTCCTGGATGTTCGCCGGAGCGATCGAGAGCGCCGAGTCGCAACCCTTCCTGGCGCGCGGCCGCGCCTTGCCGAACGTTCTCTTCCTGGGCTATCTGGGCGGCGCGGCTCTGACACCTGCCCTGCAGGCCGCCGACCTCCTGGTCATCCCGCCCAGCGCCGAGCCGCTGGTGCGCTACGGCACCACGGTGCTGCCGCTCAAGATCTTTCCCTATCTGGCGGCGGGGCGGCCGCTGGTGGTGGGCGACGTGGCCGACACGGCCGAGCTGCTGTCCGACGACCAGACCTGCGTGCGGGTGCCCCCCGATCGACTGGACAGCTTCATCGCCGCGGTGCGCTCGCTGGCCGCCGATCCGGCGCGGCGCGCCCGGCTGGGCTCGGC
>DATCWE010000117.1:0-31126 GCA_036566495.1 Gemmatimonadales bacterium | reverse complement strand
TAGCGTGGAGTCAGGGGACCGCTCTCAACCGGAAAGGCGGAACCACAGCGCCCCGGCCAGCCCCGCCGCAGCCGTGGCGACCGCGTTGACGCCATCGTTGTCCAGCCATCGCCAGCCTCCGACCAGTTGGGTCCTGGTGCCGCAGCGGTGTATCCGGCGCTCGCTCGGGAGATCGCACGCAGGACAGCGGAAGCGCGCCTGTCCCCACGCTCCCAGCAATGAATCGAGCAGCATGCCGGCCGCTCCGAGCGCGAATCCGGCAGACAGCAGTCGCCGGTCGCCCGTTGCGGCCGCAGCGGTGCCCGCCACCGCCACGGCCCCGAGCACCCCGCCCAAGCTACCTACCAGTGAGACGCCGCCGCTGGTTCCCCGCGGCACCCTCCGGCCTTCGAGCAAGTGGCGGGGATCGCGCCGGCTGAACGCGCCGAGGGAGGTCGCCCAAGTGTCGGCCGAGGCGGCGGCCAACGCGCCGGTCAGGGCCCAGAAGCCCAGCCCGGGTACGAGCAGCTCTCCGCATGCTCCGAGTGCGGCGGGGCCGCCGTTCGCCAGCACCTGAACCGCGTCACGTTGCTCGCCGCGCGCGTCGCTCGCGGCCGGCCGGCGGGCACCCAGCCGCCCGACCACCGTGCTGGGCAGGAAAAACATGCCCAACACCGCCGCCCCGGCCCAACCCGTCGTCCAGAGCACCGCGGTTCCCACCGCCGTCGCCGCCACGGCGCCGCTGCCGCTCACCGCCCGGGCGCGCCAGGCGACCAGCGCCACGGCAAGCGAAATCCCCAGCGCGAGCGCGGGCGTCATCCGCGGCAATGTCCCACGGCCGGTGGGGAGGATGCAAGCGCCCTTACCCGCCCGCGGAGGACTCGCTAAGTTGTCGCGGCGTGACTCCTACAGACAGCATTCATTCCCTCATCCCGCAAAGCCTCCTCGAGGCGATCCGGAATCTCGATACGCCGCTCGATGACGGGCTCAACGAGCTTGCGGGGGAGACGGTGTCCAAGCGTCTCGGCCTCAGCACGACCGTGGCCCAGCAGATCGAGCGCTACCGGGAGCACGCCATGCGGAACGGGGCGGTCCCCGCCGATGAGGTGATTCAGATCTTCCGGCTGATCGGCCGCCGCCCCGACGCGGCGCTGGTATATGCCGATGCCGGCCGGCGGGCGGCTCGCTACGCCGCTCGCGCCAGCAGCAAGGGTACCCGGCTGTTGTTGCGGGCGAGCCCCCGGCCGTTCCGCCGCAAGGTGGGCACCCGGGCGGCGGTCGGAGTGGCCCGCCGGCTGCTGGATCTTGAGCTGAATCTGGCGGAGCGCAGCCCCCAGGTCCGGCTGGCGGAGTCCCTGGCGACCCAAGCGGGCTTTCCCGGGACCGGGTGCTACTTCTACAGCGCCGTGATCGCGGAGCTGCTGCGGGTGCTGAGCGGGTTCGAAGGGGCGATGGTCCACGAGCGCTGCCGAGCCCGCGGAGACGACCAGTGTTTCTGGCGCGCGGCGGAGGCGGGAGGCTACGAATGAAGGCACTCGATGCGGAAGCGCGCGAGGCGCTCGGCGCGGCACTGGCGAGCTGCGGCGCCGACGGCTGGCTGCTGTTCGACTTCCAGGGGCACAATCCGGTCGCCCACCGGTTCCTCGCGCTTGGCGGGTTAGGCTCCCGCCGCCTCTTCGTGCTGCTCACTCCGGTCGGCGATCCCGTCGCCGTCGCGCACAAGATCGAGCTGCAGCCGCTGGCCGACTTCCCCGGCCGCGTGGTGCCCTATGCCCGGTGGGAGGAGCTGCACGGCGCGCTTCGCGAGCTGGTGGCGGGCAAGACCGTCGCCATGGAAATCTCGCCCCAGGACGACGTGCCCTACCTCGACCGCGTCCCGTACGGGGTGGTGGAGCTGATCCAGTCGCTGGGCGGCAAGGTGGTTTCCAGCGCTCCGCTGGTCACCCGCTTCGCCGCACGCTGGAGCGCCGAGGAGGCCGCCCGGCACGTCCAGGCCGCCGAGGTGCTGGCCCGGATCGCCCGGGAGGCGCTTGCCTTTGCGGTCACCCAGGGCGGCAAGGGGCTCACCGAGTCGGCCCTGATGACCCGGGTCAGTGCTGCCATGGAAGCCGAGGGTCTGGCCCCCGACCATGCGCCCATCGTGGGATTCGGGGTCAACTCGGGGAATCCGCATTACGAGCCGATCGTGGGCAAGGACCTGACCCTGCAGACGGATCAGGTCGTTCTGCTGGATTTGTTCGGCCGCTATCCCGGAGCGATCTCGGCCGATCAGACCTGGATGGGCTTCAGCGGCCCCCGGGTGCCGGAGCGCGTGCGTACGGTGTGGACTGCGGTGCGCGACGCCCGGGATGCCGCGCTGGAGCTGGTGCGGAAAGCGGGGGCCTCGGGGGAAAAGCTGGCGGGCTTCCAGGTGGACCGTGCCGCCCGCGATGTCATCGAGCAGGCCGGCTTCGGCAACTTCTTTGTGCACCGGACCGGCCACTCCATCGATCAGGACCTGCACGGGTCCGGCCCGCATATGGATGGCTATGAGACGCGGGACGATCGGACGATTCTGCCTGGTTGCGGATTTTCGGTGGAGCCGGGGATCTATCTCCCCAACGAATTCGGCGTGCGCAGCGAGGTCAACGTGTATTGGGGAGCAAAGGGGCCGGTGGTCACCCCGGCGGAGCTCCAGCGGGAGCTGGTGCTGCCGACCTACTGAGCGTCGGGGCGGTCCAGGATCACCACCTCCGGCGCCGGCTCCCGATGCCCGAAGGGGACGCGCTTGTCGATCCCCATCGCGCAGAACAGCAGCGCCAGGTAAAGCAGGGAGTATTTGTACATTCGCCACGCCAGCGGAGTCACCGAGCTTTCCCGCAGCAACTTCACACAATACCAGAGCAAGCGGCCACCCAGCAGCACGGCGGCGGCGGCGTAAAGCAGCCCTTGGCTGCCGGCCAGTGTGGGCAGGACCGTGAGCGGCAGGAGCAGCAGCGTGTAGACGAGCATCTGCACCTTGGTCTCGTGGGGCCCCTTCACCACCGGGAGCATCGGCACGCCGGCGCGGGCATACTCCTGCTGTTTGATCAAGGCGAGCGCCCAGAAGTGCGGCGGCGTCCAGTAGAAGACGATCGCGAACAGATAGAGGGCGTTCAGGTCGAGCGAATTGGCCATTGCAGCCCAGCCGACCAGCGGCGGAATGGCCCCCGCCGCGCCCCCGATCACGATGTTCTGCGGGCTGCTGCGCTTGAGCCAGATGGTATATACCAGGACGTAGAAGAGCAGGCCGGACAGCGCGATCCAGGCGGAGAGCGGGTTGACGAAGCGCCAGAACAGGGCGAAGGACACCGCGCCCAGGGTGAGGCCGAACAGCAACGCAGCGCCGGGAGCCAAGCGGCCGGCGGGCACCGGGCGCAAGCGGGTGCGGGACATCGCCGTGTCGATATCGCGATCGAACCACATGTTGATCGCGTTGGCACCGCCGGCCATCAGGTATCCGGCCAACACGACCCAGAAGACCAGCAGCGCGGGTGGAGCTCCCCGCTCGGTCAGGAACATGGGGGCGACGGTCGTGACGAGCAGCAGCGAGATGACTCGTGGCTTGGTCAGCGCAATCAGGTCGCGAATCAGCAAGGGGTCAGGGGGATCGGGGAATCAGGGAATTAGGCAATCAGGGATTCAGGGGGCGACTGGCTAATTCGCCCGGGACAAATGTAACCTTAACCTAGTCTTTCCTTGATCGCCTGATTCCCTGATCCCCCGCTTCCAGGCCCCATGACCACCGAACGCGACAGCTGGGGCGAGCGGCTTCCCCGTACCGTCGGCCTTTTCGCCTCGGTCATGGTGCTGATCGGCATCACGATCGGCAGCGGGATCTTCCGGGTGCCGGCCCGGGTCGCCGGCATCCTGGATGCGCCCGGCCCGGTCTTTCTCGCCTGGGTCCTGGGCGGCATGCTGGCGCTGTTCGGCGCCTTGACGCTCGCCGAGCTCGCGGCGCTCTTTCCGAGGAGCGGCGGGGTCTTTGCCTACCTGGAAGAGGGCTTCGGCCCGATGCCGGCCTTCCTGTTCGGCTGGTCCCAGCTGGCGGTGATCCGGGCCTCCGCGCTGGGAGCCATCTCCACGATCTTCGCGGAATACCTCAGCTACTTCGTGCCGCTCACGCCCACCCAGGTACACTGGGTCGCGGCGCTGCTGATCGCGGTCGTGGGAGTGTTGAACTGGGTCGGGGTGCAGAAGGCCGCTGCGGTTACCACCCTGGCCACCCTGGTGAAATACTCCGCCCTGGTCCTGCTGGTCGTGTTGGCATTCACCGCTCCGACCGGATCGGTGCGGAACTTCACCCCGGCGTGGACCGGTGCCCTCTCCCTGTCCGCGCTGGCCACCGCGTTGGTGTCGGTGATGTGGGCCTACGACGGGTGGGCCGACCTTTCGTTCATGAGCGGCGAGATCAAGGATCCCGCCCGCAACCTGCCCCGCGCGCTCATCTTCGGCACCCTGGCGATCATCGCGATCTACCTGTCGGTGAACCTGGCGTACATGTACCTCGTGCCGCTGCCGGAGCTGGCCCAGTCGGCGCTGATCGCTTCGACGGCCGCGGAGCGGATTCCGCTGCTCGGGCGCGCGGGCGCGGGCCTGATTTCCGCGGTCGTGATGATCTCCACCTTCAGCAGCGTGAACGGGACGATGATGGCGAGCCCGAGAATCTTCTTCGGCATGGCGGACCGGGGGCTGTTTTTCAAAGGCATTGCCAGAGTCTCGCCGCGATTCCAGAGCCCTTCCACCGCCATTTTCCTCGCCAGCGGCCTCGGCGTCGTGTACGTGCTGCTCAACGACTTTCAGCAGCTGGCCGACAAGTTCGTGCTGGGCATCTGGCCGTTCTACGTGCTCGCGGTGCTGGCCGTCTTCATCATTCGCCGGCGCGCACCCGGGCTGACCCGCCCGTACCGGGTGCTGGGCTATCCGATCGTCCCGCTGGTCTTCCTGCTGGCTTCGGTGGGGATGATCGCGAACGCCCTGCTGACCGATACGGTCAACACCGGAATCACCTTCGGGATCATCCTGCTGGGCGTGCCGATCTTCTACCTGGCCAAAGGGGCGGGATGGATCCGGCCCCATGCGCCGGTCAAGAGCGGGTAACAGAGGTTCTCCGCCGCTTGATTTGGCCAGTCCGGCGGGTAACTTAGGGCTTCTGCCGTTGCGATCCTCCAAACACGATTCGGGAGTTCCGTCCATGCAGCCAATCGGGCGCACAGTTCGGTTCGGGGTCGCGGTGGTCGCGCTGTGGTTCGGCGGGGCCCAGGGCCTCTCCGCCCAGGGGATTACCAGCGCAGCGGTTCAAGGGAGGATAACCTCCGAGAATCGCGGCACCGTCGAAAATGCCATCGTCGCCCTGACGAACAGCAGCACGGGGGCGCGGCAGCAAACCTCCACCAACTCCGCCGGCCGCTACAACTTCGAAAACGTTCCTCCGGGCGGACCCTACACCATCGACGTCCGGGCCATCGGGTTCCAGTCCACCAGCAAGGCGGGTGTGATGCTGGCGCTGGGCCAGCGCTATGTCGGAGACTTCGAGCTCAAGCAGCAAGTGGTGACGCTGGAGGAGCTCACGGTGGTCGCCGCGACCAACCCCCTGATCAACAGCGCACGCACCGGGCCGGCGCAGATCGTCACGGACACCGCTATTCAGCGCTATCCCCTGCTGGGCCGCAATTTCACCGACCTGTTGCGCACCAGTCCGCACGTCCTGAGCGGCTCGGGTGTCGGGGGTCAGAACAGCAAATTCAACACGATTCTGATCGACGGGGGAGCGAACAACGACGTGTTCGGCGTCTCCGCCACTCCCGGCTCATCGGCCGGCGCCAAGCTGATTTCGCTGGAAGCCTTGCAGGAGTTCCAGATCCTGGTGGCGCCGTTCGACATCCGGCAGGGGAGCTTCTCGGGCGGCCTGGTCAACGGCATCACGAAATCGGGGACCAATGAATTCCACGGCTCGCTGTTCGGGTATACGCAGCGGCCGGAGATTGTCGGGGCGGACACCGCGCGGAAGCGCCTGACGCCGCAGCAGGCCTTCGATATCAAGCAGTACGGCGGGACCCTCGGCGGCCCGATCATCCGCAACAAGCTCCATTTCTTCGGCGCCGTCGATGTGCAAAGCTCGCAGCGCGCGTTCTTCGGACTCGAAGCCACCGAGCCGGCCACCGGCATCCCGGTCTCCCTGGCGACCCGCGTCCAGCAGATCCTGCGCGATCAATACGGATTCGATCCCGGCGGCGTGGACGCCCCCGGAAACCTCCAAACGCCCAATAAGACCATCTTCGGCAAGCTGACGTGGCAAGTCGGGGGGAGCACGCAGGTGGAGGCGTCCTACAACTACCTGCGCGGGACCGACGACAATTTCTTCCGGTCCACCAGCACGCGGGTCGATCGCGACGGCTGGATGCTCTCGAACAGCGGCTACAAGATCGGCAACACGACCCATACCGCGCGGGGCAAGCTGACCAGCCTGATCGGCGGCGCGAACCTCGAGGTCCTGCTGGGATACATGCGGATCCGGGATGCCCGCGAGCTGCCGAACCGGGTGCCGCAGATTCTGGTATTCGGCAGCAGCCTCAATACGCTGGCCGCGGGCGGCGAGAAGTTCTCCCACGGCAATGAGCTCGACCAGGACGTGTACGAGGCCACCGCCAACCTCACGTTCAACCTCGGTGCCAGCCATCAGATCACGGTCGGGACCCACAACGAGTTCTTCCACTTCCGCAACCTCTTCGCCCAGAACCGTTACGGCACCTGGAACTTTGCCAGCGCCGACTCGCTCGAGCAGGGACTGCCGCGGTATTACGAGGCGCTGCTGGAGGCCCGCCCCGGCGGATTTACCGCCAAATTCGGTGTGAAGCAGCTCGGCGGCTACGTGCAGGATGCCTGGCGCCCGCTGCGCACGCTCACCCTGACCGGCGGAATCCGCTTCGACGTCCCGATCTTCAACGATACGCCGTTCCAGAACACGCTTGCGGGGCTGACCCAGACGCTCCACGTCAACACCGGCGATTTCCCGAGCGGTAATGTGCTCTGGTCTCCCCGGCTGGGTTTCAACTGGGATGTCGTCGGGCAGGGAAACACCATTGTGCGCGGCGGGGCCGGGCTCTTCAGCGGGCGCCCACCGTATGTGTGGATGTCGAACGCCTTCACCGGCACCGGGCTCGAGCAGCTCACGATTCAGTGCAGCCGGGTCACCAACTTCGGGACCCAGGCCAATGTCCCGGCATTCACCGTGGACGTGGACAATCTGCCCCGGGCCTGTGCCGGCGGGGCCGAGCCGGCGCCGCCGGCGGCGACGGTCGCCTACTTCGACAAGAACTTCAAGTTTCAGCAGGCGCTCAAGCTTGCCTTGGGAGTCGATCAGCGGCTTCCGGGCGGAATGGTTTTCACGTTCGACTTCCTGCACACCCGGAACCGGAACCAGATGTACCAGACCGACGACAACGTGAAGCTGGGGGAGATCAATGCGGAAGGCCGCCAGCTCTATGGGGAGCCGGCGGCGATCGTCGACTCCACGACGCTGATCCGGCTGGTGCAGACCACCGAGGTGCGCCAGGTGGTCCACCACAAGAACGTGAGCCGGGACCGGTCCACGCTGGCCGCCTTCCAGCTGCAAAAGTCCTTCGCGAACGACCTGTCGTTCAGTGCGGCCTACACCTGGTCCAAGTCCCAGGATGTGATGTCGCTGACCTCGAGCATCGCGACCTCGAACCTGGCTAACACGCCGCTCGACGGAACCCTGGAACACCGGAATCTGCGCACTTCGGCCTTCGACGTCCCCCACAAGATCACGCTTTCGGGGACGGCCAACCTTCCCTTCGGGCTGCAGGCGTCCGCCGTCTACACCGCCCGGGCCGGGACTCCGTACGCCTACGTCGGAGCCACCGACCTCAACGGCGACGGCAACGCGAACAACGACCTCATCTACGTCCCCCTGAGCCAGGCGGACATCCGGATCGTCGGCCCGAGCGCTTCCGCCGCCGCGGCCTGGGACCGGCTCAACGCATTCATCACCAGCGAGAAATGCCTGAACGAGCAGCGCGGCCGCATCATGGAGCGCACCTCCTGCCGTAACCCGTGGCAGAAGTTCCTCGACCTGCGCCTTGCCAAGGTCATTCCGACGCTGAGCGGTCAGAATCTTCAGGTGACCGCGGATGTCTTCAATTTCCTCAACCTGCTCGACCGCGACTGGGGCATCAACCGGGAAACAGCCGCCTTCCAGCAGGTCAACTTCCTCACCGGTACCGCCTACACCACCAACGGGACCGCGACCCAGTCCGACGATCGCTGGATTTACAGCGTGCCCACGACGATGCCGGCGGTGCGCCGGGTCGTGGTCAACAGCAGCCGCTGGCGCATTCAGCTGGGTGGCAAGTACATCTTCTAGGGGAACAAAGTCTTGGGAAAACCAAAGGGGCCGGCGGTTGCCGGCCCCTTTGCTTCGCTACCCTGCCCCTAAACGAGCCTCCCCGGCCCTACGTCCTGACTCTCACCAGCAGCCACAATCCGATCGCCAGGAACACCGCGTTCGGCACCCACGCCGCGGCCACCGGGTGCATGACTCCCGAGGCGCCCACCGCCTGGGAGAAGTTGATCATCAGCAGGTAGGCCAGCGTGGTGCCGAGGCTGATCGCGATGCCGACCGCCGGGCCGGCCCTCGGGGCGGAGACGGCGAGTGGCGCCCCGAACAGCGCGATGATGAGGCACGCGGCGGGGAGCGCCAGCTTCACGGCCCGCTCGACCTGCAGCTTCTTGGTGTCGTTTCCCGACGCCTTGAGGGATCCGATATAGCGGCCCAGCTCGGCGTAGGTCATTTCCGAATGGTTCTTGGGCTCGATCAGCAGGTCGCGCGGGGCCTCGCGGAACGACGGCAGGATCAGCTGGACAAAGCTCATGGTCAACGCTTCGTCGCCCGGCAGCATGATGTGGCTCGCGCCGTTCTTCAGCCGCCAGGTTCGCAGTTTGACGTCCCAGCGGGCGCTGTCGGCCGTGATGGCATAGAGGGGCGCCTTGGGATCACGCACGGCATGCTCGAGCACCAGCTGCTGCATCTGGTTGTCCGTGGTATTGAGCTGGCGGACCGTATAGGCCCATCCGCTCGGCGCGCGATAGACGAAATTGTACCGGCTGGACACGTTGCGGGCCTGACGCTCCTTCTGGAGCTCGAGCTGCCGGGTGGTCGCCTCGGTGGCCCATTCCCCGATCAGGAAACAGAGGACCGCGGCGAGTGCCGAGGCCACAAACAGCGGCCGCACGATCCGGTGAAAACTGATCCCTCCCGCCTTGGCCGCGGTGAGCTCGGAATTCCTGGCCAACGGCCCCACGGTGAACACGGCGGCAAAGAGCGCGGCCGCGGGCATCATCTGCGCGATGTTCTGCGGCAGCGCGTAGACGTAGCTCAGGGCGATCGTCGACGCCGGCAGGTTGCGGTCGAGCAGCTTGCGCAGATTGTCGGTGAGCTGGGTCAGGACCGAGACGAACGGCATCCCCACCGCCGTGAGCAGGAAGACCCGGAACCACTGCCAGAGGACGTACCGGGAGAGGGTGCGCACCGAATCAGGCCCCCCGGCGCCGCCGCAGCCAGCCGAGCAACAGATCGGCCAGGTCGGCCAGATCGCCGCCGCGGGTGGAACCAAACTCGCGGTTGACGCGGATCAATCCGAGGATGCCGGCCAGGAACACGATGCCATTGGGCAGCCACATCGCCAAGGCGGGAGAGATCACACCCCGGTCCGCGAGATTCTCTCCCGTGGTGAGCCCCACATAGAAAAGCGCGAAGATCACCAGGCTTCCCCCGATCACCAGCCCCACGCCGCCGCGCGGGAAGCGGAGTGCCAGCGCGATGCCGATCAGCACGAAGTTCATGCACGCCACGGAGAGCGCGAACTTCTTGTGGATTTCCACCGAATACTGGTGGATGGTCCGCACCGCGTACGCCTCCTCGTCGCGCGCACTGGTGACGTCGGTAATCGTCGCGAACGGGGCCGCGACCGGGGGGGAGACCCGGGTGGAATCGGAAACGGCCGGGAGCTGGGGCGAGCCGGGAGCCGCGGGCACCTGGGCCGCCGCGCTCTTGGGCAGCAGCAGCCGGCCGAACGAGCGCTCCAGCCGGCGCCAGGCGCCGCAGTGGGGCGGGGGGGCCAGCTCGACGACCGTGGGTGTCGTCGCGGCGAAGAAGTGCAGCAGCGAGCGCACGTCGTTCGCCGCCAGGGACTTCCGCCGAGCCGCCAAGCGGGCCGCTTCCTGCCGGGAGTCCGCGACCCGATCCATCATCTCGCAGGTGGTCATCTCGCGATCGCCCTTCTGCACGCTGCCGAAGCTCTGCTGGAAGGCGTTCTGGATGTTGCGCACGCGGATCGTGTTGACCCGGAAGCGGGTTACGTTGACCGTGGCCGGCTCGGCGGTCTTGTACTCGTCGACCCGGCCCACGTAGAGCTGGATCCCGAGATCCTGCTCGCCGCGCTCGAAGCTCATGTAGCCGCTGTCCGCATAAATGACCCGGCGGCCGGCCGGCGGACTCAAGTCGTAGATCACCACCTCGGTCATCCGGCCGGTCACCGGCTGGATCCGGCTCGCCTGCAGGAAATACTGCGACTGCGGCAAGTTGTTGATGGTCTGTTCCTTGAGCGAGAAGGTCGGCTTCTTCTGGGCGATATCGGTCTGCAGGTTGAGCAGGCGCAAGTTGGTGCGGGGAAGCACCTGGTCGATGAAGAAGAAATTGGTGAGCGCGAGCAGCACGCCCGCGGCGAGCACCGGCCGCAGCATCTGCAGCACGCTCACGCCGTTGGCCCGCATTGCCGTGAGCTCGTTGTCGGCGCCCATCTGGCTGAAGCCGTAGAGCACGGCCACCAGAATCGCCATCGGAAGGGTGAGCGCCACGATGAAGGGAATGAACAGCAGGAGCACTTCGGCGATCACGCCGCCCGGAAGCCCCTTCCCGACCAGGTCTCCGAAGCGGCGGGAGAGCTGGTTGAGCAGCAGCATGCCGGTCTGCGCGATCCACGCAAACGCGAAGGGGCCGGCAAGGGTGCGGAGCAGGTGGCGGCGCAGCAGGCGCATGGCCAAAAGTAACCGGTGCCCGCTGACCGGTGACCAGTGACTGCGGCAGCGGGCCTTCCGTTCGGCTCGAGTCCCTCTTACTTCTCAACCTCCCTCACCCCGCCTCGCCTTATGCGTTCGATGACCGTCGCGTTGATGCTCCTGGCCGGCTGCGACGGAGGCGCCGTCCCGCCCAAGGAGTTCGACGGCGCCGCGGCGCTGCGCTACGTGCAGACCCAGCTGAGCTTCGGGCCGCGAATCCCCGGTGCGCCCGGCCATGCGCGCATGGCCGAGTGGCTCGACAGCCTGCTGCGCGTCCGGGCCGATAGCGTCATCGCGCAGCGCTGGGTGCATCGCACGGAGCGGGGCGACTCGCTCCAGCTGGTGAATTTCATTGCCCGCTTCAACCCGAGCGCCACCACCCGGCTGCTCTTCCTGGCCCACTGGGATACCCGCCCGAAGGCCGATGGTCCCACCAGCCGTGATTCGACCCTTCCGGTTCCCGGCGCGAACGACGGGGCGTCGGGCGTCGCCGTGCTGCTCGGCATGGCCGATGCGCTCAAGCAGCTGGCGCCGGGCATCGGGGTGGACCTGCTCTTCGTGGACGGAGAGGACTACGGCGATTTTGACCGCGATACGGATGTGCTGCTGGGCTCCCGTTACTACGCGCAGCATCCGGCGCCCGGCCCGGCGCCACGCTTCGCGATCCTGTTCGACATGATCGGTGATCGGGAGCTGCAGATCCCGCAGGAAGGATTCTCCCTGGTGGGAGCTCCCGATGTCGTCGAACAGGTCTGGGCTCTGGCGGCCCGGCTGGGCCACGCGGATGTCTTCGTGCCGGAGCAGGGCATCTCGCTCACCGACGACCACGTCCCGCTGCAGCAAGCCGGGATCCGCGCGATCGACCTCATCGATTTCAGTTACGGCGGGCCGGACAACAAGTGGCACCACACCCCCGACGACACCATCGACAAGGTGAGCGCCGCGAGCCTTCAGGTGGTGGGCGATGTCGCCATGGCGCTGGTGCGGGTAACCAAAGGCTAGAGCGCGGAGCCCTCCGCGCTCGTTTTTGTGTCCCCGGGCCGCGCGCTTCGGCACCGCTGCGGAAGGGAACCTCCCGCTACTCTGGAGCGTGTCGCGCGAAGCCCGCTCAGTCCTCCTGTTGCTCGGTCTTGCCGTGGCCGGCCACGGCGTCCGCTGGTTGCTGCAGTCCCCCGTCGCACCTCCCGGTGAGCTGCTCGCCACGCCCCGTTCGCCCCAGGATCCCGCCAGCCAGCGGGGCCGCGCGGTGCGGCTGGCCCGACCGCTCGGAAAAGGCGAGCAAGTCGACCTGAATTCCGCCCCGGCCGAGGAGATTGCCCGGCTTCCCCGGATTGGCATGTCACTGGCAAAGCGTATTGTGGCTGACCGGGCGGCCCGTGGGCCTTTCCGGGGACTTGGGGACCTGGATCGAGTGCCTGGAGTTGGCCCCGCGCTGCTGGGGACCCTGGCCGACCGGGTGAAGTTTGGAGGGGTGGGCGCCGTGAATCCGGCCGCAGGGAAAGACGATGCAAATCCCCGCACATCCGGGATTTACGACGCGCAGTCGAGGCCGGGTTTGGCCCGGCCGGTTGAGCTTAACTCGGCTACCGAAGCGGACCTGAAAGCCTTGCCGGGGATCGGTCGGGCCAGGGCCCTGGCAATTCTGGCATATCGCCGGGAGAACGGGCCGTTCGCCGCAGTGTCAGATCTTGGCAGGGTACCAGGGTTCAGCCAGGCCCTGGTCGCCCGGTTGGCGCCGCTCTTGGTGGCCAGGTGAGGCGAGGGCTCCGGAATTCATCAACGGGAAGGGACCGGCACGGGCATGACGACGGCCGCTTTACCCACTGAACGCCTGGGCGACATCCTCGTGAAGGAGGGGCTGCTGTCGCGCGAGAAACTCGCCCAGGCCCTGCTCGAGCAGCGCTCCTCGGGCATGCCGCTCGGCTTCGTGCTGGCCAAACAGGGGTTCGTACCCGAAGTGGAAGTCACCCGCATCGTGGCGCGGCAACTTCGGGTTCCCGCGGTCGACCTGTCGCACTTCGAAGTGGACGCCAAGATCCTCAAGCTGATCCCCGCCGAGATCGCGAAGCGCCACATCGTCCTCCCGCTCAAGCGCGAGGGCCGCACCCTCACCGTGGCCATGGCGAGCCCGACCGACCAGGTGCTGCTCCAGGAATTGCGCTTCATCACCCGCTACGACCTCTTCCCGGTGTTCGCGGGCGAGTTCACGCTGCGCGGCCTGATCGACAAGTACTACGACGCCTCCGACCAGCAGCTGCAGGCGATCCTGCGGGACATGGAGGGCCTGGCCGACGACGTGGAGGTGCTGGAAGAGGTCGACGAGGATTCGCTCTCCGATGCGCAGATCGACGATGTCCCGGTCGTCAAGCTCATCAACGGCCTGCTCACCGACGCCGTGCAGCGCGGGGCCAGCGACATCCACATCGAATCCTACGAGCACGAGCTGCGAGTGCGCTACCGGATCGACGGCGCGCTGCAGGAGGTCATGAAGCCGCCGCTCCGGATGAAGGCAGCGCTGATCTCCCGGGTGAAAATCCTCTCGTCCCTCAACATCGCCGAGCGCAGAATGCCGCAGGACGGCCGGCTCAAGCTCAAGATGGGAAACCGGGTGATCGATTTCCGCGTCTCGACGCTTCCCTGCCTGTTCGGCGAGAAGATCGTGCTCCGAATTCTCGACAAGGGCAACCTGACGCTGGACCTCACGACCTTCGGGTTCGAGCCCAAGGCGGAGGAGGACCTGCTCAAGGCGATCCTCAATCCCTACGGCATGGTCCTGGTCACCGGCCCGACGGGCTCGGGCAAGACCACCACGCTGTACTCCGCCCTGCAGCGCATCAATACGATCGACAGCAACATCATGACCGCCGAAGATCCCATCGAGTACAACCTGCACGGGATCAACCAGGTTCAGGTCAAGACCGACATCGGACTCACCTTCGCGACCGCGCTCAAGGCGTTCCTCCGGCAGGACCCCAACGTTATCATGATCGGCGAGATCCGCGATCTGGAAACGGGCGGGATCGCCATCAAGGCGGCGCTCACCGGCCACCTGGTGCTGTCCACGCTGCATACCAACGATGCCCCCAGTACCATCACCCGTTTGCTGGATATGGGCGTCGAGGCGTTCAACGTATCGGCGGCGGTCAACCTGGTGGTGGCCCAGCGACTGGTCCGGCGGATCTGCGCGGAGTGCAAGGCTCCGGCGACCTACCGGCCCGAAGAACTCAAGGCGCTGATCCAGCCGGGCATGAATTTTGACCGCATCAAGACGATTTCCTTCTCCAAGGGCCGCGGCTGTGACGTCTGCGGCGGGACTGGTTACAAGGGCCGCGCCGGCCTCTATGAAGTGATGGCCATGTCTCCGGAGCTCCGGCGGATGGTACTCCGGGGCGCCTCGATCGCGGAGTTGCGCGACAAGGCGGTCGAGGAGGGCATGCTCACCTTGCGCTCCAGCGGGATTCTGCGCATCGAACAGGGCATCACGACACTGGAAGAGGTCGTAAAGGAGACCGCCGCATGAGCCTGAATCTGCGTTCCCTGCTGCAGGAGATGATCGACCGGGAGGCGTCCGACCTCCACATCACCGCCGGGGAGCGCCCCAAGCTCCGGATCGACGGCGACATCACCGATTGCTCGGTGGAGGATATCCTGACGCCCAAGGACACCCTCCAGCTGGCCTATTCGGTGCTGACCGAGCAGCAGAAAAAGCGCTTTGAATTCGACGACGAGCTGGACTTCTCCTTCGGCATCCAGAACCTGGCCCGCTTCCGCGGCAACGTGTTCAAGCAGCGCGGCTGCGTGGCGATGGTGCTGCGGATGATTCCGTTCAGCGTGCGGACCCTGGCGGATCTCGGACTGCCGCCGATCGCGAGCAAGCTGTCGGAGCGCCCCCGCGGGCTGATCCTGGTGACCGGCGCGACGGGCTCGGGCAAGTCCACGACCCTCGCCGCCATGCTGGACATGATCAACAAGACCCGCAAGGGGCACATCATCACGGTGGAAGATCCCATCGAGTTCATCCACCGCCACCAGAGCTGCATCGTCAATCAGCGGGAGATCGGCACCGACACCAAGACCTTCGCGGCCGCGCTCAAGTACGCCCTGCGGGAAGACCCCGATATCATCCTGGTCGGCGAAATGCGCGACCTCGAGACCATCTCGTCGGCGCTGACCATCGCGGAGACCGGCCACCTCGTGCTCGCGACGCTGCACACCAACTCGGCCGCCGAGGCCATCAACCGCATCATCGACGTCTTCCCGCCCAGCCAGCAGCCGCAGGTGCGGGCCCAGCTGGCCTTCGTGCTGGAGGGAGTCATCACCCAGGCCTTGTTGCAGCGGTCGAAGGGCAAGGGGCGCGTCATGGCCTGTGAGATCATGGTCGCCACCCCCGCCATCCGGGCGCTGATCCGGGAAGACAAGATTCACCAGATCTATTCCGCGCTCCAGTCCGGCAAGAAGTACGGCATGCAGACCATGGCCGATTCGCTCTACCAGCTCTACATGAATCGCGACACCACCAAGGAGGAATGCCTCCGGGTCGCGGGTGACGCCAACGAATTCCTGCGGATGGTCGGCGAAAAGCCGATGGAAGAGCAGGCCATCGCCCCGATGCAGAAGGCCGCTGCGGGCCAATCGCGCCGCTGATCCTGAACGGAGAGTCCAACGATGGGAATGTTCGAATACACCGCCAAGAACGCCGCCAGCGGCCAGATCCTCAAGGGCACGCTGGACGTCCCCACCCGGGACGAAGTGATCGCGTTCATCCGCAAGAACCGCATGATCCTGGTGAGCGTGCGCGAAGCGCCCGCGCAGGTGCGCATGCCCGGCTTCAAAAAGCGGGTCAGCACGCGCGACGTGGTGATCTTCACCCGCCAGTTCGCCACCATGATCAACGCGGGCCTGCCGCTGGTGCAGTCGCTCACCATTCTGTCGGCCCAGACCGAGAACAAGTCCCTGAAGGAGATCACCAAGGCGGTGGTCTACGACGTCGAGGCCGGCAACACCCTGGCCGACGCGCTCCGCAAGCACCCCAAGGCCTTCACCGACCTGTATGTCAACATGGTGGCCGCGGGCGAGGCCGGCGGTATTCTCGACACGATTCTGCTCCGCTTGGCCACTTTCCTCGAGAAGAACGACGCCCTGGTCCGCAAAGTGAAGGGCGCGATGGTCTACCCGGGCGTGATCATGAGCGTGGCGGTCATCGCCGTCGCGGTCCTGCTGATCTTCGTGATCCCGACGTTTTCCGCCATGTTCGCCTCGGTCAACATGACGCTGCCGTTGCCCACCCGGATCGTGATCGGCGCGTCCCACGTGCTGCTCCGGTTCTGGTGGCTGATTCTCCTGGTGCTGGTGGTCGGGATCTGGGGCTTTCGCTCCTATTATCGCACGCCGGGCGGCCGCCGGGTCGTCGACGGCAGCATGCTGCGCGCCCCGGTGATCGGGGATCTGCTGCGCAAGTCGGCCGTGTCGCGTTTCACCCGCACGCTGGGCACGCTGATTTCCTCGGGCGTGTCGATTCTCGACGGCCTGGAGATCACCGCCAAGACCGCCGGCAACCGGGTCATCCATGACGCAGTCATGCAGTCCCGCCAGTCGATCGCGGGCGGCGAGACCATCGCCGGGCCGCTGCAGACCTCGGCGGTGTTCCCCCCGATGGTCATCTCGATGATCTCGGTGGGCGAGCAGACCGGAGGACTCGATGACATGCTCACCAAGATCGCCGACTTCTACGACGCCGAAGTGGACGTCGCGGTCAGCGCCCTGCTCTCCCTGATGGAACCCATCATGATCGTGGTGTTGGGCGTCATCGTCGGCGGCATGGTGGTGGCGATGTATCTCCCCATCTTCGACATGGTGAACGCGGTCCAATAATGCGGCTTTTCGCTCTCAGTGCTCAGCTCTCGGCGCTGGCGGTCCTCGCCGCGCCGCTGGCGGCCCAGGTCCAGCGGCTTCCCCGCAAGCATCCCGTCGAGCTCACCTTCGCGGGAGGATATTTCCAGCCCACCGGGGCGGGCGGACAGGTCGGCAGCATCGCGCTCCAGCGGCGGCCGGCGTGGGCCGCTGCCGTGCTGTTCGGCGCCTACGCCAAGGGAGGCAGGTGGGGGGCGGAGGTGTCTGCGGGGTACACGCCCGAGCGGGTGTCGCAGGGCGGCCAGGGCTCGCGCCGCACCCATCTCACCTATGGAACGCTGCGCGGCCTCGTGGGCCGCAGTCCGCGCAAGCCCGGCGTGTCCGTGATGGTCGGCGCCGGGGTGAGCATCATCCATCGCCAGTACAGCGTGACCGACTTCGACGTGGCCACCACCCACTATGGCGGGGCGACCAGCCTGCTGATCAGGATTCCGATCGATGATCAGGTCGGTCTTCGGCTCGACGCGCAGGACCTGATCTCCAGCGCGGACTTCGGCACCGGGAAAAAGCTCCGCAACGACCTGCTGCTCACGGCGGGCCTGGGAATCTCCTGGTAGGCAAGAGCAAACAGCTCACAGCTAAGCAGCCTCGGCTGCAGGATCCCCGCTGACGCCCGTTCCGACCGAGTCTTGACATAGGGGGAGGGGGTATATATAGTCCCCAGCACATCCTCCTGACTGCGATCACCAGTGACCACCGACAAATGGCTCGTTCTCGCCGCCGGCTGCCTCGCCATCGCGTGGGTGCTCTGGTACTTCCTGCTGGCGCGCCGGTCCGCGGGAGTGGCGCGCCCGGTCAACGCCGGGGTGCAGGAGATCACTATCACCGTACGGGGAGGCTACTCCCCCGCAGAAATCCAGGTTCAGGCCGGCCGGCCGGTTCGGCTGATCTTTGACCGCCAGGAAACCTCCGGGTGCTCCGAGGAGGTCGTGCTGCCCGCCTTCCGGATCCGCCGCTTCCTGCCCGCCAATCAGCGCACGCCGGTCGAGTTCACGCCCGAGCGGCCCGGTGAGCACGAATTCACCTGCGGAATGGGAATGTTGCGCGGAAAGCTGATCGTGCGATGAGTACGACCCGGACCACGTTCCCTGTGACGGGCATGACCTGTGCCGGCTGCCAGGCCAGCGTCCAGCGTGCGCTGGAGCGAGCCCCGGGAGTCGAGCGGGCCGCGGTGAATCTCCTGCTGCACTCCGCCTCGGTGGATTACGATCCGGCCGTGACGTCCCCTCCCCAACTGGTCGATGCCGTGCGGGCGACGGGTTACCAGGCGGACCTCCCCGTGGCGCGTGCCGACCTGGGCCGGGAAGAGGCCGAGCGTGAGCGGGCGGCGGTCGTGGAGTTTCGCGAGCTCAGCCTGAAAGCCGGGGTTAGCCTCGCGCTCGGCCTGCTGGTGATGGCGCTCGGCATGCTGGGGCTCGGAGCGGGACAACCCCGGGTGTCGTGGGGGCTGCTGGCCGTGACCGCGTTCGTGATGACCTGGGCGGGCCGGCACTTCTACCTGCGCGCCTGGAATGCCTTCCGGCACCACGCAGCCGACATGAACACGTTGATCGCGTTGGGCACCGGCGCCGCGTTCCTCTTTTCAGCGTTCGCCACGGTGGCTCCCGGCGTCTTCGAGCGCCACGGTCTTGCGCCGGAGCTGTATTACGAAGCCGTCATCATCATCCTGGCTCTGATTCTGCTCGGGAACGCTCTGGAGGCACGTGCCAAGCGGCAAACCTCGGCGGCGCTGCGCGCGCTCACCCGGCTGCAGCCCGAAACGGCCCGGGTGATCCGGGACGGGCGAGAGCTCGAAATACCGCTCGGCGAGGTACATCCGGGCGAGCTCGTCGTGGTTCGGCCCGGAGAGCGGGTGCCGGTGGACGGAGTGATTGTCGAGGGCGGCAGCGCGGTGGACGAATCGATGCTCACCGGCGAGTCCCTCCCGGTGGAGAAGGGCCCCGGGAGCGCCGTGATCGGCGGCACGGTCAACAGCACGGGCACCTTCAGCACCCGGGCGACTACGCTTGGCGCCGACAGCGTGCTGGCGCGTATTGTTCAGCTGCTGCGCGATGCGCAGGGCACGCGGGCGCCGCTCGCGCGCTTGGCCGACCGGATCAGCGCCGTCTTCGTCCCGGTCGTGATTGCGCTGGCCCTCACCACCTTCGTCGTCTGGTACCTGCTGGCAGCACAGGCCCCGCTGCTGCGCGCGTTCACGGCGGCAGTCTCGGTGCTCATCATCGCCTGCCCGTGCGCCATGGGGCTCGCGGTGCCCACCGCGATGATGGTCGCGACGGGTCGGGGCGCCGAGCTGGGTCTCCTGATCAAGGGAGGCGAGGCGCTGGAGCGGGCGGGTCGGATTGATACGATCGTGCTCGACAAGACCGGCACGCTGACGGAAGGCAAGCCGGCCGTGACCGATGTCGTCGTCCTGGCCGGCCGCGACGAGCCCGAGTTGCTGGCGCAGGTCGCCAGCCTGGAGAGCGCCTCGGAGCACCCGCTTGCCGGCGCGATCGTCGCGCTGGCCAGGCAGCGCGGACTGGGCCTGTCGCCGGTGCAGGAATTCCGCGCGCTTCCGGGACGCGGTGCGACCGGGCGGATCGGCAGGCGGCAGATCTCGGTAGGGAATCAAGCGATGCTGCGGGACGCCGGAATCGATCCGGCGCCGCTGGTCGCCACGGCCGAACGGCTCGCCGCGCTGGGCCGTACCGCGATGTTCCTGAGCGTCGATGGCGAGCTCGCGGGACTCCTGGCGGTTGCGGATCCCATCCGGCCAACCTCGGCAGCCGCGATCGAGTCTTTCCGACGGCTGGGACTCGAGGTCGTCATGCTGAGCGGCGACCAGCGGAGCACGGCGGCGGCGGTCGCGCAGCAGACCGGCATTGCTCGCGTGGTCGCGGAGCTCAGCCCCGAAGGCAAGGTAGCCGAGCTCGGCCGGCTCAAGGCCGAGGGCCGGGTGGTCGCGATGGTGGGTGACGGGATCAACGATGCGCCCGCCCTTGCCGCCGCGGACCTGGGCATCGCGATGGGGGGTGGCACCGATGTGGCCGCGCAGGCGGGCGACGTGGTGGTCATGCGCAACGACCTGCTCGCCGTCGCCAGCGTCGTGCAGCTATCCCGGCGCACGATCCGGGTAATGCGGCAGAATCTGTTCTGGGCCTTCATCTACAACGTCATTGGAATTCCCGTCGCCGCCGGCGTGCTCTATCCCGGCTTCGGCTGGCTGCTCAGCCCGGTGCTGGCCAGCGGGGCGATGGCCATGAGCTCGGTGAGCGTGGTGGGGAATTCGTTGCGGTTGCGGCGGGTCCGCGTGACAGCTCACAGCTGACGTCTACGAGGAATGGATGAGCGAGAAAACTGAAGTTGCACGCTGTGGCTGCGAGTCGGCCGCGGAGGGTCGCAAGGCCGTGGGCGTCGATCCGGAAATCAAGGACCGCAACCTGAAGCGGCTGCGGCGGATCGAAGGCCAGGTGCGCGGCCTGCAAAAGATGGTCGAGGAGGACCGCTACTGTCCCGAGATCATGGTGCAGATCGCTTCGGTCCACGAAGCGCTGCGCGCCGTGGGCCGGGAGCTGATGCGGAATCATCTGCGCCACTGCGTCGCCCAGGCCGTGCGGGCCGGCGGGGTGGCCGCCGAGACTTCGTACGACGAGCTGCTCGAGCTGATCTACACGACCTCCCGGTGAGCGGCCCTCTCGGTGTGGTCGAGCTGGCCGGGCGCTCCGGAGGGTTCCTGCGCCGCCGGGAAGCGGGTTACCTCCCTCAAGGCAACGATGTCCGGATCGAGGATCGCCTGATCCGCCAGTTCGGGCTTCGCACCGGAGACGAGATCGAAGGCGACACGCGCAGCGGCAAGGGTGGCCGCTTCCTCTCGCTCGTCAGCGGCATCAATGGCCGCCCACCCGAAGCGCTCGGAGAACGGCCCGAGTTCTCGAAGCTCTCCGCGGTCCACCCCGATCAACCGCTGCGACTCGAATGCGGCCTGCTCCGCCAGGGACAGCCCGACCAAACCAACCGGATCATCGATTTGCTCTGCCCCTTCGGAAAAGGGCAGCGCGCGCTGATCGTGGCTTCGGCGAAGGGCGGCAAGACTATGGTGCTCCAGGCCATCGCGGAGGGCGTGAAGGCCAACTATCCCGAGGCCGCGCTGTTCATCCTGCTGGTCGACGAGCGGCCGGAAGAGGTGTTCGAGATCGAAGCCGCGGGGGTCGGCGAGGTGGTGGCCTCCAGTTTCGATAACCCCGCTGCGCAGCACGTGGCGGTCGCGGAGCTGATTCTGGAGCGAGCGCGCCGGCGGGTGGAGCAGGGGCAGGACGTGGTGCTGATCGTCGACTCGCTGACCCGGCTGGCGCGCGCTCACAACGCCGTGGTGAAGGGCACCGGGCGAACCCTCTCCGGAGGACTGGACGCCCAAGCGCTGGAGCGCCCCAAGCGCTTCTTCGGCAGTGCCAGGCAGGTCGACGCCTCGCAGGGTGGCGGGTCGCTCACCATCATCGCCACCGCCCTGGTCGACACCGGCAGCAAGATGGACGACCTGATCTTCGAGGAGTTCAAGGGCACCGGCAACAGCGAGCTGGTGCTCAGCAGGGAACTGGCGGAACGCAGGGTCTTTCCCGCCATCGACCTGGTGGCCAGCGGAACCCGGAAGGAAGAGCTGCTGCTCCCACCCGCCGCGCTGGCGGCCTCGAACCGGTTGCGCCAGCGGATCGCGCGAATGACCCCGCTCGACGCGATGAATGACCTGCTGAGCGATCTGCGGCGGCACCCGACCAATGCGGCGCTGATCGCCGCGCTCGTCCCCGCCGATCCATCAGCTTAGGCGCCCATGCCGACGCTCCGTGCCGATCTCGGCGCCCTGCTGGCGACCTCCCTCGTACTCCATTGCAGCCTTGCCGCCGCTCTCGCCGCCCAGTCGGAGGGCACCCTTCATCCGCCTGCGCCCGCCCGCCCCGTCGTCCAGGCGGCGCGCGCCGAGGGCGTGCTCAAGCTGGACGGGCGCCTGGACGAGGAGGCCTGGTCCAAGGCAGTGCCGGTGACGGGGTTCACCCAGCACGAGCCGTTCGAGGGAAAGCCAGCTACCGAGCGCACCGAGGTTCGCATCCTCTTCGACGCCCAGGCCTTGTACATCGGGGCTCGGCTCTACGATTCGGACCCCGCAGGCATCGTGCACGGCGAAGTGCGCCGGGATGCCGACCTCAAGGACCAGGATGCGTTCGTGGTCATGCTGGACACCTTCCTCGACCGGCAGAACGGCTTCATCTTCGGGACCACCCCGGCCGGGATCGAGCACGACGGCCAGGTGACCAAAGAAGGTGAGGGAGGCTTCGGCGGCCCGATGGGCACCGGCCCGGGAGCGAGCGGCCAGACCGGAAGCGCCAACCTGAACTGGGACGGCACCTGGAAGGTGGCCACTGCGGTGGATTCGGCCGGCTGGACGGCGGAGTTCAGGATCCCGTTCGAGACCCTGCGCTATGCAGGCGGCAAGTCGCAGCGCTGGGGACTCAACCTGGTCCGCTTCATCCGCAGAAAGAACGAAGAGGACTTCTGGTCGCCTGTCGGCCGGATCTATTCGATTTACCGGATCTCGCAGGCGGGAACGCTCGAGGCCGTCGAGCCGCCCAGCCAGCGCGTGGCGCGAGTCACTCCCTACGCGCTGGGGAGCCTCCACCGCGACTTCGTCAACGGCACACCCACCGATGCCGCGGCGGAATTCGGTGCGGATGCCAAGCTCGGTATCACTCCCAGCCTGACGCTCGACCTGACCTACAACACCGACTTCGCCCAGGTCGAAGTGGACGAACAGCAGATCAATCTCACCCGCTTCAACCTGTTCTTCCCCGAGAAGCGGCCCTTCTTCCTGGAGAATGCGGGGACCTTCTCGGTGGGAACTCCGGAATCGGTAGAGTTGTTCTTCAGCCGTCGCATTGGGATCGGCGCGGGCACCCGCGAGGTCCCGATTCTGGGAGGGGGCCGGGTCACCGGGAAGCTGGCGGGCTTCACGCTTGGGCTCCTCGACATTCAGACCGAGCAGGTGCGGGTGCTCGATTCGACCCTGGTGCCGCCCGACAACTTCGCGGTGGTGCGGGTGCTGCGCGAGCTGCCCCACCGGTCGCGGATCGGGGCGATCGCCGTGAGCCGACTGAACACCGACAGCACCGGTGACTACAACCTGACGGTCGGCGCCGACGGCAGGCTCGGCCTTGGGGAGCGGGTCTCGATCGACGGCTATGCGGCCCACACCGAGACGCCGGACCGAGCCGGTGCGTCCAACAGCTGGAGTCTGGCCGGCACCTACGTGACCAGGCAGTGGGAGCTCGGTGCGGCGCTGCGGCAGGTGGATGCCGACTTCAACCCGGAAGTCGGCTTCCTGGAGCGGCCCGCCTTCCGCTTCTACAATTTCCGGATCCTCCGTCACCTGCGAACACCGCAACTGGCCTGGTTCCGGGAGGCCCGGCCGCACATCACATTCCGGCAATACGACGAGGTGAACGGCGATCCCCAGAGCCGGCTGCTTCACATCGACACGCATTTTCTGCTCGCCAACGGCTCGTTCTTCGAGGCACCCGGCCTCAACTTCATCAGGGAGCGACTGCCGCAGGAGTTCGACATTGCGCCTGGCGTACAGCTGCAGCCCGGCACCTACGACTGGTTCGAATGGCAGATGAACTACAATACCAACCTCAGCGCACCGTTCTCGGTCGGAGGCAAGGCCTCGCTCGGGGAGTTTTACACCGGGCACCACGCGGCGCTGCTGGCCAATTTCACCGCGCGCCCGAACCATAAGACCCAGGCTCAGCTCCGGCTCAACTACGAGAACGTGCATTTGGCAGAGGGCAATTTCGTGCGGCGCCTGATCGGCTTGCGCGTGGCCTACGCCTTCACGCCGAGCGTCTTCCTGCAGTCCCTGACCCAGTACAACAACCAGAGTCACTCGCTTTCCGCCAATATCCGGTTCGGCTGGCTGGGGCCGGCGGGAACCGGGCTGTTCGTGGTGTTCAACGAAGGCCGCCGGACCGGGGCGCATCCGCGGGCGCTCGACCGCGCGGTGGTGGTGAAATTCACCCGGCAGTTCGATCTGGGTGGTTAAGGGCCAGGCCGCGGGCGCCGGGCGCCAGGCCGGCGGCCGGTTCCCTACTGGTACTGGATGTACATCGGGCGGGGGCGCAGTGCGAGCAGCTCCCGCGGGGTGAGCAGCAGGTCCCCCTTCTTGGTGTCGTTGTGGAAGAACAGCTTGAAACCGGTGAACTGCACGGGCTCCGCCACCTCGGAGGTCGCGTAGGTATCGAACTTGAGCCAGGGTTGCCCCCAGCCATCCATGTTGATCACGACCTGGACCCGCGGATCGAGCCGGATCTTTGCGGCGTTCTGCAGCATGTTCTTGGTGAAGCGATGGATGACCAACACTTTGGGCGGCAGGTGATACTGCGTCACCAGCTTGCCCAGCTGCTCGATGGCGTAATTGACATCGGCGGCGTCGAGGGTGCCGATCCGCGCACCCGGTGCTCTGCCCTCGCGGTTGTAATGCATGTAGAACTCGGGATCCACCGCGAGGTGAACTTCCGGGAGCGCCAGCCAGCCGAGCAGCCGCGGAAGCTCTTTTTGAATCGTGCTGCGTCCGGCCTGGATATCCAGGATCAGGATCGCCTGCTTGCGCTGGGCCCACTCATGGACTTTCCGAATCAAGGTCGTGTCCATGCGGAGCCGGTACAGGCTGTCCTTGCCGGGTTTTTCCTGCGCGACCACGCTGATCAGGTGCAGCGCGGGCAATACCGGCGTGCCGGGATCCGCGGCGCGCCACTGGGCCACAATCGTATCGAGTCGCGCCAGCATACGCTCGGGCGCGAGCTCTCCCAGGATCCCCATTTTGACTGAAAGCGGGTTGCCGTAGAACGCCACGATCCGCTGCTCGGGCAGAATGGCCCCGGGCAGGGACTCGGGTCCCGGGACGGGCCAGCCAGGGTGGCGGAGGCCGTCGCGAATGGCCGCAACCAGAGAAATGCTGTCGCTCTGCCCGCGCTGGGGCAGCCGCGCCGTATTGGCAAGATGGACCGCGGAGTCCTGCGTGATGCGCCGCCAGGCCGCCGTGGTATCCGGCGGGGCGCGGACAATCGCGGAGGGAGCCGGCGCCGGGGCATGCTGCGGATCAGCGGGGGGTGCGCCGTCGCTCCCGCAGGCGCCGAGAGTTGCGAGCGCGACGGCCGAAATTCGTACCGCACGACGACTCGCCATGCGAGAAACATACTCGCATGCGAGGGCCGGCTACTGGTGAATGTTCAGCGCCGCACCGAGAGAATCGGCCAGCAGCCGGAGCAGATTGCGGCCGTGGCGGTCGCGCACATTCAGGTGCAATCCGCCTTGCGTCGCCTTGAAGTCCACGATCTGACGGTTCTGCCCGTCGCGCACCGAGAAGACGGCGCCCTGGGAGTCGGCCCGCAGGTCAAAGGTGCCGCTTTGCGAGCTGCTCTGTTGGTCCAGCACATCGAAGCTGCCCGAGGCCCGCACTCCCCCCCGCCCATCGCGTGCCATCGAGGCATCGAGCCGCTGGATTTCGCTGCGGCGCCAATCGGCCACGACACTCTGCGGCAGATAGAGCGGACGGCTCAGGGAGCCGGGCTCGAACTGGATCTCGCCCACCTCGACCAGCTCGCCGGAGCTCAGGTCCGCGGCTCTGGCGCAGGAAAAGGTGGTGCGCTCGTTCAAGCGCCGCACATCCTCCAGCGTCAGCGTGCAGTCGCTGAGCTCGGCAATGGCCTCCGGATCGCTCAGCTGCACATGTCCGGTAATCCGGCCGGTCTCCGTCCTGCTGTTGCGGATGATGTCGAGGCCGATCACGTCGCCGAGGCGACGCCCGTTCAGCCGAAATCCGACGTTGGCAAAGCGCAGCGGCAAGCGACTGGCGGCGGTGCTGAGCAGACTGCGAACCTCGGCGCTTCCTTTGCGAACGACGGTCAGGCCGACCATCCCCGCGCCAAAAACCAAGAGTGCGCCGAGCAGAATTCGGGTCCAGTAGCGGTTCATTGGCGGCCTCGGATGAAACGTTGCAAGTCGGTACGTCGCCGGGCAGGGGATTGTTTCAGTTTGCTTGCTCGGCCCGAGCTCGATTCATAACTTGCCTGCGAATCCGGCCTTGGAGCGTCGGTGGGAGGAATGCGAGGCGCGCTGGGACTCCTGGCCGCCCTTTGCGGTTGTACGATCCAGCAACGATCACCCCGTCCCCTTCCCGGCAGTGAAGCCGCCGCTCTGCGTGCGCCCCCCGATTCGGAAATCCCGGCCGGGGCGCTGGGGGTGTCCATTCGGCGGGGTCGAGCATTGTTGCGGGATACGCGGGACAGCTTGCCCGGTCAGGTCGGGAGCGATTTGCGCTGCTTCAGCTGCCACCTGGGCGAGGGCACCAGGGCCAATGGGCTCGCCTTGGTCGGAGTCTACTCGCGCTTTCCGGAATACCGGGCGCGCAACGGACTGGTGAACCTGCTCGAAGATCGGATCAACGACTGCTTCGAGCGCAGCCTCAACGGAAAAGCGCTCCGGCGTGACGGCCGGGACATGCGCGACTTGATCTCCTACTTTGCTTTCATTTCGCGCGGTGTCGCGCCCCCGGGCGAGCTCCCGGGGGTCGGGCTGCGTACCCTCGAGCCGCTGCCTCCCGATACGACGCGAGGCCGGCAGCTGTTCGGCGAAGTCTGTGCGCGCTGCCACGGTCCCGACGGCGCGGGAACCGCGCTGGCTCCTCCCTTGTGGGGGCCGCGCTCATTCAATATCGGGGCCGGATTGGCGCGACTCCGCAGTGCGGCCGCTTTCATCCGCGACAACATGCCGAACGATCGCGCGGTGACCCTTACGGACCAGCAAGCCTTCGATGTCGCCGGGTACGTCGTTTCGAGACCCCGGCCGGATTTTGCCCGCAAAGCGGAAGACTGGCCCAACGGCGATCCACCCCCGGACGCGGCCTATCCGACGCTGGGCTCGATGAAGAAGAAGAGCTCGCCGCCGCAGCGGGCCCCCTAGCGCTCCACCTGAGTTCTCTCGTCGTCAAGGAGGTATCGTCATGCAACCATTCGGTCCAACGCCCCGCCGGGGCTTTCTCACCCGCCTGGCCGGCGCCGCCGCGGCCTTCTCCGCCGGAAGCGCCTTCACCAATCCGCTGGGCGCGCAGACCCAGGTCTCGCCCCAGGACAGGTGGCTGACCGGTTTGACGGGCAGGCATCGCTGTCTGTTCGACTTTCCCTTGCACGGCGGCGGGCTGCCGCTGATTCACATGTACAACTACGTCTCGACCTATAAGTCCGCGTACGCCGAGCCCGCTACGACCGTCAATACGATCGGCACGTTCTACGGTCCCCCCGGTCCGCTCGCGAGCATGCCGCTGGCCTGGAACGACAGTGTCTGGGAGAAATACAAGCTGGGCGAGTTGCTGCAGCTGAACGATCCGGACACCAAGGCGCCGACCCGGCGCAATCTGTTCTTTCGTCCCAAGGCGGGCGACCCGGTCCTCGCGAGTGGAGCCTTCGCGGTGGCGGGGGTCGAGAATCTGCAGAGGATGGGCGCGACCTTTTTGATGTGCAACAACGCGTTCATGATGTGGATGGGATTCCTGTCGGGGAGCGGCTCCAAGGGGAATCCCTCTGAGATCGAGCGGGACATCCGCGCCAAGCTCATCCCGGGAGTCATCACGGTTCCCGCCATGGTGATCGCGATCGAGAAAGCGCAGGGACAGGGAATCGCGTACAACCGGCAGTAGGGCAGCGGGGAGGGAGCTACTCCCTTCCCTTGAGCTTCCCGAGCTCCCTGCGGTCCCGCTTGGTCGGCCGGCCTTTCGGCGGTCCGCCCGAGAGCCGGGCCGCCAGGCGATGTTGCTCGGCGAGTCGCTCGCGGGCGGCGCGGCTCTCCGCCGTTTCCTGGTAGAGCACCGCGGCGGCCGTCGCCGGTCCACGGCGTCGCGCCAGGCCCAGCACGGTGACCCAATGCTCGTAAGGGCCGTTGCGGATCCGGAGCTGATCGCCCGGGCGGACGCTCTTGCCCCGCTTGGTTGCCTGTCCGTTGAGCTCCACGCGCCCGGCCTCCACCGCCGCTGCGGCGAGGGCGCGGGTTTTGAAAAAGCGTGCCGACCAGAGCCACAGGTCGATCCGCGTCGGCGCTTCAGGTGGATTCATGAGTGTGCCGGCTGGGCGTGAGGAAGGAAGAACACCTGGTCACTGACTAAAACTGGAGCGGTGTTCGACCAATCGCCAATAGCCCGCAGCCGATAGCCAGCTTACGTTTCGGCGTCCCGTGCAAAGCTCCGTTTCCGATCCTCCGCCGCTGCCGGTGGTCCCCGACGGCTCCATACCGCCCCATGCGGGCGAGCGCCGCTTCGGGCCCCTCGAACAACGCAACTTCCTCCGCTGGCTCTACCTCGGTCGCTCCGTCCTTGCCGCGCTGGTCCTGGTGCGCGCCTCGCTCGATCGCGCCGAGGCACCGGATGCCGCATTTACTGCACTGCTGGTGGTGCTGCTCGCCTTCGCCGTCACCGCGTACGGATTCTACGTCAGCTTCATCCGAAAGAGCCGCGCCGGACTGCTGTTCCTGTTCTGTCAGGCGGCGACCGATCTGCTCCTGGTCACCACGCTGGTGCATTTCGAAGGCACCCGGCAGAGCGGCTGGGCGGCCCTCTATGTGCTGGTCATCGCGGTGTACGCCTTGCTCATGCCGTTCCGGCTCGGGCTGTTCACCACCGTGCTCGGCGCGTCGATCTTCCTGGCCGACGCCTATCTGGCCCAGCGGCTCCCGCCCGGCACCTGGGTCTGGGGCCAGGTCGCCATCTTCACGGTAGTCTTTCTGGTCGTCTCGTTTCTGGGGGGACGGCTGCGGGCGGCGGGGGTCGAGCAGATTCAGCTGCAGAGCGAGCTCCGCCGGGTCCAGCTCGAGGCCGACGAGATCCTGCGCAACATTCGCTCGGGGGTGCTCACGGTGGACGGGCAGGGCAACCTGGCCTTCCTCAATCTCGCCGCGGAGCACCTGCTCGGGATCGCGGCCGCCGAATGGGTCGGCCTGCCGGTTCTCGACGAGCTGGAGCGGCGCTCTCCGGAGCTGTGGGCTGCCGTCACCGCCGGAATCCGGAAGGGCCGCCGGGTCAATCGGGCGGAAGGCACCGCGTGCCGCGCGGACGGGCGCCGGGTGCCGATCGGGCTCTCCACCACGACGTTTGCGCGGCCCTCGGAAGCCCTGCCGAGCGTTACGGCGATCTTCACGGATATCTCCGACCTGCAGCAGATCCAGGGACTCCATGTGCGCGCGGAACGGCTCGAGGCCGTGGCCGCGCTGTCGGCCTCGCTGGCCCATGAAATCCGCAACCCGCTGGCGTCGATTCGGAGCTCGGTGGAGCAGCTGGCCCGAACCGTCCGCGACGACCCCGACGATCGGGTGCTCGGCGACCTCATCGTCAGGGAGAGCGACCGGCTCAGCCGGCTGCTGGGCGAGTTTCTCGATTTTTCGCGGGTTCGGGCCAGCCATTTCGTCACGGTGGACCTGACCGCCGTGGTGCGCGGTGCGGCCCAGCTGGTGCGCGAGCATCCCGACACCGGCCCGGGCGTGGACATCGTGGTGCGCGGAGATGCGGTCGAGGTCGATGCCGATGAAGACCTGCTGCACCGGATCGTGACCAACCTGATTCTCAACGCCGCCCAGGCCATGAACGGAGCGGGCCGCATCGAGGCGATCGTGGACGTCCCCGATATCCGTGAGCTGCCCCGCGGCAGCGAGATCGAGCATCCGGTGCGGCTGCGGGTGCGCGACGATGGGCCCGGCATCGATCCCGAGCTGCAAGACCGGCTCTTCGAACCGTTTGTCTCCGGGCGCCCGGGCGGCAGCGGCCTGGGTCTGGCCATCGTGCAGCGCGCCGTCCAGGCCCACCGCGGGCTGGTGCTGCTGGAGTCTGCCCCCAAGGAAGGGACCACGTTTACCATTCTGCTCAACGCGAAGTGGCCAGTGGAGGAAGGTGCATGAGCCAGCAGCCCTCGATCCTGATCGTGGACGACGAATCCGGAATCCTCGACACCCTCCGCATTCTGTTGCGCAAGGACGGATTCGAAGTCACGACGGCGCAGGGAGGGAAGGCCGGACTGGACCAGATCCGTTCCGGCAACCATGACATCGTCCTGACCGACGTGCGGATGCCGCAGGTGACCGGCCTCGATATCCTGCAAGCGGCCCGCGAGCAGGACACCATGACGCCGGTCATTCTGATGACCGCCCAGGCGTCGCTGCAGACGGCCATCCAGGCCGTCAACCAGGGCGCTTTCTACTATATCCAGAAGCCCTTCTCGAACGACGAGCTGCTCGCCATCCTGCGGCGCGCCTGCGAGTACCGCCAGATCCGGGTGGAAAACCGGCAGCTCAAGCAGGACATCCGTCGCAAGGACAAGAGCACCGTCACCCGTCCGATCGGCAAGTCCCGCCGCTTCACGGACGTGCTGCGTCTGGCCGAGCAGGTCGCCCCCAACGAATCCACGGTGCTGATTCAGGGCGAGAGCGGGACCGGCAAGGAGGTCATCGCGCGGTACATCCACAACCTCTCGACCCGGTCCGACGGCCCCTTCTTGTCGATCAACTGCGGCGCGCTGCCGGAGAACCTGCTGGAGAGCGAGCTGTTCGGCCATGTGAAAGGGTCCTTTACCGGGGCGGTGCGCGACAAGCAAGGTCTGTTTGCCGCCGCGCGCGGCGGGACCTTCTTCCTCGACGAGGTGGGCGAGATGCCTCCCTCGCTGCAGATCAAGCTGCTGCGCGTGCTGCAGGAGCGCGAAGTCATCCCGGTCGGCGCCACCGAGACCATCCCGGTGGATGTGCGGATCATCGCGGCCACCAACCGCGACCTCGAGGAAGAGGTGCGCCGCGGACACTTCCGCTCGGATCTCTTCTACCGGCTCAACGTCATCGCGCTGGAGCTGCCCTGCCTCCGGGACCGCCGCGACGACCTGGTGCTGCTGATCGACCACTGCCTGCAGGAACTGGCCACCGACCGGGACAACGCGCCCAAGGCGCTTTCGGCCGACGCGCTCGACGCGGTGATGGTGTACGACTGGCCGGGCAATGTCCGGGAGCTGCAGAATGCGCTCGAGCACGCCGTGGTGCTGAGCAAAGGCACCCTGATCGAGCCGGCCTCGCTCCCGGAGCGGATCACCCGCAG
>DATCWE010000371.1:0-4586 GCA_036566495.1 Gemmatimonadales bacterium | reverse complement strand
GCTGGCGGATGGGCGGTGGGGCCTGGTGAGTGCGGCCTGCGGTGCGCCGCTCATCGAAGAGTGCGCCTTCGCCGTGGTGGACGTGGAGACCACTGGCGTCCGCGCGACCCGCGACGATCGGATCACGGAGATCGCGGTGGTGGTGGTGCAGGGGGAGCGCTGCGAGCTGGTGCTGGACCTGCTGGTCAACCCGGGGCGGCCGATCTCCGGGATCGTCACTTCGATCACCGGGATCACCAACGCCATGGTGCGCGCGGCACCCCGCTTCGAGGAGGTCGCCGAGCGGGTGACCGATGCGCTGGCCGGGAGGGTGTTCGTCGCCCATAACGCGCGGTTCGACTGGCGCTTCGTGGCGGCCGAGCTGTCGCGCGCCCGCGGGATGACCCTGGACGGCTCGCGGCTCTGCACCGTCCGGCTGGCCCGCAAGCTGGTGGACGCGGTGCAGAGCTGCTCCCTGGATGCGCTGAGTGAGCTGTTTGCTTTCGAGAACCCCGCGCGCCATCGGGCCGGCGGCGATGCGCTGGTCACCGCGCTGCTGCTGCGGAGGCTCCTGCGGCTGGCACGGGAGAGCGGGGCCCGTACGCTGGCCGATCTCGAGCAGCTGCAGGGTCCCAACCGGCGGCCGAAGAAAAAGAAAGGCCGCCGGGCGCTCCCCACCTGGATGTGACTAGTTCGTCACCTTCTTGTCGTACACCGCTTCGGAGTGGATGGTCTGCCCGGCGGCGTTGGTCCCGTCGGTGATCGCCGTGCGGTGCTTGCCGCCTTCCGAGACCGTGATCCTGCCGGTCTGCACGACTTTGCCGTCTTGCTTGCGGGTGAACTCGAGCTTGCGCGGCGAGACCCGCTTCAGCGCGGTCGTGTTGTAGTCCGGGCTGCCAGGGCGGCCTCGTAGACCACGGTCGAGCTCTTCGGGGCTGGGCCCGGCGTGTATTTCGATTTGGCGACGTTGAGAATCCAGGTGCCGATCAGGGGATCCGGCTTGAGGGCAGCGACGGGGGCCGCGGCAACCAGGAGTCCCGCGAGCGCGTACCCCAGGGTGAATCGCCTGCTGTGCATAAGGCCTCCTCAGTGTGGGATCGCCCGGATAACCTACCGTTCCGTCCCGCGAAGGGCGAGTTTTCTCCATGGCTCTCGTGCATACTTTTCGGCTCGGCGCGCTGCGCTGCCACGCGCTGGAAGCCGGCATCCAGAAGCTGGATGGCGGCGCGATGTTCGGCGTGGTGCCCAAGCCGCTGTGGGAAAAGCGCATCACCCCCGACGCCCGCAACCGGATCCCGCTGGCGATGCGCTGCCTGCTAGTGGAGCACCCCGATGGCCTGGTGCTGATCGACACCGGGTTAGGCAACAAGGAAGACCCCAAGTTCATGGACATCTACGGGGTCGAGAACCAGGGCAGGGCGGGGCCGACGCAGCTGGAGGATGCGCTGGCGGAGGCGGGGTACCAGGCGGGTGACGTCCGTTACGTGCTCAACACCCATCTGCACTTCGATCACGCGGGAGGCAATACCCGGGCGGTCGGGCGCTCGGGCGGACAGGCCGACGGCTCCGGGACCGAAGCGTCGCTCGAGCTGTCGTTTCCCAACGCGACCTACCTCGTGCAGGCCGGCGACCTGGAGTTTGCGCGCCACGCCAACGAGCGGACCCGCGCTTCCTATCTCCCGCACAACTATGAGCCGATCGCGCAGGCGGGGAAGTTCAAGCTGCTCGAGGGCGACGGAGAGGTGTTCAACGGTATCTCGGTCCGCCTGGTGCCCGGGCATGTGCCGTACCTACAGGGAGTACTGATCCAGAGCGGACCGGACGCCTTGTTCTACCTGGCCGACCTCATTCCCACTCGGCATCACCTGCCGCTGCCCTGGATCATGGGATACGACGTCGAGCCCCTGCGGACCCTGGAAAGCAAGCGGAAGCTGATTCGCGAGGCACTGGATGGGGGGTGGTGGTTGTGCTTCGAGCACGACCCTGGTGTGGTCATGGGGCGGCTGAGTGGAGACCAGAAGCGCGTGGAGCTGGTCGAGCTGGTTCAATCGCCTCTGGAATCATCGCGAGGCCTTCAGGGATAAAGACAGGCCGGCCAGGTCCTCCCCTCACCGTGAGTGAGTTGGAACGGGCCTAGGGTCTGCTGCAGCGCGGGGACCGTGACGCTGAGCGTCATGCGGCCCCGGGCAATCGTTCCGGTAAACTGTGCCGGATACTGGATATAGCCCGGGTAAACACCCATCAGCTGCGTGTAGGTACCGGACACCGCGAAGCTGCCCGCCAGGACGGGTTGCGTAATCTCGCCGTAGGATCCATAGCAGCCACCGGGGGCCAGGATCTGCAGAGTCGCGCCGCTCTCGAGGACCGTCAGACTGGCCTGCTCGGACCCCCAGATCGTCGCGTCTTCGGGGCCCGTGCACGCGGAGAAGGTCAGCGCCCATCCGAGCAGCCCCATCGCCCCGCGCCTGAGCCTCGAGGCGCAGGTGTTTGTCACGGCGCCCGAACGGCGTGCGAACCGAAGGGTCCGGGAGTTGGTCATCCTTGCTCCAGGAGTGCGAGGTACACCGATTCGGGCAAGAAGAGCGCCGCCCGACGATCGGGTCCAACTCCTTGATAATCAATTCAGAGGATCGCGCCGGGTTCTGCGTTGCGTGTCGGAACGACGCGCTGGGTGACACACTGCGCGCCAGGCTGCATGGGAGGCGCACCCGCCGGCGTTGGGCCGGAGACGAGACCTAGACATACTACCTATCGATAGGTAGTATGCCTTGGTATGACGCCCGACCCGCTGGTCAAGCCCGACCTCCTGCAGGGCACCCTCGACATGCTGGTGCTCCGCACCGTCGCCGACGAGGCCTTGCACGGCTACGCCATTGCCCAGCGGATCCGGCTGCTGTCCGGCGACCGGCTCGCGATTCCGCAGGGCTCCTTGTATCCGTCGCTCCGGCGGCTGGAGAACCAGGCGCTGCTCAAGGGCGAGTGGCGCACCGCCCCATCCGGTCGCGAGGCCCGCGTCTACCAGGTCACCGCCAAGGGCCGCCGCCGGCTCGAGGCCGAGCTGCGCCAGTGGCGCGAGCTGTCCATGGCCATCGGCCTGGTGCTGGGAACCGGCTGAAACCATGCGCTGGCTGCTCCGGCTGCTCGGGCGCCGCGCCCTGGACCGGGACCTGGACCGCGAGGTTCGGGCCCATCTCGCTCTGCTGACCGACGATCTGATCCGCTCCGGGCTCTCGCCCGAGGAAGCCAGGCGCCAGGCCAGCCTCGCCTTGGGCGGAGTCGAGCAGGTGAAGGAAGCTTCCCGCGATGCCCGCGGCACCCGCTTCGTCGAGGACTGGTGGCGCGACACCCTCTACGCCCTCCGGTCGCTGCGGCGCACTCCGGGATTCACGCTGGCGGCGATCCTCACGCTGGCGGTCGGGATCGGGGCCAACACGGCGGTCTGGAGCGTGCTCGACGCGCTGGTGTGGCGCGCCTTGCCGGTGGAACGGAGCGAGGAGCTCTATGCGCTGCGGCACGGCGCTCCCTCGGACGAGGATCCCAACTACCTCTTCTCCTTTCCCGGCATGGGCCGCCTGCAGGCGGTGCTGCCCGCCGGCGTGCGGCTGGCCGCCATGAGCTCCGCGGGCCGCCTCTACCTCGCGACCGGCGAGCGGACCGATGCGGTCTCCGCCCAGCTCGTTTCCGGCAACTGGTTCCAGCTGCTGGGCGTGGGCGCGTCGCGGGGCCGGGTGCTCAACGAGGGAGACGACAGCGCGACGCAGCCCAATCCGGTCGTGGTGCTGAGCGATGCCGGCTGGGCTCGGCTGTTCGGGCGGGACCCGCGCATCGTGGGTGCCCGGCTGCGCCTCAACGGCGCGCTGGTCACGGTGGGCGGGATCGCCGAGCCGGGCTTCGACGGGCTCACCGTGGGGCAGCCGGTGGATCTCTGGACGCCCCTCGGGCTGCAGCCCCAGGTGCGCTTCATCGGCAACAACAGCTCCCGGGACGCCGATAGCGAGAAGCCCTGGCTGCCGCAGGACGGGATCGCCTGGCTGACGCTGCTAACCCGCGCTCCGCCGGAGCTGCGGGCGCAGGCGGCCGCCAGGCTGGCGACCCGCTACCGGGCGGAGCTGGTCGAGGCCTATGCCAAGGCGGATTCGGCGGAGCGGATCCAGGCCATGCGGGAGCGGCTCGAGCTCGAGTCGCTGGCGAAAGGGTTCTCCCCGCTGCGCTCCCAGTTCGGCGACCCGCTCCGCGTGCTGATGGGGAGTGTGGGGCTGGTGCTGCTGATCGCCTGCGCCAACCTGGCCAGCCTGCTGATCGCCCGCGGCGCCGCGCGCGAGCAGGAGGTCGCGCTGCGGGTCTCGCTGGGTGCCCGTCCCGGCCGGCTGTTCCGCCAGGGGCTGACCGAGAGCCTGACGCTTGCGGCCCTGGGCGGGTTGGCCAGCCCTCTGGTCGCGTGGTGGGGCGGGTTAGGGCTGCTCCGCGCCGCCTCCAGCGGCTCCCGCCCCATTCCGCTCGCGCTGGCGCTCGACGTCCGGGCGCTCGGCTTCGCCTTCCTGCTGGCGCTGGCGACCGGCCTGCTCTTCGGGATGGCGCCGGCCCTCCGCGCGGCCCGGGCGGCTCCG
>DATCWE010000044.1:0-4002 GCA_036566495.1 Gemmatimonadales bacterium | reverse complement strand
CGCTCAGCACGAGCCACGGTGCGAAGGGTCGGGCGCGCATCAGGGTGGTGTGCTCAGGGCGGGAGCTGCCGGCTTCCCTCCGGTCCGCAGCTGCTCGGCGAACTCGTTGGGGAGCTCGCTCGCGAGAATCGCCCGGGCGATCGACTCCACAGCGTACTCGACGCGAATGAATTCGGCCGCCACGCCGGCCGGAGTCACGTCCAGCACGACGTAGCCGGCCCTCCAATCCCCGTCTTTGGGCTTCCCGACGCTTCCGGTATTGACGAAATGAAGGCCGCCCACCTCGCGATGCCAGGGCTTGTGGGTATGTCCAAAGCAAACCGTATCGCCCGGCCGGGCGCCTAACGCGCCGGCCATCTTGCTGAGGAACTCGTCGGGGCGTTCCTCGAACACGTACACGGTATTGAGCAGCTGATTGCCGTGGATCAGGGTGACCGTCGGTCCGACGACATGGCCTCCCAGTGGCCGCAGATCGATGCGAAAGGGAAGCCCGCCGAGGAATCGCTTCGTCTCGGGCGAGACGTGCGCCCGGGTCCACTCATAGGACTGATGGGCCAGCTCCTCCTGATGGGGATCCTCGTAGCGACAGCCGCAGTGCTGGTAATCGGCGGCCGTGGTGGAGTCGTAGTTTCCGGCGACCCCGGCAATGCCGGCGGCGCGCAGCAGGGCCACGGTCTCGTCGGGGAAAGGGGCATAGCCGACCAGATCGCCGAGATGATAGGTCGCGGCGATACCGGGGCGGCCGGCGATGTCCGCAAGGACCGCGCGGAGGGCCGGCTCGTTGGCGTGGATGTCCGAGATGAGGGCGTAGCGCATGCACGGCTCCTTGAGCACAGCTCAAATTTAGCGGATCGCTGAAGCCGTGTCCCGCCGGCCCACCGAGCCCGCCCCAGGGTTCCTCGACCTCAGCGATTCAACCCGATAGATTCGCGGCACACATGGAGAGGGTCATGGCGATGCAGGGCGAGTTGGAGCCGGATGGCGCAGGGGGCCTGGAGCCGCGACGAATCGGGGTGGCGGATGCGCACGCCCTGGTCGAGGCCGGACAAGCAGCACTGGTCGACGTGCGCGATGGGCGTCTCTATGACAACGCGCACCTGCGCGGCGCCTGGTCGTTGCCCCTGGCCGAGCTCCAGGCGCGCTCGGGCCGGCTGCCCATTGCGGGTCTGCCGCCGGGCGATGGTCTCCTCCTCCTGTACTGCGCCTGAGTGGACGACGGCCTAAGCGCCCGGGCGGCGCGAACGCTGCTGGCTGCCGGATTCGACCCTGGCCGGGTTGCGGTGCTCGCGGGCGGGATCCACGCCTGGCACGCGGCGGGATTGCCGATCGTGCGGTGGGACGATCCGGCGTGAAGGGCCGGGACCGCTGATGCGCGACGCTCTGGAAGCCCTGCGCGCGGGGCTGGCCCCGCACTACACGGTGGAGCGGGAGATCGGTTCCGGCGGCATGGCCCACGTCTACCTGGCGCAGGAGCGTCATCCTCCGCGCAAGGTGGCGATCAAGGTCATGAAACCGGGAATCGCCTCACCGGGGTTCCGCCAGCGGTTCATTCGCGAAATCGAGCTGACCTCACAGCTGCTGCATCCGCACATTGTGCCCATCCTGGCAGCCGAGGAGTGCCTCTTCGTGCCCGATGGACCCGAGGGCCTCTGCTACTACGTCATGCCCTATATCGAAGGGGAATCCCTGCGCGGCCGGCTGTTGCGCGAGAAGCGGATTCCGCTCGAGGCCGCCCTGCACATCACGCGGGAGGTCGCGGATGCGCTGACCTACGCGCACGCCCGCGGGATCATCCACCGCGACATCAAGCCGGAGAATATTCTGCTGGCCGACGGGTTTGCCCTGCTGACGGACTTCGGCATCGCCCGGGCCATCAGTGCCGCGCCGGCCGATGCCAGCCTTACTTCGCCTGGGGAGCTGGTGGGGTCCCTGGCCTACATGGCGCCCGAACAACTCGCGGGAGAACGGCAGCTCGATGCGCGCACCGACGTGTACGGCCTGGCCTCCGTGCTCCATGAGCTGTTGGCGGGCGCGCCGCCGCTCCGGCAGGTTGCGGGAAGCCCGAAGCAGGGGCGCACCACGCTGGTCAACGCGCTGCGGGGCCAGGGGATCGGCCGGGTGGAAGTCCGCCTGCTGAAAACCGCGCTCTCGGAGGCGCTGGCAAACGAGCCGGATGAGAGACTTTCCAGCGTGGAGGAGTTCATAGCCCGCTTGGAGGAAGCTCAGCGGCCGGGCTGGGGACGCCGGCTCAGCGTGCTGTTCGACGCCATGCTCGCTCGTCCCGCCCGCTGAGACGACCCCGTTGTAAAGAGATTCGCGGCAGCCTCAGGCGCCGGCTCGGCGAGCAGCTCGACCCACCTGGATTCGCCTTGCAGCTGGACGGACAGCTCGACCAGCGTCGCCTTACGATCACCCACAATGAGCTGCAGGGTCTCCTTGCCGGGCAGGTTGCAGAGTCCAAAGAGGCCCGACTTGGTGGTGCGCCCGCGCGAAACGACCACCATGCGCCCGTTGGCTTGGGAGCTGCGTGTTACGGCGCGGATTTCCTGCTCCCGCGCCGGTGCGCCGTCGGCCCGGGTTACGGTGCCCACCAGGTTGACCCGCCCCGGCCGGGTGCGCCTCCGGCAAAGCGCCCCGACGAATGTCGACAGCGAGGGCACGCCGAATTCCACCCGTGTGGTGTCGCCCACCGACAGCAGGACGTGCCGCTCGGCGGCGACTCCGAGCAGTCCAAGCCGACGGTGGCGCACGGATACGATTTGGTCGCCGGCCGTCTGGGTCGCCATGCCGAACCATCCGCCGCTGTTCGTGACCAGGGAGTCAGGCATTCCGCGCACCCACACGACGGCGCCACTCAATCCCTGGGCAGCAAGACTGTCATACACGCGCCCCAGCAGAATCGAGCGGTGCAGCAAGCCGAGGGTGTCGCCCGCTACCTCGGCGCGGCCGCCCCGGTCCGAGTAGCCTTTGACCTCGGCGCTGCGCCATTCCCCCTGCCTGCGCCCGAAAGGCTGCACCTCCACCCTCGGCATGCGGACGTGCCAGTAGCTGGTGATCCAAAGACCGCTGGGAGTGCGGGTAAACTCGAGGCGTCCGCCCAGCTTGCGTCGCCGGAGGACCGCGGGGAGTCCCGCGTAGGAAAACTCGAGATAGCGGAGCTCGCTGCTCTGGCGGTCGACCCAGAGTGTCCCGGTCACGTCGGTAACGCGGCGGCCGGCGAGCGGTTGGAATGCCAAGCCGGCCAGTGCGCCGGTGCCCTGCACGGCATAGAAACAGTGGGTTGCCACGAACTGGTCGGAGAGCAGCAAGGCCGCGTCAGGGGCCGCAAAGACCGTAGTGTCGCCGACCTGGTACACGAAGCCCTTCTGGGCAAGCACCTCGGGAGCCAACGAGGCAAAGGGGGGACCACGCACGATCCGCGAGGCTACAACCCATTCGCTCGATACGCTCCCGCCGAGCGTGACTTCGCGCACGAAGCCGCGAAGGTGGAGCGGCACCAGCTTTTCCGATGCGGTGATGGTGTTGGCGGTGAGGGCTTTCCTGACCTCATCCCAGAGCACGGTGGCCAGCTCGCCGTGAGACTGCCTGGCGTCGCAGCTGGTCCTCCCCCAAACCTCCAGCGCCGGCAATTGGATCCGCTCTGACGGCATCGGAACGGTCAAGCGAAAAACCTGTCCCGAATCGAGCTTGAAAGGGACGGTGGTGCGTCCCAGCCAGCCGATCCGGTCGATTCTGACGTGATAGGTTCCCGGCGCCGCCGCCCGGAGGACCAGCCGCCCCGCTTCATCGCTCAAGCCTTGAGTCACCGTTCCGTTGCTGCCGACCAGGCGCACGATGGCGCCCGCGACCGGCTTGGAGGCAGAGTCTTCCCGCAGGCGCAGCTCGACGGTTTGAGCGGCCAGCGTGGAGGCCGAAAAAGCCAGGGCGGCGGCGAGGCGGAGCGGGAGTCCCATAGTGTCGACGCTTCAAACATACTCCAACCCCGGGCGAAACTTCGGGGTC
>DATCWE010000158.1:0-6914 GCA_036566495.1 Gemmatimonadales bacterium | reverse complement strand
TCACGCTTGGGGTGTTCTATGGGCTGGTGAGCCGGTGGGGGCTGCCAACCTGGGTGCTCTACCTTGCCGTCGGGCTGCTCGCGATCGGCGCCGTGGTCTTAGCGGTGACGGGGAAGCTGGAGTCGCGCCGGCTCGCGGGGGTCCCGACGCCGGGACTCGGACGGCTGTTTACCTGGCGGAATGCCACGCTGGGTGGCGTGCTCGCGATGGGGACTTGGGCGCTCGTGGTCATGGGGCTGATCATCAAAGGCCCGGGAGGGGGTGGGTCCGGCGGGGCGGTGCGGCTCGCCGTGCTGCCGTTCGAGAATCGCGGCACGGCGGACGACGCGTATTTCGTGGATGGCATCGCCGACCAGGTCCGCGGCAAGCTCACCGGGCTGGGCGGCTTCCAGGTGACCGCGCGCACCAGCTCGGATCAGTACCGCGCCAGCAAGAAGCCGCTGCAGGCCATCGGGAAAGAGCTTGGCGTGGACTACCTGCTGGCGGCCACGGTCACCTGGGCCAAGACCGGTGCAGGGCAGGGGCGGGTTCAGGTGAGCCCCGAGCTGATCGAGGTGCGGACCGGTGCGTCCAAGTGGCAGCAGAGCTTCGACGGCGACGTGACCGACGTCTTCCAGGTGCAAAGCAAGATCGCCACCCAGGTGGCGGGCGCGCTGGGGGTGGCCCTGGGCGGCAAGGAACAGCAGCAGCTCGCGGAGCGTCCCACCGAGAACCTGGCTGCGTACGACCTCTACCTCAAAGCCGAGGCACTCACCGGGAACGATCCCGCGACCCGCCGTCAGGCGGCCGGACTCTACGAGCAGGCCGTCGCACTCGATTCGTCTTTCACCCGGGCTTGGGCTGGACTCTCGGCGTCATTAAGCGGCCTGTACTTCAACGGCACACCGGACCCGGTGGTGGGCTCGCGGGCACGACTGGCCGCGGATCGGGCGCTGGCGCTCGATCCGAAGGGAGCCACCGGCCATACGGCCCTGGCCCGGTACTATCTGCTGGTGGCCAAAGACCCGGTGCAAGCGGGAGCGCAAATGACGCAGGCGCTGGCCGCCACTCCGAATGACCCAGCGTTGCTGAGCGCCGCGGGCGCCACCGAGCGGTCGCTGGGGCGGTGGGATGCGGCGCTGCAGCATCTCGAGCTGGCCCGGCGGCTCGATCCCCGCTCGGGTCGGACCGCGGGGGAGTTGCACCGGACGCTTTTCACCCTTCGACGCTATCCCGAGGCAATCGCCGCGGGCAACGACGCGCTCGCACTGGCTCCCGCCGACCTGAATGTCATCGAGATTCAAATGATGGCTTACCTGGCTCAGGGCGATCTCCCGGGGGCGCGCTCGGTGCTGCAGGCTGTGCCCGCCAGCCTCGCCCAACCGGCGGTGGTGGCATACCTGGCCACCTACAACGACCTGTACTGGGTACTGAACGACGCCGAGCAGCAGCTCCTGCTCCGGCTGCCGGCATCGGCCTTCTTCGACGACCCGGCGGCGTGGGGCTCGGTCAAGATGCAGACGTGGTGGATGCGAGGCGACAAGGCACGGGCTCGCGCTTACGCCGATTCGGCGCGCGCCGCGTTCGAGCAGCAGCTCAAGGCAGCCCCCGACGACCCGCAGCTCCATGCACTCTACGGACTGGCGCTGGCGTATATGGGCCGCAAGGCGGAGGCCATCGCCGAAGGGGAGAAGAGCCTGGCCCTGATGCCGATCAGCAAAGACGCCACCAATGGCGCCTACGACCAGCATCAGCTCGTGCGGATCTACATCATGGTGGGCGAGCCCGAGAAGGCGCTCGATCAGCTCGAGCCGCTGCTCAAGATGCCCTACACGCTTTCTCCGGGCTGGCTCCGGATCGATCCCGCTTTCGCTCCGCTCAAGGGCAATCCCCGCTTCGAGCGGTTGCTCAAGGGCACCTGAGCGCGGCAGCGCCAGCGGCTCGGATACAGCAACGCGGCACGGGAGAACCCGTGCCGCGTTTTGTCGTCAGAACCTGTCGCGAGCGGCCTAGTGGTGCCCCAGCGTGAAGTTGAGCCCGGCGGCAATCTGGCCGGTGGAGCCGTGATTCGCGGTGAAGCGGAACTCCGCGAAGGGATGGATACGCCCCTTCAGCGACTCCACACCCGCGAACAAGTTGACTCCACCCCGGGTTCGATCGTCGCCGTGCGCGATGTTGAGTCCGCCGCCGAGGTAGAGCCAGCGAACCGACTCGCTGGGGATGCGGTACTTGAGGTCGGCGTTGAGGTTCCAGAACGACCCGCTGTCGATGAAGTAGTCGAACGACGGATAGAACTCGAGGTGGTTGACGATCGGGACGCTGAACTGGGCGCCAATCCCGAACTTCTCGAGGTCAAACTGGTAGGATATCCGCGGACCCAGATGCAAGCGGTTGGTCTGCGCCTGCAGGGTGCCGGCGAGCGCGGATGCCAGCACGAGCGCCGTAGCCATTCGGGATACTCGTAACGCCATCGGGGACTCCTCGGTGGACTGCGTGAATGTCGAGGAACCATAGTCGTTGCCCTGCCAGACACCATCCGTCGTCCGGGCTAGTCCAGAAGCCCACCCTTCGATGGATGGTGTATTGTCTCCGACTCCCGCTACTTGCTATGGGGCGAAATCTGCGCCCTCTACCTCTGGAAGGAGGGTCTGTGCGTACACCTCACCGGTTCGTTTCCCTGGCCCTCCTGCTCCTCGCGGGCTGCGCCACCAAGACCCAAACCGGAGCCGTGGTGGGTACAGCGGGCGGGGCGGTGCTCGGTGGGGTGATCGGCAAGGTGGCGGGATCGACGGCCAAAGGTGCCATCATCGGCGCAGTCGTTGGGGGCGCGGCAGGCATCATCATCGGCGCGCAGATGGATAAGCAGGCCAAGGAGCTGGAACAAAACATCAAGGGCGCCACCGTCGAGCGGGTCGGCGAAGGCATCCAGGTCACCTTCGCCTCGGGGCTGCTCTATGACTTCGACTCCGACGTGGTGCGGCCGGAGGCGAAGACGAACCTGCGTGAGCTGGCCGCCAGTCTGGAGAAGTATCCCGGCTCCGACCTTCTGATCGCGGGGCACACCGACCAGCTTGGCCCCACGGCGTACAACCAGGCGCTGTCGGAGCGCCGGGCCAATGCGGCGGCCAGCTATCTGATTTCTCAGGGGGTCAGCGGCAGCCGCATCGCCACCCGCGGGCTGGGTGAGACGGAGCCGGTCGCGTCCAACGAGACGGAAGCGGGCCGGCAGGCGAACCGGCGGGTCGAGGTTGCGATTTTCGCGAGCAAGGAAGCCCGGGCGGCCGCCGCGAAGCCGGGGGTCTGGTGAGAGTCGTCGGCACCATCGGCCTGCTGCTGCTGGCGGGATGCTCCGGGACGCAGCCGATCAAGGAGCTGCTCGACAACGCGTTCAGCTTCGACAGCCGGACTGTGCGGATCGTGGGTGAAGTGAAGCCGTCGGTCAAAGCGCTTGGCGAAGGGGTCTATCAGGTCGACGATGGGACGGGCTCTCTGGCCGTGTGGACCAAGACCGGGAACCGCATGCCCCAGATCGGCGCCAAGGTCAACGTGGAGGGGGAATTTCGCTCCGCGTTCCCGCTGGGATCCCAGACCGTGCCAGTCCTGATGGAACAACAAAGGAGCGCACCATGAGCAGGACGATGCTTGCAGGACTCGCGGTGGCCGCGCTGGCCGCCTGCGGCCAGGGTACCTCGCAGACGCCGGCGGTCGGCTCGCGCAGCGGTGGCCTGACCCTCCAATCCGGCACCCGAATCGAGGCGACCACCGAGCGCACCATCTCGTCGCGCAGCGACAAGGCCGGGGAAACGTTCACCGCCAGGGTCTCCAGCGACGTGAACGACGACAGGGGGCGGGTGGTGATCCCCGCCGGGTCGACTATCAACCTGACCATCACCGAGCTCAAGTCGGCCACCGACAAGAGCAAGGCCGACGGCCGCATCACCGTGGTGGTGAACTCGGTGACCGTGGGCGGGCAGACCTATCCCATTACGGCCGAGATCACCGAGCTGGCCCATACGCTCAAGGGACGCGGTGTCGGTGAGGCCGAGGTGGAGAAGACGGCTGCCGGCGCGGTCATCGGCGGCATTGCCGGCCGGGTGATCGGAGGCGACGCCAAGGGGACGATCATCGGCGCCGTGGTCGGAGGCGCCGCGGGCGCCGCCGTGGCTGTCGAGACCGCGAATCGCGACGTCGTGGTCGTCGTGGGCACCGTCCTGGTCATCACGCTGGACGGGCCTGTGAACGTTTCGGTGCAATAGCCATGGGCCATACGGCGGTGTTGCCGGCGCCCAACGAATTCCACGAGCTGCTCGATGCCGCGCCGGATGCCATGGTCGTCGTCGACAGCAACGGGGAAGTGACGGCGCTCAATCTGGAGGCCGAGCGCTTCTTCGGCTGGACCGAGGCGGAGCTGCTCGGCCAGCCCATGGGCCGGTTCTTTCCGCCGCGCTTTCACCGGCTGCTGGGATACCCGGAATCCGACGGTGCCTCGCCCGCTGTCTCGACCAATGGAGGAACCATCAGCTGCTTCGCGCGTCGCCGCGACGGGAGCGAATTCCCGGTCGAGCTGACTCGGCGCCGGCTGGCGCCAGGGAACCACGGGAAGTCGCTGGTGACCCTGCGCGACCTGACGCAGTGGCGCCGTGCCCAGGAAACGCGCTCCAAGACCAATGAACAGGCGCGGGCCACCCTCGAGTCGATCGGCGATGCCGTCATCACGAGCGACGGGGTCGGCATCATCACCTATCTCAACCCGGTGGCCGAGCGGCTCACCGGCTGGGCGGGTGCTGAGGCGGTGGGGCATCCGCTGGACGCCGTGCTGCCGCTGATCTCCGAGGCCACCCGGCATCCGGTCTCGAACACTGCTGTCCGCTGCCTGGAAGAAGGGCGGTCGATCGACCTGGAGGATGGCGTGCTGCTGCTCCGCCGCGATGGAACCGAGGTTCCGATCGGCGACTCCGCGGCGCCCATTCGGGACCGCAACGGCCGCACCACCGGAGTCGTGCTGGTCATCCAGGACGAGAGCGAAAAGCGCCGGGTCGGGCACCGGCTCTCCTACGAAGCTTCCCACGACGCGCTCACCGGGTTGACCAACCGGAGGGAGCTCGAGCGCCGGCTGACGCGGGTGGCCGAGCTCACGGACCCGGCCTCCGAGCACGTGCTGCTGTGCCTGGACCTCGATCATTTCAAGGCGATCAACGACAGCTGCGGGCATGACGCCGGAGACGAAATGCTCCGGCGGCTCAGTGCGCTGCTCAGCTGTCACACGCGCAAGCGCGACACGCTGGCCCGGCTCGGCGGAGACGAGTTTGGCGTGCTGCTGGAGAATTGTCCGCTGGGCGAAGCGGAACGCATCGCTGAGAGCATTCGAAAGGAAGTCGCGGAATTCCGTTTCGAATGGGACGGCAGGACGTTTACGGTCAGCGCGAGCATTGGCCTGGTTCAGTTGGCGGCGGAGAGCGACGGAATCGCGGCCGTGCTGCGGGTAGCCGATGCCGCCTGCTATGCAGCGAAGGAAAGCGGCGGCAATCGGATCCATCTCGAGCGGCTCGGACCCGGCGCGATCGGTACCTCGCAGGCGCTGTCCCGGCGGGTCACCCGGCTGGGTCGGGCCGTCGACGAGGGGCATTTCCAGCTCTACGCCCAGGCGATCGTCCCCTTGCAGCCGGATGTTCCGGCGCGTAGTCGCCGCGAGATTCTCTTGCGGTTGCCGGACGGCGAGGGACACCTGCAGGCCGCGGCGGATTTCCTCCCGCGGGCCGAGCGCTACAACCTCATGCCGGCGATCGACCGCTGGGTGGTGCGGGAGACCATTGCCTGGCTCGCGGAATGGCGGCGCGATCATCCGGATGCGGAGCTGCCGGTATGCTCGATCAATTTGAGTCCCTCGGCGCTCGCCGATGACAACCTCGTGGCGCTGGTGTCGCAGCAGCTGGGCCAGCATGCCATTCCCCCCGACGCCCTCTGCTTCGAGGTCTCGGAGACCGCCGTGCTCAGCAACCTGTCCCGGACCCTGGGATTCTTCTCCGGCCTGCGCAGTGCCGGGTGCGCTGTCGCGCTGGAGAATGTGGGGAACGGGATGGCTTCATTCGCGTACCTCAAGACCCTGCCGGTGGATTTTCTGAAGATCGGCGGGCATTTCGTCCGGGGGGTCGCCGCCGATCCGGTGTACGCGAGTATCGTCAGCGCGGTCAATCAGATCGGGCTGAGCATGGGCATCCTCACCATCGCGAAAGAGGTCGGCAGCGTGGCGGTCCTGGACAAGCTCCGAGCGCTGGGGATCGGCTACGCGCAGGGAAATGCGCTGACTCCCCCGCTGCCACTCATTGACGCGGACCGCAGCCTGGTGGCGGCCGGCGAAGTCGCGCTTCCTGAAGCGTTGGAGCCGGTGGAGACCCCATGGATATCCTGACGTTGCTCGTCGTCGGCCTGGTGGCCGGCCTCCTTGCCAGTCTGGCGGTTGGCGGGGTCGGCTACGGCATCCTGGGCGACATCGTCATCGGCATCATTGGCGCCTTCCTGGGGAGCTGGCTGTTCGGCGTGTTGCAGGTCCGGGTGCCGTTCGGCGGCCTCGGCGGCACCATCTTCGTCGCCTTCGTCGGCTCGGTCGTGCTGTTGCTGGTCCTGCGGCTCATCCGCAAAGGGCGGCGTGCCTAAATGGTATTCTTCAAGAAGCTGATCGACATCTTCACGCTGGGTTCCGCGCATCCGGTCCGGCGGTTGCTCGGATACTACGTGATCCTGGCCGCCGTCGTGGTTCCGCTCGCGGTTTTCGTCCCCACCATCGACCGGATGTTCGGCTCGGATTCCGCCGTCGGCCTGGTCCGCTTGCCGCAAACCCTGCAGGACGGGTTTGGTGCCGCGGCGGGCGCCTTGTCAGCACAAGGGAGCGAGCCGGAGCGGCTCACCCGACTCAACCTCGCCGTGAGCACCGCCGT
>DATCWE010000129.1:0-14884 GCA_036566495.1 Gemmatimonadales bacterium | reverse complement strand
GTGACCAGCATCGGCTTGGACATCAGCCCCAGCGCCAGCGCGGCGGCGGCCAGCCTCACGGAACGCGGTCGAGCGTGGAAACCACCGAGACGCCGTCGAAGCGCAGCTGGACCACCTGCTGGTCACGGCGCAGGAAGGTGTAGCGATTGTTGCCGGCCTCGAAGCTGTCCCCGCCGAGATAGCGGAGCGGAACCGCCCGGCCTCCGCTCCCCATCCGCACGGTGGGGCCAGTGCTGTCGACCGCGGTGGTGAGCTGCAGCGGCACGCCGCGTCCAACCCCGCGCCAGGTGCCCGCGAAGGGAGCAAAGTCGCGGCTAAAGGGCTGCCCCACCGGGGGCGCCACTTTGCCGAGCAGACGTTCCGCCAGCGCCGCGGCGACGCCGCCCGGGTTCACCGGTCCGGCCGTATTGACGAGCACCACGATGATCGCGCTGTCGGCGGGAAACCAGTCGAGCTCGGAGAGAAAGCCGTTGATCCCCCCGCTGTGATGGATGGAAGGGTGGCCGGCCACCGGAGTGACGGCGAGTCCCTTGGCGTAGCGCAGCGGGGTGCCGTCATTCAGGGTGCCGGGGGTGACGAGCTGATGGTAGGCGTCGGGTCCCAGGATGCGGCCGCCGTGCAACGCGCGGGTCCAAGCGACGAGATCGCCCACGGTAGAGCAGAGCGACCCCGCGGCGTAGGGCCAGGTATGGTCGAGATAGGCGGCCCGGACCAGTTGGCCGTTCGGGGCGGTGTCGTAGCCGTGCGCGCGACGCTTGACCACGGCGCTTTCGCTGCAATAGCGCGAGTCCGCCATGCCGGCGCGCGCGAAGAGGTTCTCGCGGACGTAATCGGCGTAGGATTTCCCGCTCACCTTCTCGATGATCAGACCCAGCAGGAAGTAGGCGGAGTTGTTGTAGACCAGCGCGTCTCCGGGTGCGAAATCGAAAGGAGCGGCGGCGAACAGGGCGACCAGCGAATCGCGGGGCAGCTTCCGCATGGCAAACGCACCGAAGCCGGCCAGCTCGGTGTAGCTCTTGATGCCCGAGGAGTGATCGAGCAGGCGGCGCAGCGGAATCCGCTTGCCCTGCGACGGATAGCTCGGGAGGTACTTGGTCAGGTCATCGTCGAGCGAGAGCTTGCCCTGTTCGGCGAGCTGCAGGATCGCGGCGGCGGTGAATTGCTTGGTCACGGAGCCGATCTCGTAGATCGCACCGGGCGGAGTGGCCACGTCGAACTCGAGATCCGCGAAGCCGTAACCCTGCAGCAGGAGGGTGTCGCGGCCCTTGACGACCGCGACGCTGAGACCGGCGGCCCTGCCGTCGCGCAGCGCGGCGCGGGCGATGGAGTCGAGCCCGGCGATCAGCGCGGCCCGGGAGGTCTGTGCGGGGAGGTGACCGGGCGCGAGCAGCGCCGCCAGCAGAAGTATGCGTTTCATGCCTGAGACTATCGCCGATCGTGATGCCGGGCAACCGCGGCAGCACCTAGCCGGGTCGATCCGCGCCGCCCCGGTGCGCAGCGAGCCCGGAGCGCCTATCTTCTGCATCCGCCGATCGCTGGAACTGCATCCACAGATTTCACGGATTTGGGAACTACATCCATGCGGAAGCGCTTCGTCGCACTGGTCTTGGCGGTCACATGCTCCTCGAGTCTCGCCGCGCAGAAGCCCAAGCCGGCCCCGCCGAACGCGATCCAGAAGGAATACCAGGCGGTCGCCGACAAGCTCATCGCCGCGGCCACGGCGGACAGCGCGGCCTGGAACAAGCTGGCCGAGCTGACCGACGGGTTCGGCCATCGGATCAGCGGGAGCGAGGCGCTGGAGCGGGCGATCGACTGGATCATCGCCCGGATGCGCGCGGAGGGGCTGGAGAACGTGCGCGGGGAGCCGGTCATGGTCCCCAGGTGGGTGCGGGGCCACGAGAAAGCGGAGCTGCTCGAGCCGCGTTACCTCAACATGTCGATGCTGGGGCTGGGCGGCAGCGTTGCCACTCCGAAAGGAGGCATCGAGGCGGAAGTGCTGGTGGTCTCGAGCTTCGACGACCTCAAGGCGCATGCGGCCGAAGCCAAGGGCAAGATCGTCCTGTTCGACGTGCCGTTCACCAGCTACGGGCAGACCGTGGCCTATCGCGGCGCCGGCGCGATCGAAGCGGCCAAAGTGGGCGCGGTGGGGACGCTGATCCGCGCGGTGGGGCCGTTCGGGATGCGCACGCCGCACACCGGTGCGATGCAACCGTACGATTCGACCCTGGCCAAGCTGCCGGCCGCCGCGATCAGCATGGAAGACGCCGCGATGCTGCACCGGATGCAGGGCCGCGGCCAGAAGATCGTGGTCCGGCTCGAGATGGAAGCGCAAATGCTGCCCGATGCGCCCTCACGCAACGTGATGGCGGAGGTGGTGGGGCGCGAGAAGCCAGATGAGGTCGTGGTGTTCGGCGGCCACATCGATTCGTGGGACGTCGGCACCGGCGCGATGGACGACGGGGGCGGAGTGGTGATCGCCTGGGAGGCCGTGCGGCTGCTGCGCAAGCTGGGACTCCGGCCGCGCCGCACTATCCGGGCGGTGGGCTGGACCAACGAGGAGAATGGCGGACGGGGAGGCGTGGCCTACCGGGATGCTCACCAGGCCGAGCTGGCCAAACACGTCGCGGCGATCGAATCGGACGGGGGCACCTTCAAGTTCCGGGGCTTCGGGTTCTCCGGGGGCGATTCGGCGTACGCGGTGGTGCGCCAGATCGCGAAGCTGCTCAAACCGCTGGGAGCCGATACGGTCTTCGCGGGAGGCGGCGGCTCGGACATCGGCCCGATCATGGGCGAGGGTGTACCGGGGATGTCGCACAACGTGGACGGCTCCCGCTACTTCTGGTTCCACCACACCGAAGCCGACAACGTCGACAAGATCGACCCGCGCGAGCTGGCCGAGAACGTCGCGGCGATGGCGGTGATGGCCTACGTGCTGGCGGATTTGCCCGCTCCACTCCCGCGCGGTGGGAAGCCGGTGGGGCGGCGGTAGGAGGCGGTGAAAGGTGAGGGGTGAAGGGTGAAGTTCGGTCGGTTGCCCGTGTCGGAGTGACACGAAACGGCCGAGCCCTGGCGGGCATCCTTGTGGAGAGGCAAGGAGTTACGCCCTCAGGGCCCCTGGCCCCGTCCCTGCATTCGGGGGACCCGTCCCCGACTTCGAGGTCACCATGCGATCCCCCCTGCGAATAGTGGCGGCCATCGTCGCCCCCTGCGCGCTTCTACTTGCGGCCTGCGGTTCCTCGAACGAGCCGGCGGGAGAGGCCGAATTGCGAGTGCTCCATGCGACGCCCGCCCTGGGGCCGCTGGATGTCGAGGTAGGCGGAATCACCGTGGCCCAGGGCATCGCCTTCGGCACCGCTTCGACCCTGCTGAGCGTGCCGGCCGGCCAGCAACATCTGGTGATTCGATCGGGGAACCAGGTACTGGGCGCACTCGACCCGATGTTCAGCCTGCAACACGTCAACAGCGTGGTGGTGACGGAGGGGTCGCCCCAGTTCATCAGCCTGGTGACTCCCGATACCGGCCAGAGCATCAGCAATCGGGCCAATCTGCGCCTCGTGAACGTGATCGGCAGCAACACCCAGCCACCGACCCTGCTCGACGTCCTGCTCCACGCTCCGAATGCCAACCCGGACTCGGTGGCCAAGCTCGGAATGGACGCAAGCATCGCGCGCTACGGCACGCTGATGTATTTCGACCCGGGGCACTTTACCGTCACCTTTGTGCCGGCCGGGGGCTCGACCGTGCTTGCGATGGTCAGCTTCGAGATGGCGGCGGGTGAGAAGAAGGCGGTGGTGCTGCAGCGCGCGGCGGACGGCACTTACTCGGCGCAAGTCGTCGTCGAGCAGTGAGCCGGGCTACTTCAACTGGATGATGGTGGGCAGCTCGCTGCGACGCAGCTGCAAGAGCTCGAACAGGATCGCGTCGGGGGTATTGGGGGTAAAGGGGTTGGACTGGGGAAGCGCCAGCACGTACACCCGGCCTCCCCGGGCAATAACCGAGTCTCCGGGTGGCGGACCCGCCTCGGCGCGGACGGCCTGCCACGCGGCCGAATCGTAGACGGCGATCACCAGCAGCGCCTGGGCTCGCAAGCTGGAGTCGCTGGGCTGATAGAGAAACAGGAACGAACCGGATCTGGCGCGGCCCCGTTCGGAGGTCGTCAGCGTATCGACGAGGTAGTGCCCGACCCAGCGCTGCGGCAGATGGATGTCGTACATGCCGTCGGGCGCAGCCAGCACGGCCGGCTGGACCGCGGGCTGCACCGCGGAGGAATCGGCGAGCGGAGCCGCCTTGGAGTCCTTCTCAGCCCCGCACTCCGCGAGCAACAGCAAGAGCAGCGGCAGGCAGCGGCGGCAGTCAATGCGCATCGTGAATACTAGCACCAATCATGGCTTGATCATCGCGCCCACGAGCTGGGCCACCGCGCCGAGAGTCGTCTGCGCCGCGTTGAGGCCCAGGCGGAAGTCCTTGTCGGAGTAGGTGGCGTACACATCGGTGGGCTGGTGCCATTGCGGATCCCAGCCGCTCCCGATCTGCGCCAGCCGCTCGTTTTCGCGAAGGCTGATCGCGGCGACGAGATCCTGGAACGGCCCCGAATCGGTATTGCTCATCCGATCTCCCACCGCGGCGGGGTAGTCGGTGGCATAGCGATCGTTGGCTACCCGAAACAGCCAGGCCAGCTTGGCCGCCTCGGCTGCCAGCTTGGAGCTGCCGGCGAACTCGATGTTGACGTCGGCTTCGCGGCGCTGCTCGGGGCTGAGCTTGCCGTCGGGCCCGGGCATGCCGTGGTCGAACAGCATCATGTCGTGCTGGATCATGCCCAGCCACTTAGGCTCCGGGTACTTGCCGGAGCCGGCGGGGCTTTCCTTGCCTTGGAGGTCTTTCCGCTGCTCGACGTACGCGCGAGCGCCGTTGAGTCCGGTCTCCTCGTTGTTCCAGAGTACGAAACGGATAGAGCGATCGGTCACCACGTCGGGTCCGCTGAACACCCGCGCCAGTTCCATGACGATGGCGGTGCCGGACCCGTCGTCGTTGGCGGCCGCGCCGAAGCCGTGACCGTCCATGTGGGCGCCGATGATATACATCTCCTCGGGGTGGGTCGCGCCGAGCTTGGTGCAGAAGACCTCTTCGCGGGGGCCCGGCTCATCGCGCTGGGCGTTGATGCGGCGGAGTGCGGTGTCGGGCTGGAGCTCGGGGTTGGTGTTGACCCCGGTGGGGGTACGGAACCCCTTGCGGGGCAGCGCGGGGCGCGCGCCGGCCGCCCGCGGTGGCCGGGTGGTTGTATCGCCCGGGAGGCGGAGCTGGCGGCCGGTGTATTCGTAGCGAATCCGTTCCGGGTTGGCGCAGCCGTAGCTCTTGAGCTGCGCCTCGATCCAGTCCACCGCGGCGCGATTGCGGTCGGTGCCCTGGCGGCGGTCGCCGAACTGGGTCAGCCCCTTGATGGTGGCCTTGTAGCGCTCGAGATCGAGGCGGCCGACCAGCCCAGCGACGGGATCCTCAGCGGGTGGCTGGGGTTGGGCCGGTGTCGCGGGAACCTGGGCGAGCAGGGCGGTGGAGAAACCAGCGAGCAGGGTGCAGCTCGCCGCCAGCAGGAGATTCGGGCGCACGAAAGTTCTCCGGACGAAATCGAGAGACGAAGCTATCAGCAACCGCGCGCGATCGCGAGTTGACGGATCAGCCGGATCAGCCGGGCTCAGCGTCGTTCACGCAGCAGCCGGAGAGCCCACACGATCAGCAGCAGCGCGCCCTGGACGGCGGGCAGCAGCAGCACCGCAAGCGCGCCTCCGTCCGAGTCCAGCACGGCCCGGTAGGCGAACACCGCGAACAGACCCGACCCCAGCGCGGCGCCGCAGACCTCGGCCACGCGGGACGTCGTGACGGCAGAGCGCAGCCGGAACAGCAGGACCAGCCAGGGGAGCGATGCGATCGCGCCGAGCCAGAGGCCCACCATCGCGACCGGCGCGACGGTGATGAAGGTGCCGGCCCAGACCGCAACGAGGGTGGCGCCGTGAAAGCCCCGCGAGGGTGCGGTAGCGCCCTTGGCGCCGGCGGAGCCAAACCACCACACCGCAATCGCGACGACGGCCGCGAGGACAAAGAAGGGCGCCACGCCGATCAGCCCAACGCCGCCAGCGTTTCGGACACGCCCTTCCGGACCAGCGCGACCTTGTATCCGTTGTGGGCCAGCGGCGCAGCGCCATCCACGGCGGCAGCCGCGGCGGCCTCGATCAGGGACGCGCTGAGCCGCCGGCCCTCGAGGACCGCCTCGGCCGGCCGGCTGCGCCACGGAATCGGCGCGACGCCGCCCAGCACCACGCGGCACTCGCGACAGACTCCACCCTGCTCCAGGAAGGCCACCGCGACGCTCGCCGCCGCGAAATCCCAGGCTTCCCGCATCGCATATTTGACGAAGGCGCTGCGCCGGCCCGTGCGCAGCGGAATCACCAGCTCGGTGAGAATCCATCCCGCCTGGAGGCGGTGCATCACCCGGATGTTCTCGCCCGGGGCCACGAACAGCTCGGCGAGCGGGCGCTCCTCCCGGCCACCGGGATGGTGAAGCCGGGCGACGGCGTCGAGCGCCACGAGCATCGGCGCGGTATCCGAGGGAGATACCGTGTAGCAGCGGTCGCCCCCGAAGATGGCGTGCTCCAGGTTGATGCCATGGTGCGCGTCGCAGACGATGCCCCCGGCGCGATAACAGCTCCAGGGTCCCCGGTAATAGGGACAGCGGGAATCCTGCAGCAGGTTGCCGCCCGCGGTGCCGAGGTTCCGGATCTGCGGTGTCGCGACACGGGAAGCGGCCTGGGCATAACCCGGCAAGGCGGTGCGAATCCGCTCGCTCCCCGCGAGCTCCGCGAGGGTGGTGAGCGTGCCGACTCTCAGCGCCCCGCCCTCCTCACGAATTCCCCTGAGGCCGCCAACCGTCTTGAGATTGATGACATAGCGATAGCTGCGCCACTGATGCTTGAGCTGATCGAGGAGATCGCACCCTCCGGCCAGCAGCGCGGCGTCGGGTCCGTGGCGGGCCGCGAGTTCGACGGCTGCCTCGATGCCGGCCGGCGCCAGCAGCTCGAAGCGCTGCGGCTCATCGATCACCATGTTCCAGCTCATGCGGAGCTCCCGCGCGCCGCCTGCAACTGGCGATAGAGCCGCGACCAGGTAATCGGCAGCTCGGTGATATGGACGCCGGTCGCGTTGAACACCGCGTTGGCGACGGCCCCGCCGCCGTCGAACATGGGGTTCTCACCCAGGCCCTTGGCGCCGTAGGGCCCGGCGGCGACGGGCGCCTCCACCAGCACCGGCAGCAGCGCGGGAATGTCGAGGATCGAGAGCGGGCGGTACTCGTACAGCGATTGATTGAGCGGAAGGCTGCTCGCGGGATCGAGCAGGAGCTCCTCGGTGATGGCATACCCCAGCCCCATCACCCCACCGCCGTGGACCTGGGCCTCGGCACCGGCACGGTGGATGACCTTGCCGCAGTCGTGGACGCCGACCAGGGTGAGCACCTTGAGCTGCCCGGTCTCCATGTCGACCTCGACTTCCGCGAAGCTCGCCCCCCAGCCCTGTACCGAGGGATTGTAGATGTAGTACCCCAGCCCGACCGTGGCTCCCTCGGCAAGCGCGGCTCGGGCGAGTTCGAGGGTGACGGGGTGGAGCTGGGGCGTCGGATGCTGGGTGATCCCGCCGGTGGCCTCGTCGAGCAGGGGGTTGATGTCGAGCTGGGCGTCGAAGCGGGGCTCCAGGCTGTCCGCGGTATGGCGGGGGGTAACGCCGCGCAGCTGATTCTTCAGGTCGAGCGCCGCATTGTACATGGCCTTGCCGTGGCAGTGCACCCCGCGACTGGCATCGGTGACGTAGTCCCACGCGGTGCGGGCCGAGTCGCCCCAGGTTACCTCGAGCCGCGCCAGCGGCACCCCGAGGGCCTCGGCGACGATGAGCGCAATGGCGGTGTGGGCCTCGGTCCCGAGGTTGCCCGCGCCCAGCGGGACGTGGATGCGGCCGTCTCGACTCATCCAGAGCAGGCCATCGCTGGCATCGCGGCCGGTATGCTCCTGGCTCATCCGCATGCCGAGACCGCGGCGCAGCCGGCCGGTCTTCTGCGAGGCCGGCTGCCAGCGGTGCCAGCCGATGGCGGCGGCGCCGCGGTCCAGGCACTCATCCACTCCGACATTGGCCAGCGGAATCCCGGCGGCGACGCCGAGGGTGATGGGCTCGCCGGTACGCAGGGTGTTCTTGCGGCGCAGCTCGAGCGGGTTCATGTCCAGCGCGGCGGCCACCTTGTCCATGTGGGCTTCGCGCGCGAAGACGGCCTGGGGGTGCCCGAAGCCGCGCATCTCGCCGCCCACCGGCGAATTGGTGTAGACGCAATAGGCGTGATAGCGGTAATGCGGGATCCGATAGGTGTCGATGATCCCTTCGCCCGCGACGCTGGCGACCGCCGGCCCCGCGGATGCGTAACCTCCCTTGCGCTGGATGGCGCGGCATTCGAGGGCCGTGAGGGTCCCGTCGCGCTTGACGCCGGTCCTGATCTCGAACACGAACGGGTTCCGGGTATCCTCGGCGTACATGGATTCCTTGAGCGTGTACTCGAGGCGCACCGCGCGTGCGGTCTTGCGCGCCAGCAGCGCGGCGGTGCACTGATAGAGGGTCTTCCCCGGCGTGTCGGTGCATTTCCCCCCGAAGCCGCCGCCCACGTACTGCGCAATGACGCGCACTTGCTCGAGCGGGACGCGCAGCGCGTTGGCCAGGATTTCCTGCGCGTGGTGCGGGCTCTGCTGGGAGTCGATGACGGTGAGCCGATCCACCTCCCAGGCCGCCACGCAGCAATGCATCTCGATAGGAAGATGGCACTGCAAGGGGGTGACGTAGCGCCCTTCCACAACGAGATCGGCCTGGGCAAAGCCTGCCGCGAGATCCCCCTGGATGAATTCGACCGTCGGCTTGTCGGCGGGCTGGGGCCCGGCAAAACCAGCGAGCGTCTCCGGGTGAATGCGCTGAATCCGCCGCGTGAGATTGAGCTCCGCATCGGGGAAGCTGGGGAGGCGCCTCCAGTCCCCCCGGATGAGCTGGAGCGCCTCCTGTGCCGTGTACTGGTCGTCGGCCGCGATGGCCGCCACCGGATCGCCGACGTGGCGGGCCTTGGCGTTGAGAAAGAGCCGGTCGTTGGCTTTGGGATCGCCGAATCCGGGCACGTCGCGGAAGGTGATCATGCCGCGATACCCCGGCAGCCGCCGGGCGGCGGTGTCGTCGATCGGACCGACCTCCGCGTGGGGGAAGGGCGAGCGGATCAGCTTGGCGACCAGCGGGCGCGTGAGGGGATCATCGGCGTGGAACCCCACGTCACCCGCGTAGCGCGCGCGACCGGTGGCCTTGGCCACGGCATCGAGGCTGGGCACGCTGGAATTGAAGCCGGGCGCCGGCGCCCGGGCCGGTGACCGCGGCCCGGCGAGCGCGGCGCCCTCCAGCACGCCGGCGATCTCGTGGGGATAGTTGCCGCAGCGGCAGAGATTGCCGGCGAGGGCCTGCTTGACGTCCTGCTCGGTGGGGTGCGGGTTACTCGCGAGCAGCGCGGCGCCCGCCAGGATCATCCCGGGCGTGCAGTGGCCGCACTGGCTCCCCATTTTGGACACGAAGCCCTGCTGGACCGGGTGCAGCTTCCCCCCCTGCTCCAGCCCCTCGATGGTGGTGACCTCCCGGCCGGAGGCGTCCTGGGCCAGCACGAAGCAGGAGTATACCGGCAGCCCGTCGAGCAACACGGTGCAGGCGCCGCACTGGCCCAGGTTGCAGCTCTTCTTGGTTCCGGTGAGCCCCAGATCCTCGCGCAACGCGAGCAGCAGGGTGCGCTGGTGCGGGAGGGTGAGGTGGTGGGCTACGCCGTTGACCCGCAGCACGACCGGACCCAGGCTCGCGGGACGCGGCTGGTCGTGAGCTTCGGCGCCCGGGGCCTGCGCCAGCTGCTCCAGCTCGAAGCCGGCGCCGGCGGCGGCGGCGAGGGTCACCACCGTGCCGGCCGCGGCCTGCACGAAGGACCGGCGCGACGGGTCCCGGGGATCGTCAGGGATGGACATCGGTCTCGCCGGTATCCTGCTCGGGCGGGCGCCACCGCCGGATGGTATGAAAGCGGTTGAAGAACGCCGCGGGGATTCTTCCGCTGAGCATCGCGCCCAGGTTGGGCCAGTTGATCCGGATCACCCCGAAATAAACATGGCCGAGTACGATGGCAATGAAGGCGAAGGCGCCGACGTCGTGGAGCAGCCGCTGCCAGCGCAGCCAGGAGTGGGAGAAGGTGACCCACACCGCCGCGCTGAGCAGCAGAAAGACGCCCGAGAAGAGCAGCGCCACCGAAAGCAGCGTGAGGAAGGCATGATAGAGCTTCTGCCAGGGATCGTACTTGCCGATGGCGGGATAGGCGCGGGTGCGGCCGAAAAAATTCCCCGCGATGAGCTTGAGATCGTGCCAGTCCCGCCGCTCGAACCACATGTAACGGCCGCGGCCGTGGCGGGGGGCAACGACGATATGGACCAGCAACCCGAGGCTGAACAGCGCCGCCGCGACTTCATGGACCAGCAGCCAGGAGACCCGCAGCGGCCGGAGGGCTCCCGGCGTGAAGAGCGCGAGGCCCGACACGGCGAGGGCGAGAATGAACAGGGCGTTGCCCCAGTGATAGAGGCGCGCGTTCCGCTCGTATTTCCTGGCCTGTCCGCCGGAGAGCTTGTCCTCGGGGCCGCTCTCCGTGGCCACGGGCTGGCCCGCGGAGCGGCGCAGCAGGTGGATGCCCATGAAGAGGACCACGAGCAGCAGCAGCAGGAGACCGGCGCCCCAGAGGAGCTGCTCGGGGAGCCAGCCGCCGTAGTAGTCGCGCGCATACTGAAAAAAATGCATCGGGCAGAGTATAGCACCGATGGGGAAACCGGAGGGAAGCCGGAGCCCGCGGCCTAGAGGCCGAGCCGGGCCAGCAGATTCTGGAATCCCGGTTCGCCCCGGAGCGGGTCGACCAGCGGATTCACCCTCAAGTATGCGAGCCAGCCGCGTCGCTCGGCGTAGGCGCGCTCCGTCCAGGCGATGGCCTCGCCGCGGTGGTCGAGGCCGAGGTGCAGTGTCGCGAAGGCGACGGGCGAGACATAATCCTCGCGGTTCCTGGCTTCGAGCTCGGCGAGCACGGCCTCCGCCTCGGTGCGGCGCCCCGCGCGGGCGAGCACGTATCCCAGGGAGGCCTTGGTATAGGTGCCGGTCCCGGGCAGGGTCATCCCTTCCCGGATCATCCGCTCCGCCTCGGCCCAATGGCCCTGCTGCGCCAGCACGAGCCCCAGGACGCGATAGCTCTCCTCCGCCGTCGGATTGATCGCGATGGTGCGCGCCAGGTGATAGCGCGCCTGGTCGTAGCGGCGCGCGTAGTAATAGATCCAGCCGACCGTGCGGCGGATCGAGATCGAGGCCGGATCGAGCTCGAGGGCGGTGTGGCTCTCGACCAGTGCCTGATCGAACCGCCCGTGCGCCGCCAGCCAGAAGGCATACCACTGGTGGGCCGTGGCATACGCGGGGTCCAGCTCGATGGCGCGCTCGAATTCCCGGCGTGCGGCTTCCCAATCCCAATCGTAGATGAAGAGACTCCACGCCAGCGAGGCGTGCGCCTCGGCGAGCGTGTCGTCCAGGGCCAGGGCCTGCCGGGCATAGGACTCGGCCCGGGCGAATCCTTCGGCGACCGGGACGCTGCGATAGTCCAGCTGCAACGCGTACGAATCGGCCAGCCCGGTATACGCGGGCGCGTAGCGGCCGTCTTCCTGAATGGCCTGCTCGAAGTACCCGATAGCCTCGGTCACGCCCTCCTGGGTTCGCTTGTTCCAGGCGTAGCGGCCTTTGAGGTAGAGTCCGTAGGCTTTGAGGTTCTCGGTATAGCGCTTGGGTGTGGGCTGGGCAAAGTCGGCGAAGGAGGTGGCGCGCAGGGTAGCCACGATGGTGCCGGCGATTTCCTCCTGAATCGCGAAGACGTCCGCGAAGGTCCGGTCGTAGCTGGCCGACCAGAGCAGGCGGCCGTCCTCGGTGGAGCTCAGCTGCGCGGTGATGCGGAGCCGGTCGCCGGCCCGGCGCACGGCCCCTTCGAGGATCCAGGCGGCGCCCAGCAAGGCTCCAATGGCGCGGGCGTCCTGCGGCTTGCCCTTGAGCGCGAACACCGAGGTGCGCGCCGTCACCCGGAGGCCCTCGACCTGGGCGAGGGCGTTGATCAGCTCATCGGTGATCCCGTCGCTGAGGTAGTCGTTCTCAGGGTCCGGGCTCGCGTTGATCAGCGGCAGGACGGCGATCGAGCGGCCGATGGCGGACGCGTGGATCCCCCGATCCGGGTCGGGACCGTCCGCCTGCATGGCCGCGATGAGCTCGACCGAGCTGGGGTAGCGCGCCCCGGGCTCCTTAGCCAGCGCCCGAGCCAGCGCCTGCTCGACCCGGGCCGGCAGCTCCGGCCGGAGCACGCGCACCGGTTGCGGCGTCCCGGTCGGCTGCCGCGCGAGAATGCCCTGCGCCCCGGAGCCGCGGAAGGGCGGCTCGCCGGTCAACATCTCGTAGACGACACAGGCCAGGCTGTAGAGGTCGCTCGCCGGGGTCAGCTCGCGCGCGCCGGCGGCCTGCTCGGGGCTCATGTACTCCGGCGTGCCGATCGCGATGCCCACTTCGGTCACGACACCCGAGCCGGCGCTGCCGCACGCCAAAGCGATGCCGAAATCGGCGAGCATCGCGTGGCCATCGGCGAACAGGATGTTGTCGGGCTTTACGTCACGGTGCAGAAACCCTTCCCGGTGCGCATAGTCGAGTGCGGAGCCGATCTCGCGGGCGATCCGCAGCGCGTCGGCGAGCGCAAGCCGGCTGGTGGCGGTCAGCCGCTCGCGCAACGAGCCATCGGTCACGTGAGGCGTCACGTAGTAGAGCACGCCGGCGCTCTCGCCGGAGTCGATCAACGGGAGGATGTGGGGGTGGACCAGGCGGGCGGCGATGCGGATTTCGCGCAGAAACCGCTCGGCGCCCAGCGAGGCGGCGAGCTCGGGAGCCAGCACCTTGACGGCGACCTTGCGGCCGTGGCGCTGGTCGAGCGCGAGATAGACCGTGGCCATGCCGCCGCGGCCAAGCTCGCCCTCGACCGCATAGCGGTCGGAGAGCGTGGTGCCTTGCAGGGAGCCCCGGGACATGGGGAGATAATACTAGAGAGAGATCAGAGATCAGAGGTCAGAGGTCAGAGCCCCAGGGTCTGAAAGACTCCGTCGCGCAGGGTGAGCCAGATGAACTTGAAGAGCGGGGTTTCGGGGAGCCGCCGGTGCTGGAGGGGAGCGAGCAGCGGCGGCTTGCCCTCGTGAGGGTTGTGGGTATCCAGCTTGAAGTGGTTGAAGATGAAGGTATTGAGGGCATCGCTCAGATCGCGATCACGGGTAACCTTGTCGAGCGTTTCGATCTCGAGGTCGTGATAGAGCAGCAGCAGCTGGCCGCGGGCGACGTCGTCGCGCACGTCGACCTGGAAAGCGGCCGAGTCGAGCTGCCCGTCGCGGATGCGCACCCCTTCCATGCTCACCAGGAACGGGTTGAGCGCCTTGGCGCTCATCCGCCCGATGGAGCCGCGATAGGCCAGGTTGAGGCGCGGCGCCGAGAGATCATACTCGAAGCGGACCAGCAGGGGGGCGGCGCCGGCGAAGCGGCCGCGCACATCGATCTCGCAGGCCTTGGCCCTCGACATGAGCAAGGGGTCGTTGCTGAAGTTGGTGATCACCGCCTCCAGCTCGGTAAAGGGGATGGTGCCAAAGCGCGAGCCGTCGATCGCGCGCTCGGAGAAGAGGATCTCGGAGTGCTCGAGGCGCAACTGCTCGATGTGCAGCGGCTTGCCGGTCTGCAAGGACTGATGGGGGAGTTTGACGGGGGTCTGCGGTCCCAGCGCCTTGGTGCGGTCCACCAGGATCTCCAGGTGCAGCGAATCGATGGTGGCCGAGCTGACTGAAATCTGCCGCCGGAAGAAGCGCCAGAGGCCGATGCCCTCGGCACGGAACGACGCGGCGCTGAACACGTAGCGGGTGTGGGGCTCGAGCTCGGGTCCGGCCTTGGCGCGCCGCCGGAAGGCGGCCGTATCGGGGTAGAGCTCTAATCCGGTGATCCGGAAGGAGCGGCCCAGCAGGCTGAAGTGCGAGGAGCCGATCCGCACCAGATAGAGGCTGTCGGTGCCGGCAGCAACCGCAGTCTCGAGGCGCCGTCGCAGGTGCGTGGTGTCGAGGCGCCAGGCCAGAATCAGGTGCGCAGCGAGCACGACGAGGGCGATCCCTGCAAGGATCGCAATGCCCAGAAGGCTCGCCCGCCGGCGCCCGCCGGTGCCTGCAACATGCTTTCCCTTCATACCCCTCGCCACGCCTAGTCGCTGCTGTGGACGTTCGGGGACGCGTACCGAGACACGCCAGGGCGCGAACCGTGCTATTCGGCCAGCCGACAGGCCTCGGCCAGGGTGGGAGCGGGCTTCACGCGAGCTGCCGCTTGACCGATTCGTTCGCGACGCTGATGAGCAGGCTGCGCAGCGCCGTGGCGCTGTCGCCGCCGATCCGGCCCAGCGCCGCCTGGATGCGCAAGACCGCCATGGGCGTGCGCGGGGTTTCGCGAATGATATCGTCGATGCTGCGGCGCAGCTGATCGCGCTCGTAGGGATCGAGGCCGGCCAGCTCGCGAATCAGCGAACGGGCGGCCGACATGACGCGCTCGGTCCAGGGAAACGGCCGCCCACAGGCATGACAATACTGCGGAACCTGGGCCAGGGACCGCCCGCTCGGGACGGCGCTGGTCTCGAACGGCTCGCGCTTGTCGTAGTAGAAGCCGGCGATGGGCTCGCGACAGCCCGGACAGGCGGAGATCGTCTCCGACCCGCAGATCG
>DATCWE010000389.1:0-10149 GCA_036566495.1 Gemmatimonadales bacterium | reverse complement strand
GGAGCCGCGGGGCCGGGCGCCGGCGGAGGCGGGGGTGGGGGAGGAGGCGGCGGCTTCGGCGGCGGCGGACTCCAGGTCGTTCCCGGTGCCTACAGCGTGACGCTTTCCGCCGCCGGCAAGACGCTGACCAAGCCGGTCACCGTCGAGCTCGATCCGCGAGCCAAAACTTCTCTCGCCGATCTGGTCGCGCAACGGGACGCCGCGCTCGAGCTCCGCGAACTCGCCGCCCGAGTCACCAGGGTCGTGAGCCGCACCAACAACCTCATGCAGCAGGTCACCACCCTTGGCGGCGTCCTCCGCCGCAATGCGCCGAACGAGAAGGCGGCGATCGATGAGGCCCGTGGAGCCCTCGACGAGCTGCGCGAGTTCCGCGACGCCCAGCTCACCCGTCCGCTCGCCGGACTGGGGTACCGGCAGTACCCCCGGCTCCGCGAGGAAGTGCAGTCCCTCTATGGCTCGGTCACCCGCTCGCTCACCCGGCCGACCGATCCCCAAATGCTGCGGAAGGGCGAGCTGAACACCGAAACCGGGGCGGCGGAGCAGCGCCTGAACGCAATCATCACCGGGCGGATCGCAAAGCTCAACGGCTTGCTCAAGAATCTGCCCCACATCATCCTCGCCGGCGGAATCATCAGTTGACCGCAACGGTCGCGGTGCGCTTTCGCAGGCCGGTCGTAGGCCTCGAGGATGCAGTAAGGCTCGCCCAGCAGCACTTCGGACTCACCGGTGCATGCCGCGAGTTGCCCAGCGAGCGCGATCGGAACTTCCGGATCACCAGTGCCGGCGGCGAGCGCGTGGTCCTCAAGATCGCCCACGCCGACGATACCGCAGCAGTGCTCGATCTGCAGCACCGGGCGCTCGAGCGCATCGCCGAGCGCGCCCCCATGCTCTCCATGCCGCGCGTCGTGCCGTCGCGGGGCGGGCGCGAAATGGAGCAGATCGAGGCCGGCGACGGAGCTGCCCATCTGGCCCGTGTGCTGACCTGGGTACCCGGACGGCCCTGGGCCGAAGTCTCTCCGCATAGCGCCGAGCTGCTCCAGAGTCTCGGGAGCGTGCTGGGCATCCTGGATCGTGCACTGCAAGGCTTCCAGCACCCGGGCGCCCAGCGTGACTTGAAGTGGAGCATGGAGAGCTCGGCCTGGATCCGCGGACATCTGCGGCGCATCGAGGACCTCGAACGCCGCCGCATCGTGACACGGCACCTGGCCCGGTTCGAGACGGAAGTCCTTCCGGCGCTGGCTGCCCTGCCCCGCGGGATCATTCACAACGACGCCAACGACTGGAACGTGATCGTCGGACCCGGACATCCGTTCGAGCGCCGAGTTGCCGCGATCGTGGACCTGGGCGACATGCTGGAGAGCGTGGTCGTGGCCGATCTCGCCATCGCCTGCGCGTACGCGATGCTGGGCAAGGCCGACCCGGTGGGCGCGGCGGCGGAAGTTGTGGCGGGATACCAGCGCGAGCACCCGCTGAGCGAACCCGAGCTCGCGCAGCTCTTCCCGCTCATCGGCATGCGCCTCGCAGTCTCGGTCGTCAACTCCGCCGAGCAGCACGCCGCGTTCCCGGAAGATGCCTATCTCACCATCAGCGAAGCGGAGGCCTGGGCGACACTCACCCGGCTCGAGACGGTCCACCCCCGCCTGGCGCTGTACACCTTCCGAGCGGCCGCGGGACTCGAGCCGTGCCCCGCCGCTCCTTCGGTGACCCGCTGGCTCCGCGAGCACTCCGGGGAAATGGGACCGCTGCTGGAAACCCAGGGCTCATTGAAAGTGATCGACCTTTCGATCGGCAGCCCGCTGATCGAGACACCGCTCGAGCCCGACGACTTGCCCGCCTTCAGCCGCAAGCTGTTCGAGCGCCTCCACGCAGCCGGCGCGCCAATCGGGATCGGCCGCTATGACGAGGCCCGCCTGCTCTACGCCGGGCCCGGATACGAAGCGGAGGGCAACCAGCGCGACGCTCCTCGCACGGTGCACCTCGGCCTCGACCTTTTCTGCCTGCCGGGAACCTCGGTGCTGGCGCCGATCGCCGGCGTGGTCGAGGGCGTGCGGGACAACGGGATGGCGCGCGACTACGGGCCTACGCTGATCCTCCGCCATGAGCCCGCGGACGGACCCGTGTTCCATACGCTGTACGGCCACCTCGGTCGCGAGGTGCTGAGCTCCCTGTCCCCGGGGACAGCAGTGGCGCGGGGACAGCGGATCGCGACGATCGGAGACCTCGATGTCAACGGCGGCTGGCCGCCGCACCTCCATTTCCAGCTCATTACCGACCTGTTGGATCGAGCCGGCGAGTTTCCGGGCGTCGCACGCGCCGACCGCCGCGCCGTTTGGAAGAGCCTCAGCCCCGATCCCAATCTGGTGGCCCGGCTTCCCGAGCTGCTGCTGCTGCCGGCTCGCCAGCGCAGCTCGGGAGAGATTCTGGCCGGCCGCCACGACCACCTCGGGCCCTCGCTCAGCATCGCGTACCGGCGGCCTCTGACGATCGTGCGCGGGTGGAAGCAGTTTCTCTATGACGAGGACGGCCTCCGCTTCCTGGACCTGGTGAACAACGTGGCCCACGTGGGCCACTCGCACCCGCGCGTCGTGCGCGCGATTCGCGAGCAGGCCGCGGTGCTCAATACCAACACGCGCTATCTGCACGAGAACCTGGTCGCCTTCGCCGAGCGCCTCACCGCCACGCTGCCCGCGCCGCTCGAGGTTTGCTACTTCGTCAACTCGGGTAGCGAGGCCAACGAGCTGGCGCTCCGCCTGGCGCGAGCGGCCACCGGCCGGCGCGGCATGGTGGTCGTGGATGCGGGGTACCACGGCAACACCACCACGCTGGTGGACGTGAGCCCCTATAAGCACGATGGTCCCGGCGGAGCCGGCCCGCCGCCCTGGGTCCGCAAGATTCCCCTGCCCGACCCCTACCGCGGCCCGTTCCGGCGCGACGACCCCGCGGCCGGCCCCCGCTACGCTGCCGCCGTTTCGACGGCAATCGAAGCGCTGCTTGCCCGCGGCGAAGCGCCGGCCGCCTTCCTGGCCGAGTCGGTGCTGAGCTGTGGCGGTCAGGTGGTGCTTCCTGAGGATTTCCTGGCCGAAGCGTACCGCCGGATTCGAGCTGCCGGAGGAATCACCATCGCAGATGAAGTGCAGGTTGGGCTGGGACGTGTGGGCAGCCACTTCTGGGGGTTCGAGACCCAGGGCGTCGTGCCCGACATCGTGACCCTGGGCAAGCCCCTCGGCAACGGCCACCCGCTCGGCGCGGTGGTAACGACCCGCGAGATCGCCCGGGCCTTCGCCAACGGAATGGAATACTTCAATACTTTCGGCGGGAATCCGGTGTCCTGCGCCGCGGGGATTGCGGTACTCGACGTCATCGAGAGCGAGGGATTGCCGCAGCGGGCCGCCGAGGTCGGCGCGCATCTGCTCGGGGGCCTCCGCGAGCTGGTGGCGCGCCATCCCGTCGCGGGGGATGCGAGGGGACTCGGCCTGTTCGCGGGGCTCGAGCTGGTGCGCAACCGCGAAACGCTGGAGCCGGCGGGAGAGGAGGCGTCCTATGTGGCGAATCGGATGCGCGAGCGCGGCTTCCTGCTGAGCACCGATGGTCCCTGGCACAACGTGCTCAAGCTCAAGCCGCCCCTGTGTATCGGTAAGGAGGACGTCGACCGCCTGATCGATTCCCTGGACCACGTCCTCCGCGAAGACTACCTGCGATCCGCCGAATGACTGGTATTCCTTCGCAACCGCGTCGTCACAGCGCCACCGTGGGATTTCCGCCCCGCTGGCTCGTCACCCTTCAGAGGGAACCGACACCACCCAGGAGGGTGCATGGCCAAGCGAGCAACCACTGCGAGGAAGCCCGTGCGCAAGGCGCGCACCAGCGTCAAGCGGGCGGCGCGAACCGTCAAGAAGTCCAAGCTCTCGAAAGGAACCCGAATCGCGGCCGCGGCCGCCGCGGTTGGGCTGGCGGCGGTAGGCGCGCTCGCTGCGCGCCAGATCCGCAAGCCGCGCAAGCGGCGGTTTCGCCTGGTGAAGTAGTCGCCGGAATCGTGCCGGCGTGAGCGCGCCGGAGGAGCTCCGGCGCGCCATCAGGCTGCCCCACGCCACCGCGCTGGTGGTCGGCACCATCATCGGGGCTTCCATTTTCGTTCAGCCTTCCGAGATCACCAGCCGGGTTCCTTCGGTACCCGGCGTGCTGGCGGTATGGGTGGTGGCGGGTGCCCTGACCCTCATTGGGGCCCTGGTCACCGCGGAGCTGGCCTCGACGTTCTCCCGCAGCGGCGGGGTCTACGTCTATCTCACCGAGTCGTTCGGGCCGCCGCTGGGTTTTCTCTGGGGCTGGGCGATGTTCTGGAGCATGCACTCCGGTATCATCGCCGCGGTTGCGGTGGTGTTCGCGCGCTACGCGGGACACGTCGTGCCGCTCAGCCCGCTGGGCACCAAGGCGGTCGCGATTGGGGTGATCCTGCTCCACTCGGCTATCAACTACCTCGGCGTCAAGCAGGGCAGCCGGCTCCAGACGGTGTTCACGGGTGGGAAGCTCCTCGCCGTCGTCGCGATCGTCGCGCTGGGCTTCGGTTTGGGAAATCGGGTGGGCGCGCATTTCGTCGGACCCGCCGCCGCGCCGCACATCGCGCCGACGGATTTCCTGGCCGGCCTGGTAGCGGGGCTCTTCGCGTTCGGCGGCTGGCACATGGTGACCTACAGCTCCGAGGAGACCATCGCGCCGCGCCGCACGATTCCGCGCGCGCTGGCACTCGGCACCGCCATCGTGACGCTGGCCTACCTGGCGATGAATGCCGTCTACCTGTACGTCCTGCCGCTCGACAGCGTGGCCACGTCCACGCGGGTAGCCGCCGACCTGGCCGACGCCCTGCTGGGAAGCGGCGGCGGCAACGCCATCTCCGGCGTCGTCATGTTCTCCACCTTCGGCGCGCTGGCCGGGATTGTCCTCACCGGTCCACGGGTGTATCTCGCCATGGCGCAGGATGGCCTCCTGTTCCGCTGGCTGGGCCGGATTCACCCCCGCTACCAGACGCCCCACCGGGCGATCGTGCTGCAGGGTGTTTGGGCCTCCGTGCTGGTGGCGACGGGCACTTTTCGCGCGCTGTTCACCCGGGTCGTGTACACCGAATGGATCTTCTTCGGCCTGCTGGCCATCGGCCTGATCCTGCTCCGCCGCCGCAGCGACCTTCAGCGTGACTATTCCATTTGGGGCTATCCGGTGCTGCCGGCGATCTTTACCGTGGCGGCGTTCACGGTGGTGATCAACCAAGTCGTCGCCCACCCCGGCGAGACCCTCAGCGGGCTCGCGCTCGTGCTCGCGGGGTTGCCGGTTTACTACCTTTGGGCCCGCAGGGGCCTCGTTCCGAAAGCGGCGCCATGACGATCATCGACGTCCACAACCACTACTATCCCCCGGCCTTCATCGAGGCGCTCCGTGCGGGCGCCAGCGGGCTCTCCGTGCGGGACGATGCCGAAGGCAATCCGGTGCTCTACTCGCCCGGCGACGCCAATATCGCCGTGCGTGGCCACCGCGATATCGCCTATCGCGAGGAGGTGCTGGACCGCGAGGGCGTAGACCACCAGCTCATCTCGCTCACCTGCCCGGGGACCCTGCTCGAGACGCCGGCGCGCGGTGCAATGCTGGCTTCGCTCGTGAACGATGCCTTCGCCGAGGTCATGACCACCCGCGGCAACCGCTTCACCGCGCTCGCCACGCTGCCCCTCACCGACCCGGATGCGTCCGTGGCCGAGTTCGCGCGGGTCACGGCCATGGGCTTCAAGGGCGCCATGGTATTCGGCAACGTCAACGGGACCGCCCTGGCCGACCGGCAGTTCTGGCCCTTGTGGGAGCGGGCCAGCGACGCGGGCGCCGTCATCTACATCCATCCGACCTTTCCGCTCGGCGTCCAGGCCATGCAGGAGTACTGGCTGATGCCGTTGGTGGGGTTTCTTTTCGACACCACGCTGGCCGCCGCGCACCTGGTTTTCGCGGGGATTCCCGAACGCTTCCCGGGGATTCGCTGGGTGCTGGGCCACCTGGGCGGCACCATTCCCTACCTCGCGGAGCGGCTGGACCGCGGCTACGAGATGTTCGCGGAGTGCCGCAAGGACCTGAGCAGCCCGCCCAGCCGCCATCTCAAGACGTTTTACTACGATACGGTCAACTTCGATCCCGACGCATTGCGGCTGGCGATCCGGTTCGCGGGAGTCGACCAGATCCTGGCGGGGAGCGACTATCCGCACCAGATCGGCAGCATACCGCGGATGCTTTCCAGTATCCGCTCGCTGGGACTTGCCCCCGCGGACGAGGCCAAGATCCTCGGCGGGAACGCCGCCCGCTTGCTCGGGAGTGCTTCCCGATGACGGCGCGTCGTCCTGACCAGAGCGAGCCGATCATTCCTCACGAAAGGACCACCCCGATGCCCCGAGTCTTTCATCTCGCCGTCGCGGCGCTGCTGCTTGCCGCGCCGGTCGCCGGTCAACGCGTTCCGAATCTGAGCGGAACCTGGACCCTCCAGGTCGGCAAGAGCAGCTTCGGCATGATGCAGGCCCCGCAGGGCCGCACCGACGTGATCGACCACCAGGAGCCCAAGCTCACCATTAAGCGCACCGTGGTTACCGCGGCGGGCGAGACCACCTCGAATCTGGTCTATGCGGTGGATGGCAAGCCGTACAAGAACATGGTGGGCGAGAGCGAGCTCACCAGCACGCTCAAATGGGACGGCTCCGCCCTGGTGATGGTGAGCACGGTGACCACGCCGCAGGGTGCGGCGACCATAACCGACCGCTACACCCTGTCCGCCGACGGCAAGACCCTGACCCAGGCCAGGACCATCGCGGTGCAGGGGCAGGAAAATCCCCAGACCCTGGTCCTGACCAAGCAGCCTTGAGCGGTCGCGCCGAAGTTCCCGAGCTTGCCGGCCTCGCCACGTACGCCGGGGCCTCCCGCGTCGGGTACCCGGTGGACGAAAACGTCCGCCGGCTGCTGCGCTATCACTGGACCGAGCGCTGGCTGATGACGGACCTGCTCAGCCACCTGACGGCGGAGCCGAGCTGGGAAGCGAAGTGCGGCTACGCGCTGCATCAGTGGCAGGACGCCGAGCACGTGGACTGGCTCCGCGGCCGCATCGGGGAAATGCGGCATCCGCTGCCGCCGCTCGAGGTGGCCCCCGAGGCTCGGCTCGAGGCTGCTTTGCAGCAGGCGCTCTTCAGCCGCGATGCCGTGGAGCTGCTGGCGGGCAGCTTCGGCGTGGTGCGGCGTGCGCTGGCGCAAGCCTACCGCGAGCACCTGGACGCGACCAACCCGCTGGTGGATCATCCCACCCGGCGGATCCTCCGGCGCGCGCTGGTCGATCACGAGGAGGCGCTCGCCTGGAGCGAAGCGGCACTGGCCTCGCTGTGCGCCGGGCACCCCGAAGCGGTCGCCCGGGCGACGGCCTGGCGGGGTCACCTCCAGGCGTATCTCGCGGCCGCGGGCGGCATCGCCGGCACTCCTCCCGAGCGGCCCAAGGCGCTGCCGCCGACCCGGGCGACCGCGCCGTTCGCTCCCGATTTTCTTCCCCGGCGCGATGCGCGCTTTGCCGGCGTGCATCACTTCGAGTTCCCGCCCCATGTGATCTACAACGATCCGCGGGTGCCGGCCGAGGAGCGCAACCTGGCGCTCCTGGCCAAGCGCACCCTCGAAATGGATGTGCCGGAGATGATGGCGTCGATCCTGATCGAGCGCGGCGGCCAGCCCTGGGAGTTCTACCTCGACTTCTCCCGCCAGTTGTGGGACGAAGCGCGGCACGCCATGATGGGAACCGTCGCGCTGGCGGCTCGGGGTTTCGATTGGACCCGGCTCCCGCTCAACGTCGGGTTTTCCCTCCGGCTCAACCTGCACGCCACGCCGCTCGAGCGGCAGACTATGCTGTACGCCATCGAGCAGTCGCTGATGCCCGCGGAGACGGGCAAGCGCTACGAGTACCAGACGGCGCTCGATGCCGGGGACGCGCTCTCCGCCCACTTCCACGACTACGACTGGGCCGACGAGGTGCTGCACGCGCAGATCGGGCGGCGCTGGCTCAAGCGCGAGGGCATCACGCCCGAACAGGCAGCCGAGCGCGCGCAGGCGATCCATGAGCGGACCTGGGCCGCCCTGGATCAATACCGCGAGTCCGAGCCGAAGCAGGATTGGTGGGATTGGTTCGTCGGCCGCGTGCTGGGCCGGCCCAGCGCCCTGCGGCCCGAGCAACGGGGTGACCTCAAGATCATCGCGGAGTGAACGGTCCCGCGTTTCACCTCATCCCCCACACCCATTGGGACCGGGAGTGGTATCTCCCCCGCGCCGCCTTCCAGGCCCGCCTGGTGCCCGTCCTCGACGCGATCCTCGAGCAGCTCGAGGCCGATTCGGCTGCGCGCTTCCTGCTCGACGGCCAGACGATCCTGCTGGAAGACTATCTCGCGCTCCGGCCGGAGCAGGAGCCCCGCCTGGCGGAGCAGGTCCGCCGTGGCGCACTCGAGATCGGACCGTGGTACGTGCTCTCCGATCTGCTGATCCCCAGCGCCGCCTCGCTGCGCCGCAACCTCGCGGAGGGCGCGCGCGACGCAGAGCGGTTCGGCAAGCGGCTCGACGTGCTCTACAGCCCCGACGCCTTCGGGCATCCCGCGGAGCTGCCCGACCTGGCCGCGGAATTCGGGATTCGCCGGGCGGTGGTCCGCCGCGGTCTGGGCCGGCCCGAGGGAAAGGATCGCGATCTGTATCGCTGGGAAGGGCCGGGCGGTTCGAGCCTCCTGGTCTACCACCTGCCCGCCGGCGGATATGATATGGCCATCGCGCTCGCCGAGGCGGGAGCCGATCTCGAACGAATCTGGGCACCGATCCGCCGCGAGCTGCTGGGACGCGCCGTCGGCAATCAGCTCGCCGTGTTCCTGGGCGCGGATCACCACGCGATGGTGCGCGACGTCTCGGCGCTCTGTGCCCGGCTGCAGGCACTCGAGCCGGAACACCGCGTCCGCGTCAGCGGGCTCACCGAGTTCTTCGCGGCGGTGGAGCGCTCCCCGCTCAGCCTGCCCGTGCTTCGCGGTGAGCTGCGCCGCGGCGATGGCCATACCTGGGTCCTGCAAGGCGTGCACGCCACCCGGTCCCGGCTCAAACGCCTCCACGGTAAGGCAGAGCTGGACTTGTCGCGCCTGGCGGAGCCGCTCGCGGACCCGGCGGAATCCGGCGTGATGCGCCTGGCCTGGCGCACTCTGCTGGCCAGCCAGTTCCACGACACCCTTGCCGGTACCACCTGCGATGCGGTCCAACAGGAACAGGAGGTCCGGCTTGGCGCCGTCGCCTCGCTCGCTCGCGAAGTAGCCTATCCGGCGCTCCGCGCCCTCGCACGTCCCGCGGCGCCGACGGACCCGCCCCGGCTGCTGCTGTGGAATCCCGCCACCCGAGCCCGCTCGGGGGTGACCGCGGCGGAGCTGACCTTCTTTCGGAAGGATGTGCTGGTCGGCCAGCCGACGGGACGCCGGCCGGGCACCGGCGCGGGTTACCGGCCGTTCGTGCTGGAGTCGGCGACCGGAGCAATCATTCCGGTCCAGCTCTTGGGCCTCCGTCGGGAGGAGGAGCGGATCGACTCACTGCGACGCTATCCCGATCAGGACGAAGTGGATCGCGTGTGGGTCGCGTTCCGGGCGCCCGTGGTGCCCGGCCAGGGCGCAACCGTCCTGCTGCCCCGCGAACGCCGGCTTGCCGCGCCCCCGGCGGGGCTCGAGGCCGCGCCGGGCAGCCTTCGCAATACCGTGCTCTCGCTGGCGGCGTCCTCGAGCGGGTTACTGACGGTCGTCGATTTGCGCACCGGCGAGCAGTACCCGGACTGCTGCGCCCTGGTCGATGAGCCCGATCACGGCGACACCTATACCTGCTCTCCTGGCTCGGCGCCGCCCTCCGGCAAGATCCGGCCGCTTTCCCAGCGAATCGTGGCGCACGGGCCGCTGGTGGTCGCGCTCGAAACACGCTGGACGCTTCACGCCGCGTCGCGCGGCGAAATCGGCGTGCGCCAGGTGGTTGCGCTGTATGCCGACTCCCCGCTGATCCGGCTCCGGCTGGAGCTCGAGAACCGGGCGCTGGATCATCGCCTGCGCGCGTACTTCCCGGTGCGGGTCAGGGGACCGGCGCTGGCCGGTACCG
>DATCWE010000278.1:0-7081 GCA_036566495.1 Gemmatimonadales bacterium | reverse complement strand
AGAGCAGGCTCTAGCCGAGCTAGCCGCCCTCGGGCTGGTGACATCCGACAGTTTTGCCGGGCTGCGCGCTCTGCTCACGCCGTCCGCAAAGCGGCAGCCGATCGGCGCCGGGATCCGCCGGCAGCGCAGCGCCCCGTTCGGGATGGAGCGGGCCGGACGCTGGGCGCTGATCAGGGGCCAGGATACAGGATTGAGGAGTGAGGCAGGGAAGCAGCCGGATGTGGAGACCTACGCGAGAGTCCTGCTCCAGCGCTATGGAGTCGTGTTCCACCGCCTGCTGGCGCGGGAAAGCGTTCAGCTCCCCTGGCGGGAGCTGCTGCTGGTCTATCGGAGGCTCGAGGCCCGCGGTGAGCTGCGGGGCGGGCGGTTTGTCGCCGGGGTGACGGGTGAGCAGTTTGCGCTCCCGGAGGCTGTGGTGAACTTGCGCGCCGTGCGCCGCGAGGGCCCCACGGAGGGCCTCATTTCCATTTCGGCGGCCGATCCGCTGAACCTGATCGGTATCGTGACCCCGGGAGAGCGGGTGGCTGCGCTCACCGGAAACCGGATCGTCTGGGAAAATGGGGTGCCGCTGGCCGTGCGCGAGTCGGGTGCCGTACGCTGGCTGGGTGAGCAGCCTCCGGAGCGCAGCCAAGCCATCGCGGCGGCGCTGACCCGGAAGCCGGTCAGCTCCAAACTGCGGATGTATCTGGGGATTTCAGGGCGGCGGCCTCCTGAGCCGGCCGCGTGGCGCCGGAAGGACCGCGTCTAGCTTAGGCCGACTTCCGCTTGGTGGGTTTGCGCTTGCTGCGGACCGGTAGATCCAGCACAGGCTCGAAGAGGTACTCGGGGTCCGAGATGTGCTTGCGCGGACCCGGCTCGCGCGGCTGCCGATACACGTAGCGTTCACCCTTGAAGTTCCGGAACACCACCTCGTCCTCGCTTACGCTCTCCACATATTCCGGGAGCAGCGGCACCTTGCCTCCGCCACCCGGCGCGTCGATCACGAAGTGGGGGTTGGCCAGCCCGCTGGTCCAGCCGCGCAACGCCTTCATGATCTCGAGCCCGGTCTGCACCGTGGTGCGGAAGTGCTCACCACCGGCGACCTGGTCGGCCATATAGATGTAGTAGGGCCGCACCCGCGCCATCAGCAGCCGCTGCATCAGCTTCACCATCACCGGCGGCGTGTCGTTGACGCCCCGGAGCAGCACGGTCTGGCACCCCAGCGGGATGCCTGCGTCGGCCAGCATGCCCAGGCCATCCACCGCCGCGGGCGTAAGCTCGTCGGGGTGGTTGAAGTGCGTGTTGATGAACAGGGGATGGAAGCGCCGCAGGGTATCGCAGAGCTCCGGGGTGATCCGCTCCGGCAAATGGCAGGGAACCCGGCTGCCGATTCGGATGATCTCGATGTGCTTGATCGAGCGCAGCCGGGAGAGAATGGTCTCCAGCCGGCGGTCGGAGAGCATCAGCGGATCCCCGCCCGACATGATCACGTCCCGGATTTCGCTGTGCGCCTCCAGGTACTGGAAAGCCGACTCGAACTGGGACATCGGAATCTTTTCAGGGTCGCCCACCTTGCGCCGGCGGGTGCAGAAGCGGCAATAGCTGGCGCAGACCGGCGACACCAGGAACAGCGCGCGGTCGGGGTACCGATGGGTGATGTTGGGTACCGGGCTGTCGCGATCCTCGGACAGCGAGTCCACGATCCCATCGACGACTTCCAGCTCCTGAATGGTCGGGATGTACTGCCGCCAGATGGGATCATCCGGAGAGCGGATGAGGTCCACCATGGGAGGAGAAATCCGAAACTCGAAATTGTCGATGGCTTGGCGGAGCCGCTCGCGATGCGCGGGCGGAAAGTGCTCCGGCCCGAAGCGCTCGGCGAGCGCCTCGATGCTGGTGATGGATCGCTGTTTGAGGACTTCCTGCCAGGTGGACATGGGTCTCCCTACACCCTCTTAACGTACGTCACCAGGTCGTCACCGGGCGCATAGTAATCGGTAATCCGAGCGGCCACACGGTACCCCAGCCGCTCATAGAATGCCCGGGTCGAGGCGTAGTCGGCCCGGCCCGCGGTTTCCACCACGATCATCCGTGCGCGGCCCGCGATCCGGCGGTCCATCTCCGCCATCAACGCCCCCCCGATGCCCTGCCCCTGACATTCGGGAGCCACCACGATCCAGTAGAGGTCGAACGTGCCGAGGGTGCAGGGGGTGGGTCCCCAGCAGGCCCACCCGGCCAGCGCCCCGTCGAGCTCGACGCCGGCGGTCTCATAGTCTGGATCCCGTTTCCGGCCGATGCCCAGCGCCGCATCGAAGACGTCGAGGGCGACCTGGACTTCTTCGGGGCGGAAGACGCCGCAGGCACGGGTCATCTCCTCCACCTGCGGGCGGTCCCAGTCCGTCAGGGCGCGGATGACCGGAGCGGTGAGGGTGCCCTTCATGCCGGCACATTCTGGGTGATGGCCTCGGCGGCGCGGGCGCTCTCGTAGCGCTGCAGCGCCTCCTCGACCACCCGCATGATCAGCTCCCCGTATTGCCAGCCGCGGGCCTGGGCCATCCGGGTCAGGCCCGCATCGCTGCTGAGATCGGGATTGGGATTGACCTCGAGGACGTACACCTCGCCCGATTCCGTAATGCGCAAGTCCACCCGGCCATAGCCCTGCGACCCCGCCAGCGTCTCCCAGGCCTGCCGAGCGGCCTGGATCACCCGGCGGCTCAGCTCCGGATTGAGCTCGGCGGGACAGACCGGCTCCGTCCCGATATCCTCGTCGCTTCCTGCGCTCCACTTGGCGGCGTAGGTGACGATGGGCCAACTGCCTTGGGGCATCCGGTCGAAGTTGATTTCGGAGATCGGCAGCAGGTCCCGCCCGATGAAGCCGACGTTCACCTCGCGGCCGGCCACGTACTCCTGAATCAAGACCTCGTTCCACTGCTCGAGGGTGCGGGCCAGGCGGTCGCGCAGCGCTTTCCGGGTGGCGCAGACCGCACCCGCGTCGATCCCCACGCTGGCGTCCTCACCCGAAGGCTTGACGATGACCGGATAGCGCAGACCGGCGGGCGGTGTGATGCCCCGTGCCAGCATGAAGGTCGGGACCGCAACCCCAGCCGCAGCGAGGAGTGTATTGGCGATGTGCTTGCGGTGGCAGATCGTGACCGGCCATGCCGGGCAGCCGGTGAAGGGCACCCGGGTGAGCTCGAGGGCGGCGACGGCAAAGTCCTCGTAGCGCGCGTACCCGTTGACACCTTCGCAAAGGTTGAAGATCAGGTCCTGGCGCTGGACCCGGCGGAGCCAGGCCACGTCGCCGAGGTGCACCGGGATGAGGCTGGTGTCGTGGCCGGCACGGCGCAACTCCGCCTGGACCTCGTTGACGTTGGCGAGGACCGCGGCGACGTCCTTCTGGTCCCAGTCGTGGCTGCCCCCGTCGAACAGGATACCAATCTTCACGCAGCGGCCCGCTTGCGCTTGAGCAGCGCTTGTCCGCTGATCCGCCGCCAGGCGATGTCGGCCACCGTCTGGATCAGGCCGTCGTAGGACATCCCGGCGGCGCGAGCGGCCTTGGGGAAGCAGGAATTGTCCTGAGGATTGGGGAGGATGCCCGGCAACGGATTGAGCTCGACCACCATGGGGCGGCCGGCCGCATCGCAACGCACGTCCACCCGGCACCAGTCTCGGCAGCCCAGCACGCGGTAGGCGCCGAGTGCGGCCGACCTCACATCACGCGCCAGCTCCTTGGGGACGTCGGCGGGGCATTCGAAGAGGTCGAGGGGGTGGTCGGGCGTATCCCAGAGCCACTTGGCCTCATAGCCATAGATCGGCTTGGCGCCGAGCGGCAGCGCATCCCAGCGCATGCCGACCAGCGGCAGGCAGCGCGCTTCCTTGCCGTTACCGAGAATTGCGACAGTGAATTCCTGGCCGGGTAACCAGCTTTCGATCAGCACCGGCTCCTGATAGGTATCCAGCAGCTCTCCCACTTCCTGCAGCAGCTTTGCCCGGTTGGTGCAGAGCGATTTCTCGGTGATTCCCTTGCCCGAACCCTCGAGCGCAGGCTTGGCGAAGAGCGGGAAAGGCAGATTGACGCTGCGGGCATCGGCCCGCGTGCTGGCGATGACGAACGGAGCCGTCGGGACCCCGTAATAGGCCATGATCTCCTTGGCGCGCCCCTTGTGGAGGGTGAGCGCCAGGCTCAGCGGATCGGAGGCGTGGTAGGGGATTCCCAGGAACTCACAGATCGCCGGGACGTGGCTCTCCCGATTTACCCCGTGCAGGCCTTCCGCGATGTTGAACACGAAGTCGGGCCTGGCGTCCAACACCCGGCGGGGGAAGTCCTGGTTGGCCTCCAGCCGGATCACCTCGCCGAGCGAGGAGAGCGCGTTGGCGACCGCCTCGATGGTCTCGGGCTCATCCCACTCGGCGTAGAGATCTGGCTGGGGGAGATCGGGACGAAGAATACGGCTCGAGGGAACTTGACCGAGCGGAGGGACGGCGGAGTCGCCGGCTTTCTTGGGCGCCGGCAGCGTTGGTTTCTGGTTATAGGCGAACCCTATTCGAACCGCCAACGGATCTCCTTGATGAGGTGAACCCCGGCGCCGCTTGGATCATTTCGTGGAGAGTGAGTGAATTGCTTGACCTAAGGTAAGGAAAAACGCGCAGCGGCACAATAGTTTTTCAGGAACGAATTCTGCGATAGCGCCGAAATGTGAATGCGTAGGCGTGCTTCTCGTCGGCCGGATGGTGCTCTTCCTCCTCCAAAGCCCAGGTCGCGAGATCGAAGGACGGGAAGTAGGTATCGCCCTCCACCTTGGCGTGGACCAGCGTCAGGTAGAGCCGGTCCGCTCGAGGCAGAGCCAGCCGGAAGATCTCGCCCCCCCCGATGACGAACACCTCGCTCTCCGTGGCGCCGAGGGCAAGCGCCTCCTCCAGCGAAGGCACCACCGTCACCCCGCGGGGCTGGAACGAGGGCTGGCGGGAGATCACCACGTTTCTCCGGTTGGCGAGGGGCTGCTTGATTTCCTCGAAGGTCTTCCGCCCCATGATCACGGTATGGTCTACCGTGAGCTTCTTGAAATACTGGAGGTCCTTCGGGAGATGCCACGGCAGACCGCCGGCCCGGCCAATGACCCGGTTCTCCGCCATGGCCAAGACCAGCGAGACAATCACACCGCCACCGGCGCTCGAATGGCGGGGTGGGGGTCGTAGGAGTCCAGGGCGAAGTCCTCGAAGCGGAACTGCTCGAGCTCGCGGACCCCGGGGTTGATCCGCAGCAGCGGCAGCTGCCTGGGCTCACGCGAGAGCTGCTCTCGCGCCTGCTCGAGATGGTTCAGGTACAGGTGCGCGTCGCCGAAGCTGTGGATGAACTCACCGGGAGCCAGCCCGCTGACCTGGGCGATCATGAGGGTGAGCAGGGCATAGGACGCGATGTTGAAAGGCACTCCGAGGAACACGTCGGCGCTGCGCTGGTAAAGCTGACAGGAGAGTCTGCCGTCGAGCACGTAGAACTGGAACATCGTGTGACAGGGCGCGAGCGCCATCTTGGGCAGGTCACCGACATTCCAGGCGCTCACGATCATGCGGCGAGAGTGCGGCGACGTCCGGATCTGCTTGACGACCTCGGCGATCTGATCCACGTGGCCGCCATCAGCAGTGGGCCAGGAGCGCCACTGGTATCCATATATAGGACCCAGGTCTCCCTCGGGATTCGCCCACTCGTCCCAGATTGAAACTCCCGCGGCATTGAGTGATTTGACGTTGGTCTCACCGCGCAGAAACCAGAGCAGCTCGTGGATGACGGACTTGAGATGCACGCGTTTGGTCGTGACCAGCGGAAAGCGTTCGGCCAGGTCGAAGCGCATTTGCCAGCCGAAGACGCTGAGCGTACCGGTGCCGGTGCGATCGTCCTTGGGACGGCCTCGCTCGAGAACGTGACGCAGCAGCTCAAGGTATTGGCGCATCGGCAAGCTCCAATCTACTCGCGGCGTACCCGGCGGAGCGCTCGATCTCGCGCAGGCCCGCCTCGATGTCTCCGGGGAGCGCGATCGCGCCGGCGCCCACCTTGAGCCCCACGAAGGGACGCGCGTCTTCCGAGGGGACCTTCACGCCCGGATTGAGAATGCCCACGGGGTCGAACGCCTCTTTCACCAGCCGGAAGAGCTGCGCGATCTCGGCACCATAGACCGCGTCCAACGCACGGGCACGCAAGCGGCCGTCGCCGTGCTCGCCGCTCAGCGTCCCTCCCAGTCGGGCCACGACCTCGGTGACCTCCGCAAAGATCGCTGCGACCCGCCGCTCCCATCCGGGCAGGGAGAGATCGGGCTGCAGATTGACGTGCAGGTTGCCATCGCCGGCGTGTCCGAAGATCACCAGCTCCATGGCATGCCGTTCCCCGGCCTGACGCACCGCGGCGACATAGCGCCCGATCGCTTCGAGCGGAACGCAGGCATCCTCGATGACCTGGAGGGAGCGGCGGCTCTGGCCCAGCCCGGCAAGGATCGGGCTCGCGGCGTGGCGGATGGACCAGAGGTCCTCGAGCGCGCGTCGATCGTCGGCCTGGCGCAACTCGAGCGCGTGCGGCTCGAGCAGCCCCCTGGCCCGGTGCAGGCGCTGCGAGAGATCGGCGGAATCCGCGGCCTCCAGCTCCACCAGCAGCAGGCCCGCAGCCCCCTGCCCCTCCCCCACGAACCGCAGAAAGGTCGCGTCGAGATACTCGACCGCCGCGGGGTCCAGCGCGCCCAGCAACGGCATGAGCTCACCGAGGGCATCCACGTCGCGCAGCGCCGCGCGGACGCCACCGTAACAGGGCGGCGAGGGCACCAAGCGCCACTCGATGCCGGTGACGAACGCCAGGGTCCCTTCGGAGCCGATCACCAGGTCGAGCAGGTCGCCGCTGGCCAGCCAGCGGTCGAGCGCGTAGCCCGAGGAATTCTTCCGGGTTCGGGGGAAACGCGCCAGGATCGTCTCGCGGGCCGCACGCAGCGCGGGCTCCGCGCTCCGGGTAAATCGCTCGACCGCCGCGACGGAGCGCGGCGCGGCGCCGCGCCGCAGGGTGAGGGACTCGCCATCCGCCGTGATCAGATCGAGCGCGTCCACCCAGCGGCGGGCGCTGCCG
>DATCWE010000243.1:0-10505 GCA_036566495.1 Gemmatimonadales bacterium | reverse complement strand
CGGAGCCGCCCCCGGGACCGCTGGAAGCCGGCACCATCGAGGAGATGCTGCTGGTCATGAGCTGGTTCCGCCGCCACCCCGACGCGCTCCGGCGGACCACGAAAATGGAAGAGTGGGTCCAGTGACCCGGTTCAGCGGCTGCGCGGGTCCGGCTTTACGCTGAAGGACTGCGTGTAGCTCCGCTCGTTGACCGTGAGCTTCGCGGTGAACGTGCCGGTAAGCCGCGCCACACCGCCTCGTCCGCCACCTCCCCCAAAGCCTCCACCCCCACCCGGGGCCACCGGATTCCACACCACCCGATGCATGCCGGCCGCGGCGGAGAAGGCCTCCGGCGTCGGGCGCCACAGCGCGGTCGTGTTGGGAATTCGTCCCGCGCCGGGAACCGCCGCCGCGGACGGCGTCGCCGGCTGGCTGCTGAAGCTGCGTAGGGTCGCCCCGGCGGCGTCCAGTATTTCGAGGGTGACGGGACCGCTCGCGGCCGTCCGCAGGTAATAGTCGATCACCGCGCCGTTGGGCGGGTTGGACGCCTGCGGCTCGTCCTTTTGCAGCGGCGTCCCGTTGTCCCCGCCCTGCAGATAATTGACGGCGTCGGCGGGCCGGAAGAGGTAGGCCTCCGCCTGCAGGATCGTCTCGTCCACCTGGCGCAGCGGGCTGATGTCGTCGATCACCCAGAAGCCCCGCCCGTGCGTCGCCACGATCAGGTCGTTGCCGTAGACTTCGAGATCCCGCATCGAGGTGACCGGCAGATTGAGCTGCAGGGGCTGCCAGTGATCCCCATCGTCGAAGGAGACGAACACGGCGCGCTCGGTGCCCGCGAAGAGTAACCCGCGCCGCGCCGGGTCTTCCTTGACCGTGTGGACGTAGACGCCGGCCGGAAGCCCGCTGGTGATCTGCTGCCAGCTCTTGCCCCCATCCCGCGTGCGGTAGAGGTAGGGCTCGAAGTCCTGCAGCTGGTGCCGGTCCACGCTGGCATACGCCGCGCGCGGATCCGAGTGGGAGGCCTCCAGCATCGTCACCCGGCTCCAGGCCGTCAGCGCCGGCGGCGTCACGTCCTGCCAGCTCTTGCCGTCGTCGCTGGAGAGCTGGATCAGCCCGTCGTCGGTACCCACCCACAGCGTCGCGGCCAGGAGCGGTGACGGCGCGATGGTGTAGATCACCCCACGTTTCCCGTTGCGGTCGGTCTGCGCCGCCGCGGCCGCGTCGAGATTGGGCGGCATGCCCGGATCGGGGCGGGTTAGGTCGGGACTGATCTGGGTCCAGCTCTGCGCCGCGTCGGTGGTCTTGAACAGGAACTGGTTGGCGTAGTAGAGCGCCCGGGGGTCCGCCTTGGAAAACACCAGTGGCTGGGTCCAGTCGTTGCGGGCCGGCTCCGGAGCACGCGGCACTGTCGTGCCCGGTATCAGCGTGTTGGTTTCGAGGTCCCAACGGCTCCCGGTTCCGCCGAAGATCAGTCCCGGATGCAGCCGGTCCCCCGCCGTCATCCCGCTCTCGCCCCCCGCACCGATGGGTTCCCAGTCGCGCATCGAAATCTCGGCGAACTTGCCCCGCGAGCGCACCGCGACCGCGCCGCTGTCCTGCTGCGCGCCGGTGACCCAATAGGGAAAGCGCGAATCCACCGAGAGGTGATAGATCTGCGCCGTCGGCTGATTGAGCCACGAGCTCCAGGTGACCTCCCGGGGATCCTCGGTTTGCGCGTTGCGGGTGATGATGGCGCCCTGGTCGCTCGCGACGATCATGGTGTTGGGGTCATCAGGCGAGATCCACGCCTGGTGGTAGTCATCGCCGCCCGGTGAGCCCCGCAAGGCGACCCAGCTCTTGCCGCCGTCCTTGGAGCGCGACACCGAGACGTTGGGGACGTAGACGATGTCGGGGTTGCGGGGATCCACCGCGATCTTCTCGAAGTACCAGCCCCGGCCCCACAGCGCCGGATCGCCCGAGAGCTTGACCCAAGTGGCGCCGGCGTCGTCGGAGCGGAATACCCCGCCCTGCCCGGGTAACGGTTGCGCCGGAGTGCGCGCCCCGCTGCCCGGAGCCGGCTCCGGCGCCGCACCGCCGGGTGGCGCCGCACCCGGCACCAGGCAATCCACCACCGCATAAATCCGTTTCGGGTTGCTCGGCGCGATCGCCAGGCCGCACCGGCCAATGCCCTCCTGCGGGAGCCCATTGGTCAGCTGCCTCCAGCTCGTGCCGCCATCGCTGGACTTGAAGATCCCGCCGCCCGGCCCGTTGGTCGGGGCGTAGGTGTACCAGGGCGGACGCCGCGTGTTCCAGAGGCAGGCGTAGACCACCTGTGGATTGCTCGGATCGATGGCGACGTCGACAGCGCCGACATCCCCGTTGTGGAAGAGCACCTTCTGCCAGCTCTTGCCCCCGTCCTTCGAGCGAAACACGCCCCGGTCGGGATTGGCGGCGTACAGGTGACCGATCGCCGCCACGAAAAGCACATCGGGGTTCCTGGGATGAATGGCGATTTTGCCGATGTGCTGGGTGTCGTCCAGGCCCAGGTGCATCCACGATCGCCCGGCATTGGTCGACTTATAGACCCCGTTGCCATACCCCACGGAATCCCGCAGCGTCGACTCGCCGCTCCCGACGTACACGGTGTCGGGCGCCGAAGGCGCTACCGCAATGGCGCCGATCGAGGCCACGGGCTGCGAGTCGAAGACGGCGGTCCAGACGCGCCCGGCATCGACCGACTTCCACACCCCGCCGTTCACGGCGCCGAAGTAGAACTCGTTGGGCCGCCCGACCACGCCGGTCGCTGCTGCGACTCGTCCGCCGCGAAAGGGGCCCAGCAGCCGCCAACGCAGTCCCGAGTACAGCTCCGCCTGCGCCGGCTCCGCCGCGTGCGGGCTCGGCCAGGGACGCTTGAGTTCGGGAAGCAGGGACAGCGCACAGCCCAGCTGCCCCGTCCGCAACAAGAATTCCCTGCGCGAGTAGCCCTGCGAGCCGGGCGCGGGATACGAAGGGCTGGAGTCCAAGGATCTCACCGCCTGCGAAGGGATGCCGGAGTAGCGAGCATTCAGATAGCCTCTTCCGGCAGGCGCGTCAAGCGCGCTACAATTGACCATGAAGCAGACCCGCGCAACCTTGCTCGCTGGATTGGCGCTGGCGAGCGTCGGCCGGTCGGCGGCACAGGACCAGCCCCTGCGTGGTTTCGATGCCTACGTCGCGCGCGCGGTGCAGGACTGGCGCGTCCCCGGGCTCGCGATCGTGGTCGTCAAGGACGACTCCATCGCTTTCATCAAGGGCTATGGCGTCCGCGAGCTCGGCAAGCCGGATCCGGTCACGGTCCACACCCGCTTCGGTGTCATGTCGACCACCAAAGCGTACACCACCATGCTGCTCGCCATGCTCGCCGACAGCGGCAAGGTGGCCTGGGACGACCCGGCGACCAGGTACCTGCCCGACCTGCAGCTCGCCGACCCCTGGGTCACCCGCGAGCTCACCCTGCGCGACCTGGTGACCCATCGAGTGGGTTTCCCCGATCCTTCCTATCTCTGGTACGGCGAGGCCCTCGACATCCGGGAGATCCAGCGCCGCCTGCGCCTGGTGCCCGCGGCCTCGAGCTTTCGTTCCACTTTCGCGTACAACAACGTCGCCTACGCGCTCGCGGGCGAGATCGCCGCCCGCGCGGCCGGGACGACCTGGCAGGCGTTGCTGCGCAGCCGGATCTACCAGCCGCTCGGAATGACCGAGAGCTACCCCGACGAGCGCGAGCTGCGTGCCGCGGGAGTGAGCGATGTGACGGCGCCCCACGGACTGGTGAACGACACCGTGCGGGTGTTGCCGATTACCGCACCGCTGGTCGATCCGATCGCCCCGGCCGGCGCCATGTTCTCCAGCGCCACGGATCTGGCCAAGTGGCTTCGCTTTCTGCTCGACAGCGGGCGGGTCGCCGGCCGTCGGCTGGTGAGTGCGCCCGGCTTCGCCCAGCTCTTCACCGGCCAGCAGATGGTTCCACCGCAGGAATTCTACCCGACCGCTCGTCTCACCCATCCCCATTTCCAGGCCTATGGGCTGGGCTGGTTCCTGGAGGATTACCGCGGCGAATTCGTGGCGTTCCACACCGGCAGCATCGATGGCCGTTCCGCCATTGTAGGCTTGCTTCCGGACCGCCGCCTTGGAGTGGCGGTGCTGACCAACCTAGATCACTCCGAGCTGCGCCATGCCCTGATGTACACGGTGTTCGACGGCTACCTCGGCGGCGAGACCGGCGGCCGGCACGACTGGAGCGCCGAGCTGCGGACCCTGTATCAGACGTTCCGCGACAGCGCCATCGCCCGCCGGCGAGCCCGCGAGGCAACCCGCGTTGCCGGCACCCGGCCGAGCCTGGCCCTCGAGCAGTACGCGGGAACCTACGCCGACAGTCTGTACGGTACCGTGACGATCCGTCTCGAAGCCGGCAAGCTCGTGCTCCGGCTGGGGGATCAGGCCGGCGAGCTGGAGCACTGGCAGTACGACGTGTTCCGCATCAACTGGCAGCAGCCGTTCAATGACCCCGCATACATCGGCTTCAGTCTCGACCCGAACGGGAAGGTTGGCGAGCTGAAGCTGATCGATGCGCCCCTGCACTTCAGGCGCGTGCCCGCAGCCCGGGCGGTGCCGTAACCCTCTCCCGGCACCTACAGACGGTTCAACCCAGCAGGTCCCGTTGCTCCGGATGCTGCTGAAACCACCACGCCACGTAGGGACAGCTGGGAATCAGCTTGAGACCATTGACCCTGGCGTAATCGCACGCGGCTGCCACCAGGCCAGCCGCCAGCCCCTGGCCGCGAAGGCTCGGCGAGACTTCGGCGTGATGCAAATCGAGCAGCGTCGGGGAAACCGGAGTGTAGAGTAGCTCGCCCCGGCCTCCGGACAGCCGTACCACGAAGCGGCGCGAAGCGGATTCGTGAATCACGTTCATGCCGGGAAGCTAGCGCGGTCCGCCACGCCCGTCGCCGTCCAGGCCGCCTGTGCAAGCCGCCCTCCGGCGGGCGGTCCATAACACAGGAGGGCTGAATCATGTCCCGTACATCCCTGGCAGCCGCGGAGACCATCGCGGCAATCGCTCGGCCGCTCCAGGGAACCCACGAGGACTACGATCCCATTCTCCGGATGGTCGGCAACGCCCGCATCGTGCTGCTGGGCGAAGCCTCCCACGGCACCCAGGAGTTCTACCACGAGCGAGCCCGGATCACCAAGCGGCTGATCCAGGAGCTCGATTTCACCGCCATAGCCGTCGAGGGCGATTGGCCCGATGCATACCGGGTCAACCGCTACGTGCGCGGCAAGGGACTGGACGCCGGGGCTGAACCAGCGCTGCGCGGCTTCAGCCGCTTCCCCGCCTGGATGTGGCGCAATACCGAGATGGTGGAATTCGTGACCTGGCTCCGGTCCCGCAACGAAAAGGCACCAGCGGAAGAGCCGCCGGTCGGATTCTATGGGCTCGACCTCTACAGCCTGCACGCCTCCATGGAGGCCGTGCTCGGCTATCTCGACCGGGTCGATGCAGCCGCGGCGGCGCGCGCCCGCGCCCGCTATGGGTGCTTCGAGCTCTTTGGAACTGACCCGCAGCAGTACGGACATGCGACGACACTCGACTTCAGCCGGAGCTGCGAGGATGAGGTCGTGCGGCAGCTGCTCGACCTCCAGAGCCAGCGCGACCGGCTGCTGCGCGGGGATGGCTTCGTCGACCAGGACGAATTCTTTCAGGCCGAGCAGAATGCCCGCGTCGTCAAAGGCGCCGAGCAGTACTACCGCACCATGTTCCGCGGGCAGGTCTCGAGCTGGAACCTTCGCGACACCCACATGGCCGACACCCTGGATGCGCTGCTCACCCATCTCGATGGGCAGGTGGGGCACTCCAAAGTGGTCGTGTGGGCTCACAACTCGCACGTGGGAGACGCGCGCGCCACCGAAATGGGAGCCGCCGGGGAGCTCACCCTGGGACAGCTGGCCCGGGAGCGCCACGAGGACGAGGCCGTGTTGATCGGCTTCAGCACCTATTCAGGCACGGTGACCGCAGCGGCGGACTGGGGCGAGCCCCCCCGGCGCTGCCGGGTGCGGCCGGGTCTGCGCGGCAGCTACGAGGAGCTCCTGCACGACGCGGGGATCCCGCGCATGCTCATCGACCTGGGCGATGAAGACGCCGCCGAAGCGCTGCACCCTGAGCGGCTGCAACGCGCGATCGGCGTCATCTACCGGCCCGAGACCGAGCGACAGAGTCACTACTTCTATTCCCACTTGGCGGATCAGTTCGATGCCCTGGTGCACTGGGATGAGACCCGGGCGCTCACACCCCTGGAACGCTCGGCGGCCTGGGAAGGAGACGAGGTATACGAAACGTTTCCTACCGGCATTTAAGCCGGGCTGGATCCGACCGTGGCGCTGCGAGAGGAGTGACCCGGCAGTGACCAGTGACCAGGAGAAACGAAGAAGCCCTCCGAGTGACCCCGGAGGGCTTCTGATTACGGGTTACCGGTCACCGGTCACCGGTCATCGATCACTGCGGCTGTCCCCCGCCCACCGGGGCGGCCGCCGGGGCGGCCTTGCCCGCGTCCAGATCGTTCCAGTTGAGGATCGCGTTGAAGCCCAGGAAATAGGTCCCTTGGGTCTGCCAGCGCCAGAACGGCCGGATGGCAAACATCACCACGTGACCCTTGCCGACCGTCGCGTCCACCAGCTGAGCCCGGCCGGCCAGCGCCTGCCCTCCGGCAAGAGTGCCCGAAAGCAGCATCTCGTCCGCGCTGGGCGGGAACTGCATCACGACCCGCGGGCGCTCTCCCGCGACGGCGCCGAATCCGCCAAAGCCGCCCCCGCCACCGCCTGCACCGCGTCCCCCTGGACCGCCGGCGGGCGCCGGTGCCGCGGTCGCGGGCGGTTCGGTAACGGTACCGTAAGGCGACAAGCGCAGCCGCGTGGCCATCGGCGTCGTGTTCTGGCCCAGGCCGGCATTGGGAGCACCACCGCCGCCGAACCCGGCGAATCCGGCGGCGCCACCGACGCTCAGCACCGGACTCTGGCTGAAGTAGATCGGCAGCTGGGTCCCCTCATAGCCGTACGCCAGCGGGCTCTTGGTATCGGTGATCACTCCGCGCAGGATGGTCCCGCGGGCAAACAGCCCGGTCGGATTCTCGACCGTGATGCCGGGCGTGAGATTGTATTCCGGGAAGATGGTGGCGGTGGATCCTTCCGTGATCAGCGTCCCGCCCTCCTGCACGAACTTGTAGAGCTCCATCAGCCCTTCCAGGCCCATGCCCCCACGGATGTCGTCGCTCTGATCGAGGGCGCCAAGATTGGGCGTCGCATCGGTCTTCTTGTAGGGCAGCGGACTCCCGCCCGCCTTGGGGATACCGTTGACCTGTCCCTGGGCGTTGCCCCCGACGTGCGGGAAGATGATTACGTCGTATTTGGCGCGCAGGCTGCCTTCGCGGAGCTTCTGGTCGGCGAAATAGGTGTACGGCACGCCGTAGGTGTCGAGCGCCGCCCGGACCCACCCTTCATTCTGGGTATTGGCCCAGCTGTGGACGTACCCGATCCGCGGGATGTCGAGATCGTGCGTCTTCACCGTAGGGGCCGAGCCCATGGCCCAGGCCGATAATCCCAGGGCGGTGAGCACGGGCTCGAGCTTGGTGCGGTCGGCATTGGCGATAATGAACGCGCCCGCCCGGAAGCGATGGCCGCCCGCATCGAAGTCTTCCTCGGCGGCCTGCATCTTCACGTCAGCGAGCTTGTAGCGGAAACTGACCACGTTGGCGTCCGAGGTGTTCTCCACCACCACCACGCTTCCGCTGCCGCTGATGCCCCCGGCAGCCCGGACGTCCGCCACGACCGCCGTCCCCTTCTGGTCGAGTACGCTCTTGTCGGTGAGCGGCGTGATCACCAGGTTGCGCATCAACGGAAAGGTCCACCCGGTGTCGTCATAGGGCGACGGGTTCTGCACCGCGTAGTTCTGCAGCGAGAAGTACATGTCCGCCAGCGTGCGGTAGGGTTGGTCGGCGCGGATGACATAATCTCCCGCCGCGACGCTCACCGCGCCCGCTTTGAAGGGCGCGCTGGCGGTCTGGATCTCGAGCCCCTGGCGCCGCAGCTCGTTCACCGCGTCGGCGGCGTCGGCCTTCCGGCGTTGCGCGGCGGGGATCACCCATCCGTATACGGGGCCGTTCTTCCCCTTCTCCACCGAGCGCTTGTTCTTCAGCCAGTAGTTCTCCAGATACAGCTCGCGATTCTTGCCCACGTGGCTGAGGGCGAAGAGGATCGCGGACTCCTGGATGTTGGTGTTGTTGCGCGGCCCCCAGTTGATCGAGGGCAGGGGCGGATTGGGACGGAACCATTCCTTGCTCGTGGTCGTCGCGCCGGGGCGCACCACGTAGTTGTCGGGTCCGTAGCTCTGCACTTCGTAGAAACGGCCGATCGCGTTGTGGGAATGGGCGATGAAGAACATGTAGTTGGGCACCCAGCCGTCGTAGAACCCGTAGGTCCACACGCCCGGCACGCCCCGCTTGGTCATCTCCATGACATCGTTCTCGGCCAGCATCCACCACTCGTTCACGGTGATGGGATCGAGCTGCTCGTTGTAGGGCCCGGTGCCGGTGGACGCGTACAGGTAGGTCTGCGCCTCGTGCAGGTCGTGCAGGATGGTGGGCTTCCACTCCATGAACGTCCGGGTGACCGCGCGGGTGAGCTGGAGGAACTGGCCCATGCCGTCCCGGTTGTTGTCGTGCGCCACGTACTTGCCCCAGTACATCAGGGGCAGCCGCGCATCGCCCTGGGCGCGCTTCTTGTTGAAGTAGTAGGTGTCGACCTGTTTTTCGCGGCCGTCGACTTCGATGACCGGGGTGATGAAGGTGATGACGTTGTCGCGGATCTGCTGAATGAACGGGGTGTCCTCGACCGCGAGCCGGTAGGCCAGCTCCATCAGCATTTCCGGCCCGCCATTCTCCGGCGAGTGCATGCCGCTGGTGATGTAGTAGATCGGTTTGGCGGTCTTGAGGAGCTGGCGCGCCTGCTGCTCCGAAGTCTTCCGCGGATCGCTCAGCGCGGCGAGCATCCCCTTGTATTTCTCCAGCTGCCGGATGGTGGCCTCGTTGGCGACCGCGAGCATGACAATGTCGCGCCCCTCCTCGCTCTGGCCGATCTTCCACATGGTAACCCGCGGCGAGGCCTGGTCGAGCGCGGCAAAGTAGCGCTGGATGTCCTTCGCATAGGTCAGCTCGCCCGGTGTGCCCACGATCCGGCCCAGGAACTTGAGCGGGGTCGGGACCGTGCTGGAGGCGGGAAGGTGGTCCACCAGCTCGGTCGTGATGCGGGGATCCTGCAGGTATTCCTTGATTTTCCTGGTGTATTCCTCGTCGTTCTTCTGCTGGGCCTGGGCCACCGGCGCCTGGGCCACCAGGGCGAGCGCCGCCACCAGCGCTGTCGAAAACCGCATTGTGCCTCCGCGAGCTTTTTGAGGGGAGCGCCGCCGGGAGCCGCCCGGCGGCGTGCTAATGAATACGCCCGCCCGCCCGACTTCGTTAGGGCGGCGTGACCGGGTATGTTTTGGCCGCGACTCCAACCATGTGAGGACCTTCATGGCCACGCGAACCAGGTACCGGCTGGACCGAGTCGAAGTCGCCCCGCTGGGCTCTCGCCCGGCTGCTTGGACCTTTGCGGGCGAGGCGGTGCGCGGCACCGAACACACCTACGTCGTCATGGACCGCAATCTGGCCGGCAAGAACAGCTGGGAATTCCTGGTGCGCGTGCCGCAGGACCCCAAGGGACGCGTCGAAGTGCGGCCGCGTACCGCGCCGGCCCACAAGGCCTGGGAGGAGCTGACCGACCGCTCGCTCACCTTCAGCCCCGCCACCCGGGGGCCGGCGCGGGGACGCTGGTACGCCCAGGTGGCCCTGGCCGATCCGTCGGGAGAGCGCTCGCGTACCGTGGTCCGCCACGCCGAGCGCGACCTCCTGCCCCACTGGTTCAAGGAGCTCGGCGGCCGCATGCGGCGCAAGGAGACGGTCAAGCTCACCAAGGGAACCGATTCTGAAGCACTCGTCGTGCTGGTGCCCGCCGGCGACCACACGGACATGATTCGATTATTCTTCGCTACCAAGGTTTGGATCCTCAAGGAAGCCATCGAGCTTCCCGCACGGGAGTAATCAGGGATGAGCAGTTTCAAGATGGAGCAGAAACGCCTGGTGCACCGCGGTCGTGAGTTTCACTTCGTCTCGTATGAAGGCCAGCTGGCCAATCCCGTAAAGGCCGTCGCCGCAACGCCTGCGGCGTGGTTTCTCATGCAGGGCGGCAAGCGCTGGCTGGTCATGCCGCTGGTCCGGGACCAGCCCACCGAAGCCCTCGACAAGAGCCTGATCCAGTGGCTGGAGTCCCACGTCTTCCACCCCGCCGCCGTCATTCCCAACTAGCGCGCTCCCGCGCCACATGGCCGCCTACCACCTCGTGTGGCAGTTCGAGACCGATGCGGCGCGGCGCGCCGAATTCGAAGCCGCCTACGGGCCGGAAGGAGCCTGGGCGGCTCTCTT
>DATCWE010000188.1:0-2304 GCA_036566495.1 Gemmatimonadales bacterium | reverse complement strand
GCTGCAGGTGGCCGATATCCTCGGGCGGAGTCCGCGCAGTATTCGCCGGATGCGCTGGCGGTTCGAGCAGCGCGGCTACGACGGCCTGTACGACGGCCGGCGGGTGAAGCCCGCGCCCAAGCGGGCGCCCGTGGCCGAGGTCGAGCGCATCTTGCGCCTGTACCGCGAGCGGTATCGGGGCTTCAATACCCGGCACTTCTACCAGGTCGCCCGTCGGGAGCAGGCGGTCACCCTGTCGTACACCTTTGTGAAAGCGCTGCTGCAGCGGGCGGGGCTGGTGGCCAAGGGCCGGGCGCGGGGCCGGCATCGGCGCCGCCGGGAGCCCCGGCCCTGCTTTGGCGAACTGCTCCATCTCGACGGCAGCGTGCATCCGTGGCTGGCCTTGGACCCCACCCGCAAGCAGACCCTCATCGCGGTGGTCGATGACGCCACCAAGCAGCTCCTCTACGGGCAACTCGTCGCCGGCGGCGAGAGCGTGGTCGCGGTCATGACCGCGCTGCGCGCTGTCCTCGAGCGGTACGGACTGCCCATGGCGCTCTATACCGATCGCGCGCGCTGGGCGACCTACACCCCGACCTCGGGCACCAATCCCGATCGCTCGAAACTCACCCAGGTCGGCCGCGCCCTGCACCGCCTCGGGATCGAGCACATCCTGGGCTACTCGCCCCAAGCCCGCGGCCGGAGCGAGCGCGTGAACCGCACGTTGCAGGATCGCCTCGTCAACGAGCTCCGGGTGGCGGGGATTCACACCGTTCCCGGGGCCAACCGGTATCTGCGCGAGCGCTTTCTGCCCGCCTTCAACACCGAATTCGGCTGCACCCCCACCGATCCCACCCCGGCCTTTGTCCCCCTGGGGCGCTGCGACCTCGAACAGATCCTCTGTCACGAGGAGGAGCGGGTCGTGGCCCTCGACAATACCATCCGCCTCGACGGCATCGTGCTCCAGCTCGCCAAGCAACGCGGGCGCCGGAGCTGTGCCGGCCTCCGCGTCCTCCTCCGCCGCCATCTCGACGGCCACCACTCCGTCTGGTGGGGCCCCCGCTGCCTCGGCCACTTCTCCCCCAGCGGCCAGCCCAGCTCCCTGACCACCCCGGCCGGCGCCCCCTCCCTGCGCGCGGCCAACTGATGTGTCAAACAGCAGCGGTCACGTCACGTGTCAAACAGATGCGGCCATGTCACTTGTCTTCAACAGGGACCTGGGCCTGAGGAAGGTCGAGCTTCCTGATGGTAGGACCTTCCGCTTCCCTCGCGCATGCGTGAGCCAGTGGCAAATCCTGCGGGCCGCGCTGCCTGAGGGGCGATGGCTTGGGCGCTGCGATGTGGATGGCGTGCTTCCCATCGAGCGGGCGGAGCTTTTGAGGGAGCTTACTGACCTAGGGACGCCATCCGATGCTCTTCAACGGATCATGGGCCCCGGCACAGCCACCAGCCCAAATCCACGTCCCGTCCAATAGCACTCCCGGGCCCGCTCCGCGTCTCGAACCTCCCATGCTCGCCGAGCGGCTTCCTGCTTCGCCGGCGAAGTTCAGCAACCCTGGAACAGCCCAGCTCGGAAGACTCCGGCCAGGATCAGGGCAAGGCTACTCAATCACCTAATCCGCCCGCTGCAGGAGGCGATGACGGACCGATAGGTCCGCATCTATGCGGCCTTACTGTTGATGAACAACTCAAACTTCGTGGGCTGTAAGCCGGTGTGAAACCGCCGGATTTGGACGGCTGACCAATTCCAGACGAATCTCACTCCCCTACTCGATGGGGGGTAGCACCTCACTTCGCATCGGTTGCACGCTCACAGTCGGCCCGTTAGCAGAAGAATGATAACGATCAGCAAAAGGAGACCCAACCCGCCGCTGGGATAGTACCCCCAGCCTGAGCTATATGGCCAGGTAGGTAGGGCGCCGACCAAAATCAGTACGAGGAGAATGACGAGGATCGTACCGACATTCATATTGGCCTCCTAGGTTCCTTCGAAACGGATGCCGCAGTTCCTTGACTGTGTCAGGCACGACGAAGCGGGTGGGTTCAGCTAACCCTCCCTGGTCCGTCAGCTTACTCCGTCCCGGGCCGTTCGTGGCGATCGCGCCCGACAACGCACAGGCAAACATGCCTCTACTTGCGCGCGTAGCGCCGTGGTGTCGGTTGGGGTCGCCCTACTTGACCTCTCCGGCATACGGAAGCGGGCCGATGCTTCCATAAAGGCGGCCCGTGGGTCGGGGACACCGTAGGTCCCGCTCGCAGGCGATTAACCGATCTGCCCACCCGCACGCCTATGCTAACGATCGCTTGGGGCCAACCGCATCGTAT
>DATCWE010000088.1:0-4861 GCA_036566495.1 Gemmatimonadales bacterium | reverse complement strand
TGGGCGAGGGGCTGCTGCTGCGCGCCGCCACCGGCGCGGCACTGGTGGCGCTGGCGCTCGGGCTGCTGACCTCGCTTCCGATCCGGATCCACCAGTACCGGAGCGGGCTGCTCTCGCTGCGCTGGGATCCGGACCGGGGCGCCCAAGCGGCCGGTGTCGAGCACGCGCTCGTCCTGGTTCGGGAAAGCTGGGGTGCGGAGCTGGTGGCGCGGCTGTGGGCGCTGGGGGTCTCGCGGCCGGATGCCGACGCGCTCTACCGCGCGGCGGATCCCTGTCGCCTGGACATGGCGCTGACCGAGCTGGAACGCAGCGCGATCCGCGGCACGGCGGCGGTCGCGGCGCTCGCCCCGCTGCGGGGTGATTCGGTGCGCCTGGTCAACGCGGAAGCGGTCACCGGCGATCCCTCCCTGCGGCTTACTCCGGGCATCCAGTACCCGGAGCGTTGCGTCCTGCGGATCCGGGAAAACCGCAGCGGATTCACCCTGTTTCCTCCCCTGCTGCTGGCCCGGCGCTTCGGCAATGTGTTCGCGCGAGACCTCGGCGCCCGGGACAGCCTTCTGCTGCGTGATTACCCGGGCCGGCCGGTGTACCTGCTGAAGCCCGCGAGCGGTGCCGTGGGAGCGGAGCCGGTGTTCTACCAGCTGCGGCCCGATTCTCTGTTCGCGGCCTGGCGGGCGGAGCGCTAGCGCGCCAGAGCCGTGAGGGCTGCCCCCAGCTCCGTTGCCACACGCGTCGCGTCCTCGCGGGTGAGCGCGTGGTGCATCGGAAGCGCAAGCGCGCGCCCCGCGATGTCATCGGTGACGGGGAAGTCTCCGGGTCGGTAGCCGCCGACCCGGCGGTAGTACGCGGTGAGCGGAATGTGATGGGTTCCGATGGTGGCTTCGACGCCCGCTGCCCGCAGGCGGCTGATCAGCTCCCGGCGCCGCGGAGCCAGCTCACGCGGAAGCCGCACCACGTAGGCCTGGTAGATATGAGCCTCGGGGTCGGCGCTGCCGGGGAGATCCAGCGGGAGCTCCGCGAGCAGCTCGGCGTACCATGCCGCGACTCGGCGGTGCGCGGCGATCAGGCCGGCCAGCTTGCCGAGCTGCACCCGACCCAGGGCGCCCTGGAATTCCGTCATCCGGCAGTTCATGCCCACCGAGAGAAAATCGGGCTCGGGGCTGCGGGGATCCAGTCCGTGATTGCGCAGCGCGCGGACCCGGTCCGCGAGCTCGGCGTCATGGGTGGTGACCGCACCGCCCTCACCGGTCGTGACGACCTTGCGCGGATGAAAGCTGAAACACGCCGCGGCTCCCCAGGCACCGGCTGGGCGGCCGGCAACGCTTGCCCCGAGGGCGCAGGCCGCATCTTCCAGCACCGGCACCCCGTGGGCTTCCGCCACGTCGCGGATGGCGGCGATATCGCACATGCCGCCGAAGGCATGGACCGGAAGAACGGCGCGAAATCTTCCCGAGGCGGCCAGCCGGGCCCGGAGTCGCTCGGGGTCCATCCCCGCCGTGCGCGGCTCGATATCGACGAACACCGGACGCGCGCCGCACAGCACCGCCGCGTTGGCCGTGGCGGGCCAACTGAACGCGGCCACCGCTACTTCGTCGTCCGGCCCGATGCCCATCGCGAGCAGCGCGAGATGGAGCGCGGTGGTGCCGCTGTTGAGCGCGACCGCGTGCGGTACCCCCGCGATCCGGGCCAGCTCCGCCTCGAAGCCGCGCACCTCCGCCCCCTGCACCAGCCACCCGCTCCGCAACACCGCGGCGACCGCCGCGATATCCTGGTCGTCGATGGCGGGCTGGGCGAGGCGGATCACGCGAGCCGGCGCGCCCGGTACCACTCGATCGTGCGCAACAGTCCCTCTTCGAGATCCACCCTGGGCTCGAAGCCGAGCAGCTCGCGCGCCTTCTCGATGTTGGGAATCCGCAGCTCGACGTCCACCTTGTCCCAGGGGACAAAGACGATTTTCGAATCCGAGACCGCCAACCGCACGATTTCGCGGGCCAGATGGTAGACCGTCACGATACTGCGCGGGTTCCCGATGTTGAACGAATGCCCCACGGCCTCGGGTAATGCCAGCGAGCGGACGATTCCCTCGATCATGTCCTCCACGTAACACCAGGCGCGAATCTGCCCGCCGTCGTTGTGGATGGTGATGTCCTCGCCGCGCAGGGCCTGCATGATGAAGCGGTGGATCGCGCCTTCGCCCACCTGACCGGGCCCGTAGATGTTGAAGGGCCGGATGGCGACGGAGGGCAGGCCGAACTCGCGATGATAGTTATGGGTGAGGTGCTCCGTGGCCAGCTTGCTCACCGCATAGGTCCAGCGGGCCTCCCCCACGGCGCCCAGGCTGGTCAGGTCGCCCTCCCGGACCTTGTAGGCGTAGGTGCCGAAGACCTCGCTGGTCGAGAAATCGATGACGCGCTCGATGCCGCGCGTAGCCAGGGCCGCCTCGAGCACGTGATAGGTGCCGATGAGGCTCACCTTCATCGTGTGCACCGGCATGGTGAGGACGGTGTCCACTCCGGCGATCGCGGCGAGGTGCACCACGAGGGTACAGCCCTCGATGGCCTTCCGCACGGCCGGGGCGTCGAGCACGTCGCCGTCTATGTAGCGCAGGTTGGGGTGGGAGAGCAGGGGCGTGTCGCGGATGGAATTGCGATGCCCGTTGTCGAAGACCACGATCCGGTTGTGCTCGACCAAGCGGGTCGCCAGCGCGGTGCCGATGAAGCCCGCACCACCGGTCAACAGGATCTGCTTGCCACGAATCATGAGGGCTCCGCCCTGGTCGCGCGGGGAAGGGGATCAGCCTTAATATCACCGGAGCCCGGTAATCTACGATAGGCGCGCGGACCGCTTCGCGCGAAAGGACGCGACGGCAGATGGCTCCCGGCTTCGCCCGACGATTACCCGGCTGGCTTCCCCTGGTGTGCGCCGCGGCGCTGGCGGTGCTGCTCTATCGCCCCTGGCACCCTCGGGCCTTCGATGTGCTCGATTTCTCCGAATTCCTGCCCCTCCTCAACGGCGCGCACGGCGCGGCCCGCCGGTTCGCCGCCCTGGTGGATTACTACGGTCAGCAGCACGGCCGCTTCAACATCGTAGGGTATGCCGCCCTGGCGGCGAAGTGGACCTGGCTGGGAGCCGAGCCGCTGCGCTGGCAAATGCTGCGCGTCATGGAGCTGCTGCTGATCGCCGGGCTGGTCTATGCGCTGCTCCGTCGTCTCGCGGCGGATACCGTGGGCGCCGGATTCGGCGCGATGCTGTTCCTGTTCTCCTATTCGGCAGGCCTGGTGTGGGTCCGCCTGACCATGGGTGAGCCGCTCGGTCTGCTCTGCGCCCTGGTCGCCGCCCTGGCGGCCACCCGGCTCGACGTGGCGCGGCGCAGCTGGGCTCCGGCGCTCACCGCCGGACTCGCCATCGCCGCCGCGGTGCTCACCAAGGAGATGCTGGCGGCCTGGGTTCCGGTCGTGATGCTCATCGCGATCAGCCGGAATGCCGACGGGAAGCTGGAGCGCTGGCGCTTCGATGCCCGCGCCCGCGCCCTGCTGGCGGCCACGGCAATCGGGGGAATCGCCGCGGCGCTGCTGGTGGTTCGCACGGCGCTCCGCTCCAGCGGCGAAGGCTATGCCGCCACCTACGGACACGCGCCGCGTTCGCTCTCCAGGCTGGGGGAGCTGTTTCAGCGGCAATTCTTTCCCTGGCCGATCACCGGGCGGAGCGACGGGGTGGTACTGCTGGGGGCCGCGCTGCTCTTCCTGGCCGTGATCGGCCTCGGCATGCGGGCGGGTCTGCGCGATCCCACGTGGCGGAAGCACTGCCTCCGCGTCATTCTGCTGGGACTGGCCCTGCCGCTCGCCGGAGCGGCCGCCTACCTGCCGTGGCCGGTGTACGCGCCTTTTTACGGCTTCGCCTTTCTCTTCGGGCCTGCCCTGCTGCTGGCGACCGCCGTCAGCGTGCTCACCGCGCAGGGAGGGCGGGCTCGCTGGATCGTCCCCGCGGCTTGTTGCTGCATCCTGTTGCTCATCGCGCCGCAATCCGTCCGGCTCGCCCAGGTGGCCGAGGCCCGGCAAGAAGTCATGACGGCGGTGGCGCGGGCGCTCTCCGGCGAACCGGCCGCGAAGCGAATCGTGGTGGCCGTCCCGGTACTTCCGGCCCAGGCGTGGCAGGGCATCGCGCCCACGCTGGCGCGCTACGCGGCGGCGCAGCCCGGCGGACACGCGATGCCGCCGGCGGAGGATATGCTCTGTGGCGATGCCGGCCGCTTGCTGCAGTCCGGAGGGGATGGCACTCTGCTGGTGAGCTTTTCGGACAGCTGCGGAGAGATTCCCGGCACGACCCTGATGATCCGGCAGCAATTCAACTATTGGCGTTGGGAGCCCCCCGGCCTGGGGCGCGACTCGCTGCGCGCGGACGTCGCCTGGCTTCCCGGAGTGTCCCGCTGACGTACGGAGACAGTCACGGCCGCGGCCGGGTCAGTCGCTCGGCCGTCCCGCGAAACTCCGCTTGTCCCAGCGCGACTGCTTCGTTCGCCGCCGCGAGGGCTCGCGCCGTATCGCCCGCGGTCAGCGCGCACTCGATCAACCGGCTGCGGACGGTGGTGCGATCCGGCGCGAGCCTGACCCCGTCCGCCAGGATCGGCAGCGCCTCGCCGCAGCGACCCTGGACGCGGAGCGCCTGGCCCAGCTGCTCATGCACCTGCGGGTCGAGCGAATAGAGCGCCAGGGCGCGGCGCGCGGCGCGCTCCGCCTCCGCGAAGCGCCGCTCGCCGTAGAAATAGCGCGAGGCGACGAAGTGGGCTCGGTAGGTCCGCGGCGCGTCGCGCTGCAGCTGCGCGAAAAACGCCTCCTGCGAGCGCCAGGCGGCCTGCCGGGTT
>DATCWE010000352.1:0-3006 GCA_036566495.1 Gemmatimonadales bacterium | reverse complement strand
ACAGTGCACCTCGGCGCCCACGCCGACGCCCCGAGCCATTACGGCCGAGAGGCGGCGGACATCGCGAGTCGCTCCCTGCGATCCTATCTGGGTGCCTGCGAAGTGATGCGGATCGAGGTACCGCGCGGCGGAGTGATCACGCCGGCGATGCTGCCGCGCGAGCCAAGCGCGATTCGGGTATTGTTCGCCACCGGGACCTACCCCGATCCCAGGCGGTTCAACCAGGACTTCGCCGCGCTTTCTCCCGCACTGGTAGATCATCTGCACGAGGCAGGCGTCATCCTGGCCGGCATCGATACTCCGAGCGTCGATCCCTGTTCCTCCAAAGAGCTCGCGGCGCACCGGCGCTTCCTTGCCCACGACATGGCCATTCTCGAGGGGCTCGTGCTGCATGGCATTGCCGAAGGACATTACGAGCTGATCGCGCTGCCGATCCGGCTTGTGGGGTTTGACGCGAGTCCGGTGCGGGCGGTGCTCCGGCCGTTGCCCCAAGGCGGTTGATTGCCGGTTCTCCGTTCGGCCCGTAGGTTCTCGGTGTCGATTCGAGTTGCCCGCGCCTCCCCACTTCATGGTCAGCCATGCCGGCTTCGCCTCCCGCCGCTCTGGGTCGGTTGCTGCTCGCGACTGATCCGGCGACCCGGGCCGAATGCTGGACCGAGTTCGTCGCGCTTCACAGTCGGTTGCTGCTGCACGTCGCCCGCGCGGGTGGGGGTCACCACGACCGAGTGATGGACCGCTATGCCTTCATCCTGGAGCAGCTCCAATCGGACGACTACCGGCGGCTGCGGAGCTACGCCGCCGACAGGCGGAGCGAGTTTTCGACCTGGCTGGTGGTTGTAGCCCAGCGGCTCTGTCTCGATCATCAGCGCAGCCGATACGGCCGGTTCCGGGGTCGGGGCGAGGACTCCCCCGGCCCCAGCGAAGATCGCGCCGCGCGCCGGCGGCTGGTGGATCTGATCGGGGCCGAGGTGGATCTTGGCACGCTTGCCGATGCGAGTGGAAGGGATCCCGAAACGAAGCTCCGTCAGCGCGATCTTGATCAGGCACTGGAAGCGGCGCTGGCGCGACTGCATCCGCGCGATCGGCTGCTCCTGAAGCTGCGCTTCGAGGACGGCCTCTCCATGCCGGAGGTCGCGGCCCACCTGGGCTTTCGGACCCGGTTCCACGTGCATCGCCGCCTCAAGACTGTGCTCGCGACCCTGCGACGTTTGTTGGAGGACCGAGGAATCGGGGAGTCGACCCCGTGAGTTCGCCGCTCGGCCGCTGGCTCCCTCCGCACGGCTGCGGCTGGAGTCCGTTACACATCGGTAGGGAGACACTGGTTCTATGACGGAGCCTCATTCCGGTGATCCGGTGAGCGAGCACCCGAACCCCGAAGACATCGCCGCGTATCTGAACGGACGGCTTGCTCCCGACGCCAGCGCGGCGCTCGAGGAGCATCTCGCCGATTGTCGCGAGTGCCGGCGGGTGGTCACTGCTGCGCGACGCCTCCTCCGAAAGCGGCGCTCTGCCCAACGCCTTGTGTGGCTGGTTCCAATTGCCACGGCCGCAGTGCTGGCTATCGTGTTGCTCGCCCGGGTTCCAGGACCGTCCTCAGAGAGCGAAGCCTCTCTCCGGGCCCCTCCGGGCCCCTCCCGGTCGGAGGCGCTTCCGCCGATTCCCATCGTTTCTCCGGCAGACGGAGGCGTCGTCATGGAGGACTCGCTGATCTTTCGGTGGCGGAGCCAGCCAGACCGTCCGCTCTATCGGCTCTCGGTCATGGAGGCCGCCGGGCAGGAAGTGTGGACCGCCGAGACGGGGGATACTGTCCTGGCGCTGCCGATCCAGATTTCGCTCGGGCGCGGACGCACTTACTTCTGGACCGTCGACGCGCTCGGCGTCGATGGTCGCACCCGGACGAGCCGCACCAAGCAATTCTCGACGGCACCGTGATGCGCCGGTTGGAAGCACTCCTGCTGATGGCAGGATGCGCGGCCGCGGGGTGCTCGAAGCTGCGGGCAGCTCCGGACGAGCTCGATGCTTTGATGCTCCGGGGTGACTCCGCCTACGCCGACGCCGAGTTCGCCGCGGCGCGGACCCTGTGGCGTTCGGCGCTGCCCGAGGCCACGAAGGCCGGGGACACGGCCAGGGAGGCGAGGCTCCTCACTTCGATTGGGCTCGCGGCGTGGCGATTGGGAGAATACTCCGAGGCCAGGAGCATCGGTGAGAGAGCCCTGGCACTGAAGCTCACGGCCCGGCTCGAGCCGGATTTGTTCAAGTCGTACAATGCGCTGGGACTCCTGGCCAACGACGAGGGGCGGCTGGATGACGCGCTGACGCTCTACCAATCGGCCGCCAACGCCGCTCGCGCCACCGGCGACCATATCAGTCTGGCCAAGAGCGCGAACAACATCGCCTTGGTGCAAGTCGCCAGGGGACAATTCGTGCAGGCCCGCGCCGGGTACCTGGAGGCCATTCGAGTGGGCCGCCTGGCCGGCCAAGCCCTGATCGAAGGCCGGGCGCAAAGCAATCTCGCCGCCCTCGACATCCAGCTTGGGGATCCCGGTTCGGCCCTCCAGGCGGTTCGCAGGGCGCTGCTGATCCTCCGCGCCATCGGTGACCGGGCTGGAGAGCAGAACGCACTGGGACAGCTCGGCACGGCGTACGATATGCTGGGGGAGCCGCGTCGGGCCCTCGCCGCCTTCGACAGCGCGCTCCAATTGTCCCGGGAGCAGGGCCTGCAGCAGGAGGAAGCGAGCAACCTCGAGCTGCTGGCGGGAGTGTATCGCCAGGCGGGTGACCTCCAGCGCGCTCTGGATCTGTTCGAAGCAGCCAATCGACTCAATCTCAGGCTGGGCCTTGCGGTGGAGCAGGGGGCCAACCGGCGCAACTCGGCGGAGATCCACGCCAGGATGGGCCGGACGGACCTGGCACGTGCCGCTGCGCTCGCCGCGCGCTCGCTGCATCGGTCCGCCGGGGTGCCAGTGGAGGAGTTGCGGGACCTGCTCCTGCTTGCGGAGTTGGCTT
>DATCWE010000171.1:0-3531 GCA_036566495.1 Gemmatimonadales bacterium | reverse complement strand
TTCCCGCCACCACGATGCTCTGGGCGTCGATCATCTTGCCCATCACGCCGCCCGAGGAGTTCGCCGCCGCCATCAGCACGGGATCGATACCCAGCTGTCGCGCGGTGATGGTCTGCAGGCTCCCGAACAGCACATTGGACGAGGTATCCGAGCCGGTGAGCGCCACGCCCAGCCAGCCGAGCAGCGTGCCGAAGAAGGGATAGAGCAGGCCGGTATGCGCGAAGGCCAGGCCGAGAATCGCGTCGAGCCCGGAGTAGCGGGTGAGGTACCCGATCGCCATCATCAGGGCAATCGTGAGCAACGACCCCCGCACCAGCCGCAGGGTGCGGAGCCAGGTCGTGAGCAGCTCGCGCAGGCCGTAGCGCAACAGCATCGCGGTGAGCAGGGCGGCCAGCAGGATGCCGGTGCCGGTGGCCGAGAGCCAGTTGAGCGTGAACACGGCCGGCTCTACCGTCGCCGTCGCCACCACCGGAGGGACCCGCTCCACCAGGTTGTGGAGGCCCGAGACCGGCAGCTTCGGCGCGGCGATCCCGTTCAGGGCGGTCTTGACCTGGGGAATGCCCCACAGGAACACCAGGACCGTCAGGATGATCCAGGGCGCCCACGCGCGCAGGGGAATCGCCGGCTGCGCGGTCGCCCGGCGCGGCTGCCAGACTCTCAGGAAGAGCACTGTCGCGCCGAGGGAACACGCGGCCGCGACCAGGTCGACCAGCCAGGGTCCATGGAGGGTCGCCACCAGGAATTGGGGCACCGCGAAGGAGACCCCTGCGACCAGCACTGCGGGCCAGACCTCCAGCATTCCGCGCCACCCCGCGTAGGCCCACACCAGCCAGAACGGGACGATCAGGGAAAAGACCGGCAACTGGTGGCCGACCTGTGCGCTCAAGGCATGCAGGTCCAGCCCGGTCACGGCCTGGAGCGCGATGATCGGGGTGCCCAGCGCGCCGAACGCCACCGGCGCGGTGTTCGCGATCAGCGACAGGCCGGATGCCTGCAGCGGCCCGAAGCCCAGGGCGATCAGCAGCCCTCCGGTCACGGCCACGGGGGTACCGAACCCCGCCGCGCCCTCCATGAAGGCCCCGAAGGAGAAGGCGACCAGGAGCAGCTGCAGCCGGCGGTCATCGGTGACCCGGGTGACTCCCTGGCGGAGGGCGTCGAGTAACCCGCGACGCTCCACCAGCTGGTAGAGAAAGATCACGTTGAGCACGATCCAGCCGATCGGGAACAGTCCGTACCCGGCGCCATAGGCTGCACTCGCCAGGGCCATGCGCGGCGGCATGGCCAGCAGGAGGATCGCAATCAGCAGCCCGGTGAGCAGACCGATGAGGGCGGCCAGCGGGGCGCGCAGCCGAAACCAGGCCAGCGAGCCGAGCAGCGCCACGATCGGCAGGGCTGCCGCGGCGGTCGACAAGAAAGCCGACCCCAGCGGGTCATAGCGCTGGGGCCAAGTCACGAAAGCAGATCGCGGCTGATGTCGGAGAGCCGCGGCGTGCCGCAGAGCGCCATGGCGAGGTCGAGCTCCTTGAGCAGCAGCTCGAGCACCCGCCGGGCACCCGCCTCGCCGTCGGCGGCGAGGCCCCACAAGGCCGGACGGCCGACCATGACGGCCCCGGCGCCCAGGGCCAGCGCCTTGATGATGTCGGTGCCGCGCCGGATTCCGCCGTCCATCATCACCAGCAGCCGGTCACCCACCGCCGCCGCGATATCGGGCAGCGCGCGCACGCCGGTCACGGCGGTGTCGAGCTGGCGGCCGCCATGGTTCGAAACCACGATCCCGGCCACTCCGTGTTCGACGGCCCGCACGGCGTCATCGGCGCGCACCAGCCCCTTGACGATGAGCGGCAGGTCGGAGAGCGAACGCAGCCATGCCAGGTCCTTCCAGGAGAACGAAGGGTCCCGCATGCCCTGAATGAAGTTGGCCAGATGGGATCCGGCGGCGCCGCCCTGCAGAGCCTCGCTGGTGCGCGGAACGAAGTTGGCTACCCGGAGATCCGTGGCAAGGCGGAACGCGTTGCGATCATCGCGTTCCCGGCGTCCAATCTCCGGGACATCGACCGTGAGCACCAGCGCACCATAACCGCTGGCGGCGGCGCGCTGCACCAGCTCGGCGGTGATGCCGCGGTCCTGATGGACGTAGAGCTGGAACCAGAGGGGCCCGCTGGCCGCCGCGGCAATCTCCTCGAGCGAGGCGGTCGAGAAGGTGCTCGCGGTCATCAAGAGACCGAGCCCCCCCGCCGCGCGCGCCATGCCGAGCTCGCCGTCCGGATGCGCCAGCCGCTGGAAGGCCATCGGCGCCACCACGATCGGAGCGGTGACCGGCTGGTCCAGCAGAGTGGTTCCGAGCTCGCGCCGGCTCACGTCGGTCAGCACGTGATAGCGCAGCGCGATCGCATCGAAGGCGCGGCGATTCTCGGCGAGGGTGACCTCGTCGCAGGCCCCGCCGGCGAAGTAGTCAAAGGTGGAGGCCGGCAAGGTGGCGCGGGCCACGGCCTCCGCCTCGTGCAGGTTGAGAAAGGACATCACCCTCTCAGGGAGTCAACGAGGCGACGACCAGCCGGATGAACTCGTCGATCTTATCGGTCGCAGTCCAGCGGAGCACCGCCACGAGATCGTACTGCGGATCGACGTAGATCACGTTGCCGCCGGAGCCCAGCGCAAAGAAGGCGCGCGGCGAGGCCGAGGGATACAGCTTGCGGTCGCCGTTGAGCCACCAGAGGAAACCGTAGTTGGGGCGGATGGCCGTCGGCGTGGTGGCGAGGGTGATCCAGCGCTCCGACAGGAGCTGCCGGTCCTTCCAGTGGCCGCGGCGCAGCAGCAACAGCCCGAAGCGCGCGTGGTCGCGGGTGCTGGCCCAGAGGCCGCCACCCCAGTGGCCACCGCCGCTCACCGACTCGACCCGGCGGCCGTTCTGCTCGGTCATCGACGTGCGGTATCCGTGCCATTCCCAGGTCGGCGAGGCGCCGATCGGGTCCATGAGCTCCGCCCTGAGCACTTCCGGGAGCGGCCGCTTCCAGACCCGCAACACCGACAAGGCCAGGCGGTTCACTCTTACATCATTGTATTCCCAAAACGTGCCGGGCGGCCTCAGGGTGCGGTCGTACCCCGCGCGACGATCGGCCCGATCGGGCTTGCCCCACAGCTCGCCTTCCCATTCGCTGGTCTGGGTCAGGTGCATTCGCCAGGTGATCGGCGCGTTGTGCGCCGAGCTGTACCCGCCGTCACCCACGCTCTTGGCCACCGGCTCGTCGAGGTCGCGAATCATTGCGCGGTCGAATGCCAGCCCCGCGACGGTGGAGAGGTAGCTCTTCGCCACGCTGAACGTCATATCCAGCCGGCGCGTGTCGCCCCACTCGGCGATGATGTACCCGTGGCGCAGGATGATCCCATTCTGGTGACCGCGATCGCGATAGGGGCCGAGGATGTCGGGGTAGGGCTCCCGCGCCGTGTTTTTGGCGAGCTGCTCCTTCATGTCGAGCGACCAGGCGATCTCGCTGGCCTGGGCAAACGCCACCGCCCTCGCGCGCGCCACCG
>DATCWE010000100.1:0-9380 GCA_036566495.1 Gemmatimonadales bacterium | reverse complement strand
CAAATCGGTTCTCGACGATTCCTTCGAGCACATACGCCAGCACGGCCACGTCGTGACGGTGCCGGGGTGCGGTGGCCCCCGGCCCGAGCTCAATGACGGCGGCCTTCACGTCGCGGAAATTGCCCGGGGGTAGTACCTGGGTGAGGAGATCGGTGCGAGTCACCGGGCCGGTGACCGTCTGCTGCTGCGCGAACGCTGGTGCGGCGAGGCCGAGACTCACTACGCTCGACAGGACGACCCGGAGGATCGAGATGCTGAGGCATTCCATGGCCATGGTCTCACAGAGTTGAGTCGGTGTTTGCGAAGAACATAACGCTTTCGTTGCACGGTGGCGCCAATACGGGTTAGGCCGTACCCGCGCGTGCCTTCCGCACCACGCGCGCGAGCGCCGGAGGGCTGTCGGCGCGACAAGCCACGATGGGGAAGCGCCGCCAGAGTGCCAGCAGGGTCGACAACCGCTGCCGCTTCGTCACTCTCGCACCCAATCGTTGCCGCGCCGGTCCGGCATGGCGGCCACCGTCGCGAGGAGGGTGTCGAGCTCTCCCCGCCGGAACAGCCTCCCGCGCAGCACGACCGCTGTTATGCGCCTGGTGTTGCTGATATCGGCGAGGGGATCGGCGTCGAGCAGGACGAGGTCCGCCAGCTTACCCGCTGCGATGGTCCCCACGGAGTCGGCCAATCCCAACCACTCCGCGGGTTTGCGGGTGGCGCTCGCCAGCGCCTCCATGGGGCTCATGCCAATCGAGTCCACGAACAGGCGGAGCTCCTCATGAAGGGCCTCGCCGGGGAAGACGTTGAGCACGGCGACATCCGACCCAGCCATAATCCGCACACCTGCCTCGCGCATCTCGCGAACGTGCTTGAGCCAGACCGGCCAGGCACGCTCCAGGAGCTGGCGGCGGAGCGGCGTGACCTCCGCGACCTGCTCGCGCCAGTCCAGCAGCATGAAGGCCGACAGGTAAGGCCGGAGGGGGTGCACCCGGGCGGTCGTGTCGGTCAGGAGAGCCTGAAAGTACTCCAGCGGCCGGAACGCCGACTGGGTGACGGTGACGAGCGTCGGTACCACCCCGACGTCGCGGGCGGCGAGCTCGCGCCAGAACGCCAGCCGCGCTTCGCGCGGCAGCGAATCGAGCCCGATGGGAAAGCCATGTTCCACGCCGTCCTGTCTTGCCTCGAGGAACAACGCCGGCGACGCGGTGACCACGTGCCCGACCAGGCGCTTGCCGTGGGCGTGCGCGGCGGCGGCCAAGGCGAGATAGGTTTCACGGTCCTGGATCGTGCGGACCTTGAAGAAGTCCAGCTCGAGAGCGGCCAGCGAGTCGATGATGCGGCGCGCGTCGTCGGGCGATCCGATGGGGATGCGGGCGCGCTCGAACGGCTCGACGCGCGACTCCGGAGGGCCGCGGCGCAGGCGCTCGATGTTGCGGAGGGATTCGAGATATGGCCCGGCAATCAGCATCCGTGGTCCCACGCGCGCACCGCTCCGGATCTCGCTCCGCCAGCGCAGCACTTCGGCGTGCTCGCTTCCCATGTCACGAATGGTCGTGACGCCATGCGCCACGTAGAGGCCAAGGGCGGAGGCACGGGTCTTCGAGGTGTGGGCGTGCATCTCGAAGAGCCCGGGGATGAGGAACTTTCCGGTACCGTCCACCAGGGTCGCGCCGGCCGGTACGCGGAGTGTTGCCGCCGCCCCGATCTCGGCGATCCGGCCGTCACGCACGATCACCGTCTGGCCCGCGGAGGAGCCCCCTCCGGTCATCGGGATCACGGTGACGTTGCGGATGACAACCGCGGACTGCCCGACCAGACCGGCCGGGATGCAGGCGAACAGCATGATCAGAATGCATCGCGACATGAAGGGATCCTCGCACCCAAACATATCAGGCCTTGGCAAACAGGCGCTCTGGGGAGAGTACTCCATGAAAGCGAAAGCGCTGAACCCGATTCTCAATGTCTCGGATTTTGGGGCCAGTGTCGCGTGGTTCAAGAAGCTGGGTTGGGAGCCGAGCTGGGAGTGGGGAACTCCGCCGACCTTCGGCGCAGTCTGCTCAGGCCAGGTCGAGATCTTCCTGTGTGAGGGTGGCCAGGGGGGCCGGGGCCGTGGGCCGCATCAGCTCACCTTCGGTCCAAACGGCGATCAGTGCGGAGACAAAGGTGCCTGGATGTCGATTTGGGTGGATGACGTCGATGCAATCTACCAACACTGTCTGGAGCAGGGACTGGAAGTGACGTGGCCTCCCACCGACCATCCCTGGAATGTGCGCGAGATGCATGTGCGGCACCCGGATGGGCATGTCTTCCGGATCGGCCAGAGCCTGGAGGAGTAGTGCGGAAGCCTCATGGCAAGCGTACTGCCACCGCTCGGAGCAGCCAGGCGGTGAGCACGACGCCGCCCACCATCAGGGCACCACAAAGCACCAAGAGCGATCCACTCACCACGATCACGAAGCCGCGATCCGCCTGCTGAGCTTCCGCTGGTCCGCCGCGATGGCGATCCAGCAGGGCGATATTGCGGAGGTTGGCCTTCCACACCGCGTCGAAAGCATCACCGACCAGCGGCACTGCGCCGAGCAGGGCGTCGAGCGCGATATTGTAGACCATCCTGCCCAGCGTGAACCGCGAGACACCACGACGAATCGCCTCCACCAGAATCCCCGCGGCCAAGACGGCTCCGGCGACATCCCCGAAACCGGGGACCAAGCCCATGATCGGATCGAGCCCTATCCGCCAGCGGGTCCCGGGAATTCGAATGCCTTCGTCCAGCCAATGGGCGAGGCGCCGGAGATGATTACGGCCAACTCCCAATGCCGGTCAGGCCGCGTCGGCGCGAAATGTCGCGGTGTAGTTGAAACGCCCTCCGTACTTGGCTTGCAGCTGCAGCCCGCGCCTGCGGCAGAGCGCGCTGACGCGGGCGAACGACAAGAAATCGGGGTCGGGCCAGTGCTCCGATACTGAGAACACCCCGCCCGGCCGCAAGACCCTGCGGACCTCGGCAACGGTGCTTTCCGCCGAAGGGACCTCCCCCAGCACCGTGATGGCGATGACCAGATCAATGGAGCGCTCCGCGAGCGGGAGCTCGGTTGCGTCCGCCTGTACAAGGAGCAAGTGCCCGCCAACCGCCTTCTGCCGCAGCCGGCGCAGCATTGCCGCCTGAAGATCGAGGGCGATGAAGCGACGCACCAGGCGCGAGAGCGGTTGCGCGTAGTAGCCCCCTCCTGCACCGATCTCCAAGACCGTCAGCTCGGGTGACAGCGGGAGCCGTTGCTGGAGGCGCTCAGGGCTCAGTACGAGGCGGCGCCAGCGGCCCTCCAGGAACCAGGCATAGCGAGCGGGAAAGATGGCGCGACCGAGCAGATGCTTGAGCAGAGCCATGGTTTGGGCGGAGCTCGACGCTCAGCTTCCGGTCAGCTCGGCGCCAGCGAATACAGGAAGTCGACGTACGACTTTACCGCGCCATCGAGGCCGGCCAGCTTCGGATTCGACGCCTCGATCAGATAATACTCGTCGGGGGCGTGGGCCCCGGCCCCATGGCCGAGCCCGAAGATCCCGGCCGCCAGCCGGAGCGGCTCGCCGGTAAAGGTCACCCCGGGCCAGGAGCCGGCCAGCCGCGGCCAGAGCAGCGGCTCCACTCCCGACTTCCGGTACGCGGCGACCATGGCCTGCACCAGCTTCGAGTCGGGGTCGGTTTCGGTCGGGTCATACCCGCCCGACAGGTTCACCTCGATGTCGCCGAAGCCGCGCTTGGCCAGGTGCGCCTTGAGCAGTGCGAGGGTGCCCTGCGCGGTCATGTCAGGCACCAGCCGGAGGTCGAGCTTCGCCACCGCACGGTGCGGCAAGATGGTCTTGCCGCCCGGCCCGGTGTAGCCGCCGACCAGGCCCTCGATGTTGATGGTCGGCTGGGTGACCAGCCGCACCTGCGAGTCGTGCCACGACTCGTCGGCGAACCAGTGCTCGACGCCCAGCGCGCGCTTGGCGCCCGTTTCGTTCCGCTGGGGGATCGCGGCCTCGAGGATTTGCCGCTGCCTCGCGGTCAGCGGCCGCACCTTGTCGAAGAACCCCTCCACGGCCGGCGTGTGGCCGTCCGGCCCGACCAGGGTATGCAGCGCCTGCACCAGGTGCCAGACCGGGCTGTCGATCGCCGCCTCCAGGCTGGAATGGACGTCGAGCTTGGGGCCGCGACCCCACTTCTCCCCGGTCGAGACCAGCTCCACTTCGATCACGCCCTTCGCGCCGAGGTTCACCTCGACCGCCCCGTCGGGCGACTGGCTGCCCAGCGGGATGATGACGCCGACGCATTTCCGCAGCGCGGCCTCGACCTCCGGCTTGAAGACGATCTGCCGGAAGTTGGGCGAGCCGATCTCTTCTTCGCCCTCGCACACCAGCACCAGGTTGACCGGCAGCTGCTTCCCGGCGGCCTTGAAGGCACGCAGCGCGGCGAGGAATGCGATCTGCGGCCCCTTGGTATTGGTGGCCCCGCGGCCGACGATCACCTTGCCGAGCCCCGGCTTGTCGACCAGCCTCGCCTCGAGCGGTGGGGAAGTCCACTCCGCCGGATCGTACTGCTTGACGTCGTACATGAAGTAGATCGCGAGGGAGCTCCTGGCCCCGGCATCGAGCGTCGCGAAGACGCCGGGCTTGCCGGCCGTGGGCACCAGCTCCACCCGCTGGAAGCCGGCGTCCCGGGCCAGCCGCGCCATGTACTCCGCGCCCTCGGGATAACCCTTGTTTTCCGCGGCGATCGACGGGAGCGCGATCCAGTCCTGCAGCAGCTTGACCGTCGCGTCGTGTTGCTTCGCGATCTGGGCGGTGACGAGGCTCTGGTCCTGCGCCGGAAAGGCGAAGCCGGCCCGGCCGCCGGCCGCGAGGGCTGCCGCCCCCGCCGCCGCGCCCTGGAGAAAGGTCCTGCGATCGAGGGACTGGTCGTGATTCGAAGCCATGGGGCACCCGGCGGGTAAAGTGGTTATCACAATCAATCACGGGATGAACGAGTGGTCCAGGCTCACCGCTCCAGCTTGAACCCCGCATCCACAGCCGGCCGCTTGGGCAGATTCGCCACGTACCATCCCGTGAGGTACATCCAGCGGGCCATTCGGGTGAGCTTGGCGTAGTCGATCCGATCGGGAAGGTCCCCGGCGGTGTGATAGTCGTCGTGCAGGTTGGTGGAGTACATGAGGGCGGGAACGCCCAGCCGTGCGTAGGGCAGGTGGTCGCTGCGAAAGTACCATCCCTCCGAGTGAGTCGGACGGTCCCACAACGTGTCGATCACGAATCGTCCGGTCGCCGCGTTGGCCAGGAGCGCCAGCTCAACGAGCTCGCTCGAGTTGCGATGCGGGGGCTGCGCGCCGAGCAGCGCCGCGGTGTCGGGATGGTTGCGGCCGATCATGTCGCCGTTGAGCACGGCGACGATCTGCGCGAGCGGCACGACGGGATGGGCCGAGTGGTAGCGCGAGCCCAGCAGGCCGCGCTCCTCCGCGCCATGGTGGACGAAGAGGAGCGAGCGCTTGGGGCGCTTGGCGACGAAGGCGCGGGCCGCCGCAAACTCGGCGACGCTTACCGAGGCATTGTCGTCGGCGCCGGCGAGCACCGAGTCGCCGGGCACGAGCAGACGCACGCCGTTGGCGTCCTGGTGCGAGCTGTACAGCACGTATTCGTCCCGGAGCGCTTTATCGGTGCCGCGCAGCACGCCGATGACGTTCACCGAGGCCGCCTCGAAGCGTTCGAGCCGAATGGTCAGCGTGGCGTCGGGCCCCTGCTGCAGGGTGTCGGCCAGTGCGGCACGCACGAGGAAGGCGGGGGTCGGGCCCGCGCCGAGAGCCGGGAGCGGCACGAGGTCCACATCGTATCCCCCCCGCTGCCGCATGACCGCCACGGGCGCGAAGCTGCTGTCCACGGGCGGGCTGGCCACCAGCAGCACGGCGGCGGCCCCGCGCCGGGTGAGGCGTGCGAGGGTGCCGTTGATGGCGGCGTTCGCGTAGCGCACCGCGGTCGGGTAGCTGGTCGGGCGGATGGAGCCAGTGACGGGCGGCCGGAGCCGGGTCGCGATGATGCGCCCGCGCACGTCGGTAGTGGTATCCTCGGGTTCGGCCAGCCAGAGCACCGGTCCCGACGCCTCCACCGCCGCGACGTTCAGCGGGATAAGGTCGCCGAACAGCGTCATCGAGTGGCCGCCGATGGCCGCACGGCTCGCCGTGACCGAGACACGGGTGCGGATGAGGTTGAACCACTGGAACCAGGTGCCGCCGTCCCCCGCGGGCTGGAGACCGATGCTCCGGTACTGCTCGGCGACCCAGATGGAGGCCCGCAGCTCGTCGAGGGTTCCGCCTTCGCGCCCCCGCATCGCCGGGGAGGCCATGGCAAAGAGATCGTTGCGGAGGTCGGCTTCGCGGATCTCTCGCATGGCTCGCGGGACCTTCGGCAGGTCCGACCGGGTGGAAGGCTGCGCGGCGAGCCGCAAGGGCAGCGTCAACAGGATGAGGAGGAGTATCCGCACGGGGGCCATCGCCAGGAGTGGGAGAGGGGGAACGCCGCATCATAGCACATACGGGTCAGGAAGTGGCAATGGCTCACTCAGGCGAAGTGATCAGATCTCCTCGTTGCGGCCGGCGATCCCGAGGGTCACCATCCGCAGCATACGGTTGCGAAGCTGCACCGGATGATTCCGGACCAGCACCGACATGAGCTTGGGGAACAACCGCTGAAGATGCACGCTGGACAGCTCCCACCCGCCGATCAGCGCTTCTTCTCTGCTCTCCGACACCGCCCGAAGCACCCGCGCGGCACACACGTCGGGATCCATTCCCCGCTGATAGGACGGAAGCGACTTCCCGTACTTCGCGCCACTCCCGGTGAGCGCATGCTCCAGAATCGGGGTGCGCACGAAGCCCGGAACGATCATCGTAATCCGAATCCCCAGATGGTGCACTTCGGCACGCAGCGACTCGAATCCGCCGTGCAGGGCGTGCTTGGCCGCCGCATACGCCGACAGCTTGGGCACGCCGTATTTTCCCGAGAGGCTGCTCACCACGACGAAACAACCCGAACGGCGCGCCTGCATCGAGGGCAGCAGCGCCCGGGTGAGTGCCCAGGGGCCGAAGTAATTTACCGTCATGATCCGCTGATCGAGATCGAGCGGGGTGCCGAGCATTCGCTCGCGCAGCGCGACCCCCGCGTTGTGTACCATATAGTCTATCCGTCCCCAGACAGCGAGCGCCTGCGCAGCGACCTCCGGAATCGAGTCGAGCGCGGCAAGGTCGAAGGGGATGACGCGCACCTCGGCGCGATCGGCGCAAGCCTGCCGCACCGGCTCGAGACTCGCTGCGGAACGTGCCGAGAGAATCAGCTTCGCGCCGGCACGATGCCAGGCGAGCGCCAGCGCCCGGCCGATCCCGGACGAGGCTCCGGTGACCCACACCACCTTGCCCGCGAAGCGATCACCGGCCATAGACGTCCTGGGTGACCGCGCGGTAATCCACCTTTCCCAGGCGGGTCTTCGGCAGCTGGGCCCGGAAATGAATCGTCCGGGGGCAACTCCACTTGATGAGATGCCGCTTGCAGAAGGCAATCAGCTCAAGCTCCAGCTCGGACCCTGCGCTGACCCGCTCGTTCACCACCACGCAGGCGACCACGCGCTCGCCCTGGCTTTCATCGGGCACCCCGATCACGCATGCCTCCGCCACCGCCGGGTGGCGATACAGCACCGCTTCGACCTGGGTCGGGAACACGTTGAAGCCGGACGACTTGATCATCCGCTTGAGGCGGAGTACGAAGGAAAAGAAACCGTCGGCATCGCGCTTTCCCAAATCGCCAGTGTGAAGCCAGACGCGGCCGTCAGGGTGCACTCGGAGCGCTTCGGCAGTGGCCGCAGGATCGTCCAGATAGCCGAGCATCACGGCAGGGCCGGAGACGCAGAGCTCCCCCAGCTCGCCGGACGGCAGCGCTTCAGTAGTGCCGGGCCGGAAGATGGCCGCATCCATGTCGGGGAAGGGGATGCCGACGGTTCCTTCTCGATAGGTGTCGAGCGGCATGGCCATGATGGCGGTTACGGCCTCGGTAAGTCCGTAGCCCTCGAGCAGCTTGACCCGCCCACCCTGCGACGCGACCATGTGCTCGAAGCGTTCCTTGACCGGGCGCGGCAAGCTGTCGGCTCCGGAAAAGGCGGCCCGGAGGCAGGACAGGTCCGCTTCCTGCAGCGAGCGATCCCGGGTTAGGGCGCTATACAAGGTCGGCACCCCAACCATCAGGGTCGGTCGTTCGGTGCGGATGATCTTCGCGACGTTCGCCGGATTGAACAGGGGAACCAGAATCGCCCGCCCGCCGCTCAGGAGGACCGCGTTGACGCACAGCCCCAGCCCGACTCCGTGAAAAATGGGGAGCGCGGCCAGCATCGCGTCGGCCGGACTCAGACCCACCCACGCAGCCGCCTGGAGGCCTTCGGCGATGAGGTTGCCGTTCGACAGCATCACGCCTTTGGGCGAGCCGGTGGTTCCGCCGGAAAAGAAAATCGCGGCCAGGTCTCCCGCCGTGCCGGGAGACCATGTCGGGGGTGGCTGCGGTCCTTTCCTGAGCGACCTCCACCAATGGGTGCCGGAGTCCCGGAGGATGGCCGGTGCACTACGTCCCCGGGTCAGGCGATAGCCGAGCCGCTTGAGCGGCCCCAGGGTATCGGTCAGCCGAGTCAGAATGAGGTGCTCGAGCCCGGTGCCCTGCCGTGCCGCGGCAAACTTCTCGTAGAAAAGCTCCAGTGTGAGCGCGGCGCGGCAGCGGCTGGTCTCGAGCAGGGCTGTGACTTCCGACGCGGTGGAGAGCGGGTGGAGCATGACCGCGACCGCACCCAGCCGGTTTGCGGCATAGAACGCAATCACCGCCTGGGGGCAGGTCGGCATGGCGATGGCGATGCGATCGCCGGGGTGGAGCCCCAAGTACGCGAGCGCGCTTGCAGCCTGCTCGATGGCACGGGCGAGCTCCCGGTATGTCATGGTCCCGCCCAGAAACGTCAGGGCGGGCGCATTGGGGACCCGGGCCGCGGTGGCCAGCACGGCGTCGGCCACCGATCCCCCCGGATACCGGAGCGACGGAGGCACGCGGCCGTAGAAGCGCAGCCAGGGCCGCTCGCCCTGCTTCATCCCCAGCAGCCCGGGGGTGCGATCCGTCAGGAGGTCCAAGTGTCCGCCTCGTTGGATGCGCCAAGAAACCCCGATAACACCGCTGCACTTTGTCCAGTTCCGGCACAGGCGGCGAGCCGAGCTGCAGGTGCGGGGTCGCTGATGCCGGAGCCGCTGCAGAAGAGAACGACTACCGCCAACCTTGCGCAGCGCAGGGCTCGCATATGGGTTGTCCGTTCAGGGTGTAGACCCAAGCTCTCGGGAGGGGGTCAAGCGGGC
>DATCWE010000344.1:0-4674 GCA_036566495.1 Gemmatimonadales bacterium | reverse complement strand
GGACGTCGGCGGCTTCGGAGTGGAGCGCACCGTGGACATCATGGGCGCGGCGCTCGCGATCGGTGCCACCGCAGGGGTCGCCGCGCACGCGATAGCGACCGGGGTCCACCAGGCCCGCCTCCGCCGCCAGCTACCCGTCATACCGGACGGAAAGGAGTGATGCCATGGCCGCGACCAAAGTCGTCGTCGACCCGATCACCCGCATCGAAGGGCATCTTCGCATCGAGGCGCAGGCGGAGGGGGGCCGCATCACCAACGCCTGGGCGCACTCCACCCAGTTCCGCGGCATCGAGATCGTCATGCAGGGCCGCGATCCGCGCGACGCCTGGGCCTTTACCCAGCGGATCTGCGGCGTCTGCACCGTGGTGCACGCGGTGGCCTCCTGCCGCGCCGTCGAGGATGCCCTCGACATCACCATCCCGCCCAACGCGAACCTGATCCGCAACCTGATCCACGGGATGCAGTTCATCCAGGATCACGTCATCCACTTCTATCACCTGCACGCGCTCGACTGGGTGGACGTGATCTCGGCGCTGAGCGCCGATCCGGCCGGCACGGCGCGCATCGCCAAGAGCATCTCGCCCTGGCCCAACAACTCGGAGACCTACTTCAAGGCGGTGCAGGACCGGGTCAAGCAGTTCGCGTCGGGCGGGCAGCTGGGGATCTTCACCAACGGGTACTGGGGTCACCCGGCCTACAAGCTGCCGGCCGAGGTCAACCTGCTGGCGGTGGCCCACTACCTCGAAGCGCTCGACTGGCAGCGCGACGTGATCCGCGTGCACACCATCTTCGGCGGCAAAAACCCCCACCCGAACTTCCTGGTGGGCGGTATGGCGTCGGCCATCAACCTCGACGGCACCGCGACGATCAATGCCGAAAAGCTGATCGACATTCAGGGGATGATCCGGCGGGCCCGCGTGTTCGTGGAGCAGGTCTACTGGCCGGACCTGGTGGCGATTGCGGGCTTCTATAAGGACTGGGCGGCGATCGGCGGCGGGGTCCCCAATTTCCTCGCGGTCGGCGAATTCCCTCAGGGCGACGTCCGGGACATCGAGAAGCTGTACTTCCCGCGCGGCATCATCCTCGACAAGGACCTGAGCAAGGTCCACCCTTACGATCACAAGCTGGTGAAGGAGTACATCACCAGCTCCTGGTATCAGTACGCCGGAGGAGACGGCGTCGGGCTGCACCCCTGGGAAGGCGAGACCAAGCCGGTCTACAGCGGACCCAAGCCGCCCTACGAGTTCCTCCAGGACCAGCAGAAGTACACCTGGATGAAGGCGCCACGGTACGAAGGCAAGCCGATGCAGGTGGGGCCGCTGTCGCGGATGCTGGTCGCCTATGCGTCGGGACACGAGGGGGCCAAGGAGCTGGTCGGTGCGGCGCTCGGCAAGCTGAACGTAGGCCCCGCCGCGCTCTTCTCCACCCTGGGGCGGACCGCGGCGCGCGGCATCGAGACCGTGCTGCTGGCCCGCCAGATGGAAGTCTGGTTCGGCCAGCTGATCGACCGCATCAAGAGCGGGGACACCCGCACCTTCGAAAAGTCGAAGTGGGAGCCCTCCAGCTGGCCCGCGACAGCGGAAGGGTACGGCTATCTCGACGCCCCGCGCGGCGCGCTGGGCCACTGGGTGCAGATCGCCAACGGCAAGATCTCCCGCTACCAGTGCGTGGTGCCCAGCACCTGGAACTGCTCGCCGCGGGACGGCCAGGGTCAGATGGGGCCGTATGAAGCAGCGCTGACCGACCACCACCCGCTGCTCAAGCCCGATGAGCCGCTCGAAATCCTGCGGACGATCCACTCCTTCGATCCCTGCATGTCCTGCGGGGTGCACGTGCTCGACGCGACGGGAGCGCCGATCGTCGAGGTAAAAGTGCAATGACCGCGTCCACCGGCCGCAGGATCTCGCTGGCCCACAAGGTGGCTCCGCCCACGGGCCAGTATCGCTGGGTGTACCTCTGGGAATGGCCTATCCGCGCCATGCACTGGACCGCCGCGATCTGCATCGTGCTGCTCGCGGTCACCGGCCTCTATATCGGCAAGCCCTATTTCATGACCGGCGGCGAGGCTAGCGCGCACTTTTTGATGGGATGGGTGCGCTTCGTGCATTTCGCCGCGGCCGCGCTCCTCGTCATGACCGCCATCGTGCGGACCTACTGGCTCTTCATGGGCAATCGCTATGAGCGTCTCGGCGCCCTCTTCCCGGTGCGCCCGCGCGACTGGGGCAACCTGGTCAAGATGGTCAAGTTCTATCTGATGATCCGGCCGGAGAAGGCCCCGCGCTATCTCGGCCATAACCCGCTGCAGCAGTTCAGCTACACCATGATGTACGGGCTCGCGGCGCTCATGGTGGTCACCGGGTTCGCGCTCTACGGACAGTCCAATCCCGGCGGGTTCATCTATGGCGCGACCAACTGGATCGGCGCTCTCTTCGGCGGGATGCCGGTCGTCCGCTTCGTCCACCACGTCGGCACCTGGGGCTTCCTGATCTTCATCCCCATTCACATCTACCTCGCCCTTCGCGCCGACCACCTCGAGCGGACCGGGGTGATTTCCTCCATCGTCAGCGGCGGCCGCTTCGTCCCTGCCGACCACGAGTTTGTCGATGAATAAGCTCTCCAGTCGCACCCTGGTCCTCGGGCTCGGCAACCCGCTGATGGGCGATGACGGCGCCGGCGTGGCCGCGCTCGAGCGGCTGCGGAACGAATGGCACGTCCCGCCGGAGGTCGAGCTGGTGGACGGCGGCACCTGGGGCATGAACCTGCTGCCCCTGATCGAAGCGTCCAGCCATCTGATCCTGATCGATGCGATTCGCACCGGAGCCGCGCCTGGCACGCTGGTCGTGCTGGAGCGCAATCAGCTGCCGCGCTACTTCTCCCTCAAATTGTCGCCCCACCAGATCGATCTTCGCGAGGTGCTCGCGCTGGCGGAGCTGCGCGGCCTGCTCCCCGACGACCTGGTGGCCGTCGGGATCGAGCCCCAACGAATGGAGATGGAGCTGTGCCTTACCCCGGCGGTGCTCGCCGGTTTGGACCAGGTGATCGACCTGGTGGTGGAGCGGCTCGAGTGGGCGGGCCACCGCTGCCGGCGCAGGATGGCGATCAGTGCATGAGCTGAGCCTGGCCCTGGAGGTGTGCCGCCTGGCCGGCGATGTCCTGGTGCGCGAACGGGGGGCCTCGGTGCGGGCGATCGGCGTGGATGTCGGCGACGACGCCGGCATCGAGCTGGAGAACTTCCGCTTCTGTCTCGATGCCTTGCTGCTGGAACCGCCCTTCGTGGGGGCGCGCGCCGAGCTCCAGCCGGTCGCCGGGGACGTCTTGCGGCTCACCTATGTGGAGGTGGACGATGGCCGTTCGGACGATTGACGTGCGCGAGCGCGTCATGGCGCGGAACGACCTGCTCGCCGCCGAGGTCCGTTGCCGGCTCGAGCACGCCGGCGTCCTGGCCTTCAACCTGGTGTCGTCGCCCGGCTCCGGCAAAACGCTGTTGCTGGAGCGAACCCTCGAGGCGCTGGGCGAGGAGCTCGACATCGCGGTGGTGACCGGTGACGTGCAGACCCAGAACGACGCCGACCGGCTCGCGCGGCACACCACCCGCCTGGTGCAGGCCGTCGTGACCGGCGGGGCCTGCCATCTCGACGCCAGCCAGATCACCGAAGCGCTCAACCGCATCGAGTTGGCGCGCACCCGCCTCCTCCTGATCGAGAATGTGGGCAATCTGGTGTGCCCGGCCGGCTGGGACCTGGGCGAAATGGCGAAGATTGTGGTCTTCTCGGTGACCGAGGGAGAGGACAAGCCGCTCAAGTATCCCAAGATGTTCCGCATGGCCTCCTACGCGGTGCTCAACAAGATCGACTTGCTGCCGCACCTCGAGTTCGACGCGGAGCTCGCCATCGCCAACGCGCTGGAAGTCAATCCTGCCTTGCGCTTCTTTCGCACCTCAGCGCGCACCGGCGAAGGACTGCCGGAATGGTTCGATTTCCTGAAGTCCAGCGTCGGCCAGGTGGCCGGATGGTGACCCTGTCTTCCGAGGCGGATCGCGCGGCCTACCGCCTGCGGGTCACTGGTCTGGTCCAGGGGGTCGGCTTCCGCCCCTTCGTGCACCGGCTGGCGCTGCGCCACCATCTGGCCGGATGGGTTCGCAACACCACGGGCGACGTGCAGATCGCGATCGAGGGGGAGCCGGCAGAGCTCGACGAATTCGTCGCGGAGCTTCGCCTGGACGCGCCGCCCCTCGCGCGGATCCAAGCGGTGGGCCTGCTGCCCGCGGAGGTCGAGGGCCTCGAGCGTTTCAAGATCCTGGCGAGTGCGCGGGAGACCGACCGGAGACAGCCGGTCGCCCCCGATGTCGGCATCTGCTCGGCATGCGAGGCCGAGCTGTTCGATCCCGCCAATCGGCGCTATCGCTATCCGTTCATCACCTGCACCGACTGTGGCCCGCGCTATACGGTGATCGAGGCGATGCCCTACGATCGCGAGCGCACCAGCATGGTGGCATTCCAGCAATGTCCGGCGTGTCGGGCCGAATACGAAGATCCGGGCGATCGCCGCTGCCATTCGGAAACCAACAGCTGTCCCACCTGCGGACCCCGGCTCTCGTTCACGTCGCGGGGCGAATGGGTCCTGAAGCCGAAGCAGGCGCTCGCGCTTGCCGCCGAGCTCCTGCGCCGTGGCGAG
>DATCWE010000325.1:0-15248 GCA_036566495.1 Gemmatimonadales bacterium | reverse complement strand
TCCTTGAGCTGGCCCAGCGGCCGGCGCATCGGCGGGCCGCTCGGGACGATCGAAGAGGCCCGGCCGTGATATCCGATCGGCACCCACTTGTAGTTGGGAAGCAACGGCTCGTCGGGACGGAACATGCTCCCCACGTTCGTCGCGTGGTGAATCGAGGCGTAGAAATCGCTGTAATCGCCGATGCGAGCGGGGAGCAGCAGCTCCGCTTCCGATAAAGGCACCAGGCACTCGCCCGGCGGGCGCGGGAAACGGGAGTCTTCCCGGAGCAGCGTGTGCACCGCGCGGCGAACGCTTCGGGCCGCCGGCCTGCCGAGCGCCATCAACGGATTCAGCTCGATAGCCTGGGCCGCCTCGGCGACGCCCGGCTCGAGCGGGCCGAGAACTCCCACCGCAATTGTCCGGTTGAGATCCAGAACCTTGGCGCCGATCGCCACTCCGATCCGGGGACGCTCCGTGGTGCCTCTGCGGCGGAAGACCCCGAAGGGAAGGTTCTGGAGCGGGAACGCCGTGCCGGGGCGCGCTGCGGACTCCTCCCACGCACGCAGCGCCGGATCGTGGGTTTCGTCCAGCTCGGGCTTCACCTCCAGCCTCCCGCGGACAACTCATCCATCGGCTCGCGGAACGAGCAGGAGCCGAACCCGTGCAGGAATGTCGATCGCAACATTGACAGGGTGGGCTGTTCGAGCCGGAGCCCGCGCCAGTCCAGCGCATCCGCCTGGAAGCGCACCGAAGCGGGATCGTCCTCCAGGAGGGCTTCGCGAGCCCGGGTCCGCCCGCCTCCAGTCCACAGGATCGCCGCAGCCAGCAGGAGATTGAGATACCCGTGCATCACGCCGTGCGGGGGATTATGCTCGTAGGTGAGCCGGAACGTTCCCCGCAGCGGGTGATGCAGCCCGGCGGTCGCCTTGAACGCGAGCCGCCGTTCAGCCGCCCGCTCGAGGAAGGCGATCAGCACATCCGGCGAGGGAAAGGCCTCCTGGGTCAGTCCACCAGTGCGAATCTTTGCGAAGGCGCCCGCCGCTTGGAGCGTCTCGAGTGTCCCGGCGCCGTCACCGGTCAGTGGCACCTCGACGTACCTGGTCCATCCCACCGGGATCGCGGCCAGGATGGCATGCGTCATGGCCTCCGTGGTGGCTTTGGTCTCAACGCATTCGACTCGGGCGCGGTGCGACGCCGTTCCGCGATTGAACTCCTCGATCGCATCGACTTCAGCGGTGCTGCCCGCGAGGATGACAGCACTCAGGGGGAGCGAGCTATCGAGTGGCGCCAACCCCCGCTGGAGCTGGGCCAGCTCGCCGAGCCGGGCAACGGGAATCACCAGTCTGCCCAAGGCCCAGGCATCGGGAGACTCCCGATAAGCGCGATAATTGGCCAGTACCACTGGCAACTCCAGTCCGGCGGGAGGGAACAGGCCAGAATAGTCAAAGGCGCCGGCGAGCAGGATGTTGAGTGAAGAAGTGTTGTCCAGAGCTTCACCTTCCCTTTATCCTAGCTGTGGAGAATGTACTGTCGGCAGGTTTTTCGTGAAGAACCCCAAAAGGATCAACAACCCGTGACACGAGTCATCCGCTTGGCATTGCTGACCGGCGCCGTGCTGACTTTCCCCGCTGTATCCCGGGCGCAGAATAACACCCAGACAGGTCGCGACACCACCAAGGCGACCCCGCTGACCGAACTCTCGGTGACCGCCACCAGGACGCCCAAACCGGTGTTTCGAACGGCCAATCCGGTCATCGTGCTGGACTCCAATCGGGTACGCGCCTCGCTGGGCAACGGGATCTCGGAAATCCTGCGGGAGTACCCCGGCTTGGACATCACCGGAACGGGCGCAAACCAGGGTCGCCCGGTGATTCGCGGCCAGCGCGGCCAGCGGATTCTGCTCCTGGAGGACGGCATCCGGTTGAACAGCTCTCGCCGGCAGCAGGATTTCGGCGAGCTGCCGGCGCTGGTCGGGCTCGACGGCGTGAACCGGGTCGAAGTCGTGCGGGGTCCGCTCTCGGTCCTGTACGGAACCGACGCAATCGGCGGGGTGGTCAATCTCATCACGGCGCGGCCCTCCTATGGCGGCCAGGGGACACGATTCCGGGGAAATCTCGGCTACCGCTACAGCACCAGCGATGCCCAGCAACGCCCCTCCGGCCGGGTGTTCGGACAAGCCGGCCACTTCGGCTTCGGGGTCACCGCGTCCTACCGGGACGCGCGGGCGTACCACGCTCCGGCGGGAACCTTTGGAGACATTACCCTGCAGAACGACACGAAAGTGATGGACACCGGGGTGCGCGATGCTTCCTACGCGCTCGAGGCGGGATATGGATTCTCGGCGCGGCATACCCTTTCGGCCAAGTACTCCCGTTACAACGCCGAGGATGCCGGCTTTGGGTTCGTCGAGAATGCCGCGCTGGGCACTCCGGATGCGGCCTCGGTCCAGATCAGGTATCCCGAACAGACCTACGACAAGCTCAGCCTGACGTATCGGGGTAACGGCCTCGGGCTTCCCGTGGCCGATCGCTTCGAGCTGACCGGCTACACCAGCGGCAACGTGCGCACCCTCACGCTCGGCGTCTTCGTGCCGTTCGGGCCGGGTACGCCGGCCGGCGCGGGAGTACAGGTCGACAGCCGCAACTACACCGACATCGGGACCGTCGGCTATCGGGCCGAGGCGGCCAAGATCCTGGGTCGTCACGTGCTGACCTACGGCATGGACTTCTTCCGCGACCGTTCGGACAACACCGATTCCAGCACCACGACCGTGCTGGGTTTCGGTCCCCCGCATCCCCAGGTCAATGACACGGCGCTCACCCCCAACGCTTCCTTCCGCAGCGCGGGCATTTTCGCCCAGGGAGACCTGGCCCTGACCGACCGGCTTTCCGCGGTGGTCGGGGTGCGCTGGCAGGACATCACCGCGCGAACCCGGGCAACCCCCAAGATCACCGCTCCACTGGTTTCGGCCCACGACAATACCGTGGTCGGCTCGGCCAACCTGAGCTACCGGGTGCTCAACGGACTGAACCTGGTGGCGGCGGTTGGACGGGCCTTTCGGGCGCCCAATCTGATCGAGCGCTTCTTCAACGGACCGACGCCGGAGGGATCGGGCTATCAGTCCCGGAATCCCGACCTCAAGCCCGAGACGAGCCTCGACGTGGATGTCGGCGTGAAGGTGGGAACCGGCCCCTTCTACGGCGAGGCCTTCCTGTTCCGGAACGAGGTGCGCAACGGCATCCGCATCGCCCCAACCGGTGAGAAGATCGGGGCCTTCGACGTGTTCCAGAACGTCAACGTCGACAAGCTGCGCGACACCGGCGTGGAGCTGCTGGCCCAGCTCGAGCTGGGACTGGGGTTCTCGACGGCCGGCAGCTATACCCATTTGTCCAGCAAGAACGTGCTGGATCCGAATAACCCGGTCGGCGATACCTATTCGTCGAAGCTCACCGGCTCCTTCGCGTGGCGGCAGCGGAGTGGCCGGTTCTGGGCGGAATACGACCTGCGCCACAACGGCGCCCGGAAAGAGGTCGCGCTGGGCAGCAGCCCGATCGGCCCCATCCTCCCCGCCTTCACCGTCCACGGTATCCGGGCGGGCGCGCGGCTGTTCAGGATCGGGAGCACCACGCACGGCGTCACCGTCGTGGTGAACAATCTGGGCAATGCGCTGTACGCCGAATTCAGCAACGCGAGCTTCTTCCGTCCGGAGCCCAAGCGATCGCTGGGGCTGGCCTGGACGACTTCGTTCTAGGCGCGAATGAACGGGCCCTCGGCGATCGGGTACATCCCGATCCTCACGACGTTCGTCGCACTGGCGTTCACGGCGGTGTTATGGCGCCGCTTCCGCGAGCGGCGGGGCATGCACTTGCTGTGGTGGGGCATCGGCACCCTGACCTATGCGTTGGGAACCGCTACCGAATCGCTCACCACATTGTTCGGCTGGCACGAGGCGATCTTCCGGGCCTGGTACATCACCGGCGCGCTTCTGGGCGGCGCTCCCCTGGCGCAGGGGACCGTGTACTTGATGCTGAGCCGGCGCACGGCCAATCGGATGACTTGGCTCGTCGCCAGCTTCATCGGCCTCGCCGCGGTCTGCGTCGTCCTCTCGCCCATCAATTACTCCGCGGTCCAGCCCTTCCGCCTCACGGGCCGCGTGTTGCAGTGGCACTGGGTCCGGCTCTTCAGTCCATTCATCAACCTCTACGCGGTGACGTTCCTGATCGGCGGCGCGGTGCTTTCCGCGGTGCGCTACCGCCGGCGCCGCGAGACCCGGCACCGGTATGTCGGCAACATCTGCATTGCCCTGGGCGCCCTCCTGCCCGGCATCGGCGGAACCTTTACCCGGTTTGGCCACACGGAGGTGTTGTACGTGACGGAGCTGCTGGGCCTGCTGACCATCTATGTGGGGTATCGCTACAATACCGCCGTGGTCACGACTGGAACCGGGCCAGCCGGAACGGAGCCAAGTCGAAGCGGGGAGGCTTCTCCTCCGCCAAGTCCGCAAGGGCCTCGCCGATCGCCGGCGCAAATTTGAATCCGTGGCCCGAACAAGGGCTCGCGAGCAACACCCGTGCTTCCTCGGGGTGGCGGTCCAGGATGAAGTCGCCGTCCGGCGTGTTGGTATAGAGGCACACCGCGCTCTGTCGCAGCGCCTCGGTCAGGCCGGGAAGGCGCGTCGCCAGGACCCGCCGCAGCCGATCGGCCTCACCCGGATACACGGTGCGGCGCACCTGACCCGGATCGACAATTTCGCCCTGGTGATGGATCGCGACCTTGACGCCCTCACCGAGGTCGGGAAAGCCGTAGAACAGCTCGCCTGGCGCCCACTCCCAGATGAAGATGGGCATCCGCTCGGGCCCCAAGTCTTCGGCTGCCTTGGCGGCGAACCAGAACAGGGTTTGCCGAGCCACGCTGAGCGGTAGCGGGGCGCGGGCGACGCCGTCGCCCATCCAGGCGCCCGCGGCCAGAATCAGCCGATCGACTCCCCAATGCCCGGCCGGCGTCCTCACCGTAACCGTTTCGCCCGCGCTCCAGGTCGAAACCGGCTCATCGAAATGCAGCTCCGCACCGGCAGCTTCGGCCATTTGCAGCGCCACTTCGATGGCCGCCTCGGGGAACAGCACCCCTGCTCTGGGCTCGAAGAGTCCCACGTCGCCAGCCTCGAGCTCGAACATGGGAAAGCGGGCCCGCACTGCTTCGGCGGACAGCTCCTCGTAGCTCAGCCCATGCTCCATCGCGCTGCGACGCGCCCCCGACACCAGCACCCCCGCCGGAGGCCCGATCATCAGCCCACCGGTCGGCAACAGCAGTCTGCGCCCGCATTGCTGCTCGAGCGCTCCCCACAGCTCGTAGGCCCGTTGGACCAGCGGAACGTACTGGGGATGCTCGAAGTAGGCCTCGCGGATGATGCGGCTCTTGCCGTGCGAGGAGCCGAATGGGTGCGGAGGGTGGAAGCGATCGAATCCGATGACCCGGCGGCCCCGGCGTGCCAGCTCGAGCGCCGCCATGCTTCCCATCGCGCCGAGCCCGACGATGCCGACATCGAATTGTATCACGAGTGGCCGAGGCTCCGTCTGAGGGCGGTATATATATAAGATATGCCCCCAGCCGCCGATGCCTTCCGCCTGATCGACCTGGAGCACATGGGCAAGCCGGAATCGGTGGCCGCATGCCTGCTGGAGACGCGGGCCGGACCGATCATCGTCGATCCCGGTCCCAGCTCCACCCTCAAGAAACTGGAGGCCGGGTTAGCAGCACAGGGCCACGGGCTCGGCGAGGTCGCCGCGCTGCTGCTCACCCATATCCATCTCGACCATGCCGGGTCGAGCGGAACCCTCGCGCGGCTGAACCCGGCGCTCCGGGTGTACGTCCACGAGGCGGGCGCCCCGCACGTAGTGGACCCCTCCAAGTTGCTGAGCAGCGCGACCAGGTTGTACGGCGCAAGGATGGAAGCTCTCTGGGGCGAGGTCGCGCCGGTACCGGCAGAACAGGTCGGCGTCCTGCGCGGCGGTGAACGCCTCACGCTGGGAGGACGCGAGTTCGAGGTGGCATACACGCCGGGCCACGCCTGGCATCACGTCAGCTATTTCGAGGCGGCGAGCCGGGTCGGCTTCGTCGGCGACACCGCGGGAATCTTTGGCCCGCGGCTGCCGATCGTGCTGCCGGTGACACCCCCTCCCGACTTCGATCTCGAGGCGTGGCTTAGCTCGATTCACCAGATCCGGCAGTGGGATCCCGAGCGAATCGTGCTGACCCACTTCGGCCCGGTGGACGAGCCGGCGCGGCACCTGGAAACCCTGCGCTCCGGCTTGCTGGCCTGGGCGGAGTATGCGCGAGACTCCCTCTCGGTCACCGGCTCGGACGCGGATCGCACCCGCTGGTTCATCCATCAGCTCGAGGGCTGGATCGAGGGGCGGGTTGCTCCCGAATCGGCCGCCAAATTCCTGGCGGGAGCGGGGCCGGAGGCATGCTGGCAGGGCCTGGCTCGCTACTGGCGCAAACGAGGTTGAGCTACATTCAGGGCCCCGCAACGTCAGGACCCAGGCCGACCATGCGCACCGTCGCTTTGCCGCTGGCGTTGCTGCTCGCAGCGACCCCAGCCTCCGGGCAGCAACGCCCCACCCTCACCGCCGCCGATTACGCCCGCGCCGAGAAGTTTCTGTCCTACAATGCCAATCCCCTCGTGCTTGGCGCCGGCGTGCGCCCGAGCTGGCTGGCAGACGGGCGCTTCTGGTATCGCAACACGATGGCCCAAGGGACCGAATTCATCGTCGTCGATCCCGTTCGTAAGACCCGCTCCCGGGCCGTCGACCAGGCGCGCCTCGCCACGGCGCTATCCGCCGCTGCCGGCACGACCTACGATTCGCTCCGCCTGCCGCTCAGCCAGCTGGAGTTCTCGGCCGACAAGCAGAGCGTGACGTTCGATGCGGCCGGCCGCCGCTGGACCTGTGGTCTTCCCGCGGATCGCTGCACCGGCGTTCCCGCACCCCGCAACGGCGCCAGCCGCAACGCTGTGTTGTCCCCCGACGGCAAGCGCAGCGCGTTCATCCGCGCCTACAACCTCTGGGTCCGCGACGTGGCGAGCGGGAAAGAAACCCAGCTCACCACCGACGGCAGCAAGGACTTCGGCTACGCCACGGACAACGCCGGCTGGGTGCGGAGCGACCGGCCTGTGCTGCGGTGGTCCCCCGATTCGCGCAAGATCGCGACCTTCCAGCAGGACGAGCGTGCGGTGGGCGAAATGTATGTGGTGGAGACCAGGGTCAGTCACCCGGTCCTGCAGGCCTGGAAATATCCGCTGCCCGGCGACAGCGTGATTCAGATGATCCATCGGGTGATCATCGACCTCGGCAACGAGGCCCCCCGTGTGGTTCGCCTCAAGCTGCCGCCCGATCCACACCGGTCCACCACCTGCGACCACATTCTCTGTGACGGGACCTTCGCCGATGTCGAGTGGAGCCCGGATGCGTCCCACCTGGTCTTCGTCTCCACTTCCCGGGACCACAAACGAGCAGACGTCCGGATGGCCGACGCGGAAACGGGCGAGGTGCGCGACCTGTTCAACGAGACCGTGGCGACCTTCTTCGAGTCGGGCTTCAACAGCCGGAACTGGCGGGTCCTCTGGTCGGCCAACGAGCTGTTGTGGTACTCGCAGCGGGACGACTGGGGTCACCTCTACCTCTACGACCTGGCCAGCGGCAAGCTGAAATCCCAAGTCACCAGCGGGAGCTGGAACGTGCTCGAGGTGGTCCGCCTGGATGAAAAGACCCGCACCCTGTTTTTCACCGGAGTCGGCCGGGAGGCCGGCCGCGATCCGTACTTCCGGCACTTCTATCGCACCGGACTCGACGGGAAGGGCCTCAAGCTGCTCACCCCGGAAGACGCCGACCACGACGTGACCCTGGCGCCCACCGGGGGCTATTTCACGGACAGCTATTCACGCCCCGAGGTGCCCCCCACGGCCGTGCTGCGCGACAGCGACGGAAAGCTGCTGCTGACCCTGGAGAAGGCCGACATCTCCCGTCTCCTGGCCACCGGCTGGACTCCGCCGCAGCCGTTTACCGTCAAGGCCCGCGATGGCAAGACCGATCTCTACGGCTTGCTCTACCGCCCGACCAATTTCGACTCCACCCGGAAGTATCCGATCGTGAATTACATCTATCCGGGTCCGCAGACCGGCAGCGTGGGCAGTCGAAGCTTCTCGGCGGCGCGGAGCGACCACCGCGCGCTGGCGGAGCTGGGTTTCGTGGTGGTACAGCTCGATGGGATGGGAACTCCGCTGCGCTCGAAGTCATTCCACGCGGCGTACTACGGCAACATGGGAGACAATACCCTGCCCGACCAGGTGACCGGCATGCAGCAATTGGGCAAGCGATATTCCTGGATCGATCTCGAACGGGCGGGCATCTGGGGGCACTCCGGGGGCGGCTTCGCTTCCCTCGGCGGCATCCTCCGCTATCCGGATTTCTTCAAGGTGGCGGTGTCGGAGGCCGGCAACCACGACCAGCGTCAGTATGAAGACGATTGGGGCGAGAAGTGGCAGGGACTGCTCGAGCGCGGGCCGAGCGGCGACAGCTACGACAGCCAAGCCAATCAAAGTCTTGCCAAGAACCTCAAAGGAAAACTGCTGATCGTACACGGCACGCTGGATACCAACGTGCCGCCCTACAATACCCTGCTGGTGGTCAACGAGCTGGTCAAGGCCAACAAGGACTTCGACCTCCTGCTGCTGCCCAATCGAGGCCACGGCTTCGGGAGCGAGCCCTACATGATCCGGCGCCGCTGGGATTATTTCGTCGAGAACCTGATGGGCGCAGAGCCGCCGGTCGGGTACGAGCTGCATCCGCCGCGTCCCTCGGGACCGCCACCCATTCCGTAGAGGCTCCGCGTGTTACGCTTCACGATCGCCCTTCTGGTCCAGCAGGTTCCCGCGGCTGCCCCGGCACAACTGCCGCCATCGCCGGTGACGCGCATCGAGCTGCAGCCGGCCACGCGCAGCATTACCGCCGGAGATTCGGTGCGACTCGTGCTGCGCGCCCTCGATGCGAACGGCACCCCCGTACCGAACGCGGTGCTTTCGGTCACCCTGCGCGGCGGGCAGGGAGAGGGCACGGTTCGACCGGAGACCTTCTGGCTGGTGGCCAGCTCGGTGGGAAAGTTCCCCCTGGCCCTCACGGCGGCAGTCCCCGGAAGCCGCGTCTTCGTCGACTCGACCTCCGCCGAGTTCCACGGGGTTCCCGGCCCGGCCGTCCGAATCGAGCTGGAGCCCCGCGCGGCGACCATCGTCGCGGGACAGGCGCTGCGCCTGCAGGCGCTGTCCTACTCCCAAGCGAACGATCGCGCCCTCGATCCCGTGCGCTGGCGCTCGAGCGACCTCCAGGTCGCCACGGTGGACCAGGACGGCGTGGTGACCGGCGTGGCAGCGGGACGGGCCCGCTTGAGCGCACAGGCGGCGAGCGCGCAGGGAAGCCTCGAGATCCGCGTGGTCCCGGCCAGCATCGGACGCGTCGCGGTGACACCCGCCCGCACCACGGTGCGCCAGGGCGACGTGGTGCGCTTCGCGCTCGAGGCGCGCGACGCGGCGGGCAACGCCATCCCGGGGCTCACGCCCGCCTGGAGCTTCTCGCCGGGGGACGGCGAGCTCGATGCGGAGGGCCGTTTCGTGGGCTATCGCACCGGCACGTACACCGTGACGGCCCAGTTGGGGCCGCGCGCGGCGAGCACCACCGTCACCGTGCGCGAGCGCGAAGTGCGGCGGTCCGTCACCGTCGTGGGTCGGCTTCCTCGCACCCGCTTCGCGACCTCCGAGGTATGGATCCATCCGAATGGGACCGTTGCCTATCTCGGGACCCACGAGGGCGGCGATCTGGTATATGCGATCGACATCAGCAATCCCGCGAATCCCGTCGTCGTAGACTCGATCCGGGCAAACACGCGCCTGGTCAACGACATGCAGACGACCGCGGACGGCAACTATATGGTGTTCACCCGGGAAGGCGCGGCCGACCGCAAGAACGGCATCGTGATCGCGGACACCCGCGACCCCCTGCACCCCAAAGAGATCGCCCAGTTCGTCGACGGGGTCGCGGCCGGTGTCCACTCGGTCTACCTCTACGAGGATTCCCGGTACGGCCGCTACGTATTCATCACCAATGACGGCACCGGGGCCATCGACATCGTCGATCTGAAGGACCCGGCTCACCCGTCGCGCGCCGGCGAATGGCGCACCAATCGCCCCGATGCGGCCCGCTACGTCCACGACCTCGACATCGTCGACGGCCTCATGTACGCCAGCTACTGGAACGACGGCCTCGTGATTCTCGATATCGGAAACGGCAAGTGGGGCGGGCGGCCCGACAAACCGGTGCTGGTCTCGCAGTTCAAATACAACCTCGACTCGCTCTACAAGGATGTCGAAGACGTCACCCGGCCCGGCTTCGACCGCGGCACCCACACCGCCTGGCGGCAGCGCGGCGGCAAGTATGTCTTCATTGCCGATGAGGTCTACATGAACGGCACGGTGCAGGGCGCCAAGGACGCCTCCGCCGAGCGGATGTATGGCACGCTGCAGGTCGTCGACGTGAGCGACATCGAGCATCCCAGGTCGGTGGCATGGTACACCCCGGAAAACGGTGGCGTGCACAACGTGTGGCAAGCGGGAGACACGCTCTACCTGGGTGCCTACGATGCCGGCTTCCACGTCTTCGATATCTCGGGCGAGCTCAAGGGCGACCTGCGCGCGCAGCACCGGGAGATGGCCTCGCTCAACACGGCGGACCTGAATGGCATCGTCAAGAACGCCGCGTTCAACTGGGGCGTGGTCGTGAACCCCAAGGACGGCCTGGCCTACGTCAACGATTTCAACAACGGGCTCTGGATCGTGCGGGTGAATCCCAAGCGTCCGACCACGCCGGTGTTGCCGTAAGCACCGTGCCCTGCGGCCGGGGAGGCGAAGGTCGCGTGCGGATGTCGCGCGCACTGGCGGCATGCGGGGTGTTCGGGGCCGCGGTCGCCTGCGCGCCCTCGCGCCCGGCCACGCCACCCTCACCGGCGGCGGACGCCGTCGCTCCCCGACCTCCCGACCCACCGGACCGCGACTACCTGGTGTTCGTCGCCAGCGAAGGGAACGACCGGATTTCGCTGGTTCGCTTCGGCCCCGCCGGAGTCCGGGTCGAGCGGCAGCAGCGCATCGGAAACAACCCCACCGAGCTGCTCGGACCCCACGGGATCGCCGTCTCTCCCGACGGCAAGTGGTACTACGTCACCACCGCCCACGGCACCCCCAACGGCGCGCTCTGGAAGTTCGCGACCGAAACCGGCGCGCCGGCCGGACGGGTCGGCCTCGGCCGCTTCCCCGCGACCGTTCAGGTGGCGCCCGGGGGCCAGTATGCGTGGATAGTGAATTTCAATCTGTACGGCGACATGGTGACTTCTTCCGTGTCCGTGGTCAGCGGCGATCCGCTGGTCGAAGTGAAACGGATCCCCACCTGCGTCATGCCGCACGGCTCCAGGCTTTCAGAGGACGGGAGCCGGCACTATTCGGCCTGCATGATGAACGATGCCTTGATCGAGATCGACGCCGCGACGATGACGGTAACCCGGCATTTTCTCCTCGCCAAAGACCGCGAGCACGGCATGAGCGGGCCGCCGGGTGCGATGGGAATGCCCATGACGGCTCCCACACCCGCCGGGGTGAGCTGCTCGCCGACCTGGGCCCAACCCTCGATTGATGGCCGGACGGTATGGGTCGCCTGCAACAAATCGAACGACCTGGCCGAGATCGACGTCGCTTCCTGGACGCTGCGGCGCCGGATTCCCGCGGGCGACGGCGTCTACAACCTGGCGGTGAGCCACGACGGCCGCTTGATCGTCGGCACCAATAAGCGGGGGCAATCGGTTTCAGTGATCGAGACCACGACCGGCAAGGAGCTGGCCCGGGTGCCGACCACGCGCCGCGTTCCCAGCGGCCTGGTGATCTCTCCCGATGATCGCTACGCCTTCGTGACCCTCGAAGGCGTCGGCTCGGAGCCGGGAACGGTCGACATCATCGAGCTGCGGACTTTTACTCGCGTCGCCAGCGTAGACGTCGGCCAGCAGGCGGGTGGCATCGATTTCTGGAGGAGCGAACCGGTCAGGTGACGGCACCCACCGGAAGCGACACTACGGCGCCGAGGGATGCGCCTTGGGGTCCCGCTTGGCAAAATTCCCGGGCCGGGGGCGCTTGCCCAGGTGCTCCACGTACACCCGGGTAAACTCGGCGCCGAGCAGCACGACCTGGGAGGAGTAGTAGACCCAGAGCAGGAGCACCACGACCGGGCCGGCGGCGCCGTAAGTGGATGCGATCGTGCTCCGGCCCAGATAGAACCCGATCAGCTGCTTGCCGATGCCGAACAGAGCGCGGTCATCAGCCCACCCACCGCCATCGCGCTCCTCCAATGCCGTAAGCCCTGTAACCATCACAGTTAGCGGAGCGGTCCCCGCCGTCCTGAGCAGAGACGATGGGAGGGAGCAGTCTCCGCACCGCGACCGACCTGCGCGGGCGGTGCAAGTCCGCGTGTCAGCGTGCTTTCCGGGCGGCGTCTCCCATTTTCAGACAGCGGGGGAGGCGGGGATGGATCGCTCGACCAGCAGCTTTCGGTTGCTCGGCGCGCTCAGCATCACGACTCTGCTGGCCGGGGCCCCGCTCATCGCGCAGGACTCCACCAGGGTTCGGGTGGACATTACCGGGGTCAGCACCGAGATCGAGCGCAACGTGCGCCTGGTGCTGCAGCTGGCGCAGGAAGCCGCGGACGGGCCGCTCACCCACACTCGCATTGTGCATCTGCACCGCCGCGCCGAAACCGAGATCGAGACGGCGTTGCGGCCCTTCGGCTACTACGAGCCGCGCATCGCGAAGTCGCTGCAGCCGGGCAGCTCCGAGTGGGTGGCGCTCTACGTGATCGATCCGGGTGTTCCGGTGCGGGTCCGCAACGTGAACATCGTGCTGAACGGACCTGGCGCGGACGCTCTGGCCTTCCGCAACCTGGTGACCAACTTCCCGCTGCAGCAGGGCGACACGCTGCGCGACCAGCGCTACGAAGCCGGCAAGCTCGCGTTCCTCACGGCGGCCAACGACAGCGGCTATCTCGACGCCAACTTCGACACCACCCTGGTGGTGGTGGACCGGGACGCCCACACGGCCAACGTGGTGCTGCGTTTCGACACCGGCTCGCGCTACAAGTTCGGGCCGGTTCGCTTCGAGCAGGATTTCCTCGACGAGGGCCTGTTGCGCAAGCGGATCCCCTTCAAGGAGGGGCAGCCGTATACGCATCGCAAACTGCTGGAGCTGCAGACCGCGCTCGCGGAGGACCCGTACTTCGCGCGGGTGGAGGTGCTGCCGCAGCGCAACGAAGCCAAGGACCTCGAGGTCCCGATCCGGGTACTGCTGGAGCCGCGCAAGCTGTGGACCTACGAGGTGGGGGTGGGCTACGGCACCGATACCGGGCCGCGCGGGCGCTCCAACGGGATGTGGCGACGCATCAACTCGGCGGGTCACTACGCCGAAGCCGGCATCGTGCTGTCGCAGATCGAGCAGACCGGCTGGGGCAAGTACAACATCCCCGGCATCGGACACAAAGCCGGCGTCTTCACTCTGCTGGCCGGCTTCTCCCGCGCGGTGCCGCGCAACAGCTTCGCGACCCGGACCTACCTCGGGGGCGCACGGATCTCCCGGCACCGCCTGGGCTGGGCTGAAACGGTCTCGCTGACGTTTCAGCACGCGGGGTTCGAGATTGGTGTGGACAGCGGCAAAGCCAACCTGCTCATGCCCGGCGTGGGCTGGGAGCGCAGCAAGGCCGACAACAAGATGTTCCCTCGCCGCGGCATCAAGACCACGATCGAGTTCCAGGGCAGCACCTCCGGGCTGATCTCCACGACGTCCTTCCTGCAGCTCAAGGGGACCGCCAAGGTCGTGTACGGCTTCCTGCCCGGCTTCCGGGTGCTGGCGCGCGGGGAGCTGGGCCGCATCTTCACCAGCCAGTTCCACGAGCTGCCCCCGACGCTGCGCTTCTTCACCGGTGGCGACGTGAGCGTGCGCGGCTACGGCTTCGAGACGCTGGCCCCGCGCGACTCGCTCAACCACGTGCTGGGCGGTCCTGCGCTCGTCGTCGGCAGCGCCGAGGTGGACTACCGGTTCCTGTCGCGCTTCGCGCTCGCGGCGTTCGTCGACGCCGGCAACGCGATGCAGAAGCTGTCGGTGCAGGACCTGGCCTACGGGATCGGCGGCGGCATCCGCTTCATCTCGCCGATCGGCATCATCCGCCTGGATGGCGCGTTCGGCCTCAGCTCCACGAACAAGCCCTTCCGCATCCACATCACCATGGGGCCGGACCTGTGAGCCGGCGACGCGTGCTGCTGGGCCTGTTGATCGGTCTGGTGGGCCCCCTGCTGCTGGGCACCATCGTGGTGCTGCTCGCGCTGTCGCGCGAGGACGTCGCCAAGAAGGTCATCGCCATCGCGCTCGGCAAATCGAAGGGGATCGAGATTGCCGAGATCCGCGGACCGCTCAAGGGGCCGCTCCACCTCCTCGGCGTGTCCTACCGGTCGGGCGCGCTCACCGCGCAGGTGGACACGTTGCTGCTCGACTGGCGGCCCTCCCGGCTGCTGCTGGGCCGCATCGACCTGCAGCGGGTCTACGCATCCGGCGTGCACCTGACGCTGCCCGACTCCGCCCCACCCGACACGGCGGGCACCGCCAAGGCCCGGCTGCAGCGGCCGCGCACGCCGCTGCCGGTGATCCTGGGCGACGTGTCCATCCGCGGCATCGAGCTCACCGCGCCGGGCAATACCACGCTGCGCTCGGGCGAGCTCACGCTGGACGGCACGCTCGACCACTATCGCTTCGACCTGCGCGGGATCGGATTCGCGCCGGCGGTCGGCAGCGTGAAGGCCCACCTCACCGGGAGCGGCGGGCTGGAGCAGGTCACGCTGGACAGCTCGACCGCGACGCTGCTGAACGGCTCGGCGAGCGCGACGGGCCAGGTGGGCTGGTGGCCTAAAGTGGTGTGGCACCTGATCGTCACGGGCGACAGCCTCCAGCCGGCTCCCCTCTTCCCGCACCCGGCCCAATGGCCGGGTTACGTCACGGTGCGGGTGAGGACCCGCGGCGTGATCGACAGCGGCGGGCCCGAGGGCACCGCGAGCTTCGACTCCATCGGCGGCTTGCTGCGCGGCCAGCGGCTGGCGGGGCACGCCGAGCTCGGCTTCGGCCCCGGCCGCTACGACCTGCCAAG
>DATCWE010000324.1:0-3827 GCA_036566495.1 Gemmatimonadales bacterium | reverse complement strand
AGCGCCACATCCAGCGCCTGCGCATAGCTCACCGTCGGCATACCCGAGTCCTTCTTGTGAATCTTGAGCCAGAGCTCGGTCGCGCTCGCGTGGTTCGCAGCCAGCCAGGCTTCGAATGCCTGCTCAGAACGGAAGCTCTTGATCTTCCTGGGATCAGGATTAATCGCTGGCATGGAAGCGGTCCTGTTTGCGCGGTGGCGGTCCTAAGCCGGTGGAGCATCGAGGAGCCTGGCCGCCAGCATCGCGTCTTCATGCCGCACGAACAGCCGTACCCCGAGGAGCCCTTGCATCCAGGGCTGCATTCCTCCCGCGTCGTCGCTCATGATGGCAGCAGCCAGACCGTTCGCCTCCAAGATCACCTTGGCGACGTGCGCGTCGTGGCGGTTCGCGAAGGTTCGCAGGACGACCATTCTATGCTCCGGGAGAAATGGCCCAGCGGGAACCCATCAGCGGCAGGCCGGAGCGAGCCAGGCGGCGGTCACGCGCTCAGATACTCCTCAGCGAGTGAGCCTCAGCAGGGCATTCCCCAGTCCCGTGAGGTACACGGGGCTCCGCCCCGGCCCCACGATCACCCCGGTGATCAGGCCGGGCAGGGGAGCCCACTGCGCCGGCGTGATCAGCTCCATGCGGGAGGCACCCGCCGCCCCGCGGCGGGTAAACTCCGCGATGACCTGCTGCTGCGCCGGCGAAAGCGTGCGGAATGCGCTGTGCCGCCGGCCGGTTACCGTGTTGACCACCAGCACCTCGTTACTGAGCGGGGACGCGACCCAGAGGTTTCCTTCCCCGTCCAGCTCCAGATTGTCGGCCCCCACGCTGTCCAGGAAGACGGTGCGCTCGCTCAGTCGCCCGGTCCCCGGATCCACGCGATAGCGCAACACGCGGCCGCCCACGGTCTCCGCCAGGTAGAGATAGCCGCTCGTCTCGTCGATGGCCACGCCGTTCGCGAAGAAGAGCGAATCCACCATGACCTCGGCCTGCGCCGCGAGGTGGCCATCCTGCGAAGCGAGGCGGAGCAGGGCCCCTTCAGGGCGGGGGACCTCCACCGACGCCCACATACGTGCCTCGCCCGCCTCCGGGGGGTTCTGCGCGCTCTGCGTAAACCAGATCGCTCCCTTCGAATCGCGCACGGCGGTATTGATGCCGTAGCGGTGCTGGTAAACCTTCTCCGTCGCTCCGTTGGATACGTCGACCCGGTAGATCGCGGCACCGAACACGTCGGCGAGCAACAGGTGAGTGCCGTCCGGCTCCAGCGAAACGCCGTTGGCGCCGCCGCTGTGCTCCGGCGGACGGTGCTGATATCCCTTGGCCGGCAGGTCGCCGAACGGCCTGCTGGTGCCATTGGTCTCTACCAGGCGCAGGCCATGGACCTGATCGCTCACGATGAGGCGGCCGTCGGGCAGCGCGATCCCATCCTCCGGACGCGTGAGCGAGCGATCGGCCGGGAAGACCATCGTGGAATCGAAGGACCACTCCGTCAGCGCGGCGGCATCGCCGGGGCCCTTGTCACCGCTGCCGGCGGTGCAGGCCGCGGCGAACGCCACGCACACCAGGCTGCTGCGAGCTGCCTTCATGGATTGCTCTCCTGCCGGGCGCGGCCGGCGGCGAAGCGGGATTACGCCACTGCGACCTGTGCTCCAAAGGTAGACCGGCGTTCGGGCCAGGTCGACCAGAAGCCCCGTTGCGGTTGCCCTGGCCACAAAGCTTCAGCGCGTCAGCCGGATGCCGAGCAGCAACGCGTGATGGCCGCCGACCATGCCGACCCCGAGCATTGGCTGGGGCCCGGCCGCGGGGTGCGTTGGCGCCCCATCCGGCCAGCGTGCCGGAGCCCAGATATCGCGAGGATGCTTGGTCAGGTCGTAGCCCAATGATGCACCGCTCGCTGCGCCCAGGCTAATCGCGCCCAGCACCTGGCCGGCGCTGGCCTTGTGGCACCACTGGGAATCAGCCGCCTCGCCGCAGGAAGGGGTCGTGGCGACGATCGTGAGGAGAATCGCACCGCTGAAGAGGGCGCCACCGACGGCGCCGAGCACGAGCCCCCTGCCGACCCGCGATTGCCGGCCGAGCGAGACCTCCACCTGGCTGACCAGGGAGCGCAGCAGGATTCGGCGATCCTGGGTCTTTTCGCCCGCCAGGATCAGGGAATCCGGTCCAACCTCCGCCAGCCAGCCGACCACGCTGCGCTGGTTCGCCCCCTGCAGAGTGAGCCGGACCCTGGCTCCGACGCGGGCGAGCGGGAGCTCCTGCGCGACGGTGTTGCGGCAGAGGGCGCCGATCGCGAACAGCACCAACAGGGACGAAGCCGGGCGATGCGACATGGTGACCTTGCTTGACGATGACAGGGTGCATTCAGGATATCCCGCAGGCGTCAAGCGAGGGTCAAGCGGTCCGGCTGTTCTGAGGTACTAACGGTCGGGCAGCGGAGCCCGGTACTCCTGCAGGCGCGTCGTCAGGAATGCGGTCACCTCGTCGAGCAAGTGCGGGGCCTGGAGGTCGATCCCGAACGCCGCCCGCACCGCCACGGTCGGCGGCGCACGGTAACCCGCGGAAAGCAGCGCCACGTAGCGTGCCCCGAATCCCGCCGGATCCTGCCGGTAACGCTCGAAGAGCTGGAGCGCCAGCAGGCCGGAATACATGTAGTTGAACAGGTAGAGCGGATCCTCGTAGAGCAGTCGCGCGGTGATCCAGCGCTCGCGCACCTCGGGCTGGGTCTCAGCGGCGATACTGTAGGAGGTATCGACCCGACGGGTCAGGCTGTCCAGCTCGTCGGCGCCGATGCGCCCGCCGCCCGCCTCGACTGCGGTGTAGATGGCGTGCTCCAGGTCCGCGTCCTGCGCCCCGTGAAACAGCTCCATGGCGTGGCTCAGGAATTGTCCCAGGTATGCCCGCTTGCGCCGAGGCTCGGTCTCCTTTTCGTAGTTCGAGTGCGCCAGAACCAGCTCCGTGAACAGGGCGTACGCCTCGCTCAGGTACGGTGCTCCGCGCGCATAGATGCCGGGGACGCCGTGCAGGTTCACCAGCTGGTTTTCCACCGCGTGAGCCGCTTCGTGCGCCAGCCGCGAGACATCGGGATACGCCCCGCCGAATGTTTCCAGGTAGATCGTACTGGGCACGCCGGGGTACCCCGTCGCGCCGCCGCCGCCGGCCCGGTGGGATCCGCCGGAGAGGTCCACCCGGCCGCTGGCCGGATCGAGCAGCGCCGCGAGCTCCCGCGCATACTCCGCATTGCCGAGCGGAGCGAGCGCCGCCTGAATGGCCGCCGCCGCCTGACCCACGCTGTAGCGCAGGGGAGTGCTGGGTGTCGCAGGCCTCGGTTCACGCGAGAGCTGCACGCCGGCCCGCTGAAACTCCCGGTACAGCCGGGCGGCGGGGCGCACCCGCTCGAGCAGTGCCAGCACTTCGGGGGTCGAAAGCCAGGCCGCCTGGTAGGCCTGATCCGGCGCGTCGCGGTAGCCGCGCACGCGGGCGAGCGCGTCTTTGGTGCGTACCGTCCCCGCCAGGGCCACGGCGTAGAGATCGCGCTGCTGGGCGTAGCCCGCCCACAGCTTGCGGATTCCTTCGGCGCGGAGCGCCGCATCGGGCAGCCCGCCGATCGCGCCCCGGTCGCGTAGCACGCGCAGCTCGCCAGTTGGTGTGGACACCGTCCCGAAGTCGGTGCGCGCGATCAGCCGATGATACAAGGCGAGAGGCCAGTCCTCCGCGAGCGGCGCGAGGCGTGCGAGCAGCCGTTCCTGCTCGGCGGGCAGGATGTGGTCCCGCTCCCGCCGCACCGCTTCGATCGCGAAACGGTACTCCTCCAGGGCCGGCAGCTCTCGGCTCCACGCGGCCAC